>CBIFVW010000280.1:0-3781 GCA_966186155.1 uncultured Sphingomonas sp.
CCCCAGCAAGCTGGGGGAGGGGGACCGCGACGCGAAGCGGCGTGGTGGAGGGGCGCGGCGGTTCGCGGCCGCGTGATCGCGCCGGCCCCTCCACCATTCGCTGTGCGAATGGTCCCCCTCCCCGAGACGAGCTCGGGGAGGAATTTTGCTCTTATCGAAGCGCCCGCACCCGTACCGAGGCCATCGGCGCATCGTCGGTGGTCATGTCGACCTTCCACGTCACCGTCTTGTTCGATCCGGTGGTGACCGCGCCTTCCTCGTTGTTCTGGCTGACCAGCTCGGCGTCGGTCGTGAAGGTGAAGGTGCCTTCCATCCGGGTGAAGGCGTCGCCGATCCCGCCCGGGATCATCGCCAGGCTCGCGCTCATGTCGCCCGCGCCGCCCATGCCGCCGCTATTCTGCTTGGCGAAGCCCGGGGCCTTGAAGCGGACCAGGTCCTTGCCGCGCAGCTCGACCGAGATCCACGGCAGGATCATCTGGTTGTCGAGATTGTACGGATAGACGAAGCCGTGATCGAGCACCCCCGAGATCTGGTAGTCGACCCAGAACATGCCGTTGCCGCGATATTCGACGGCGCGATAGCCGGCTTCCTTGGCGACCTCGACCGCGAGCTTGCGGAAATTCTCGTCCTGCTTGGCCTTCTCCTCGGGCGTGAGCGTGAAGTCGGGCATCTCCTCCTTGTCCGTATCCTTCTTGCTCTTGCCCTTGGCGCCCGCCGCCATGCCTTCCTTCATGGCCTTGCCCATGAAGCTCTGCAGGTCGACTGCCATCACCTCGCCCTTGTAGGCGAAGGTGAAGCTGCGGTCGGCATGGATGGTGAGCGCCGATTCGAAATGGCCCGGCACGAACAGGCAGCCGGCAAGCGCCAGCGGCGCGATCAGCGCGAGCGCGATGGCCTTCAGTCGATGCAGCATGTGAATCCCCCGCGGTCAGCCGCGGACGGTCACCGCATAGAGCGCGATCGCCGCGGCATTCGAAACATTGAGGCTTTCGACCTTAGGCGAGATCGGCAGCCGCGCAAGCTCGTCGCAATGCGTCTCGGTATTCTGCCGCATGCCCTCGCCCTCGGCGCCGAGCACGAGCGCGATCCGCGCATCGCCCATCACTTCGGCGAGCGTGCCCTTGGCATGGCCGGTGAGGCCGATCCGCCAGAAGCCCGCCTCGGCGATCTCGTCGAGCGCGCGCGACAGGTTCACCACGCGGACCCAGGGAACGACCTCGAGCATCCCCGCCGCGGCGCGGGCGAGCGCGCCGGTCTCGGGCGGGGCGTGCCGGTCCTGCGTGACGATGCCGAGCGCGTCGAACGCCGCCGCCGAGCGCAGGATCGCGCCGACATTGTGCGGATCGGTCACCTGGTCCAGCACGAGCAGCGGGCGGCGGTCGTTCCGGCCCTGCTCGAGCAGGTCGCCGAGCCAGATCTCCTCGAGCGGATCGACTTCGGCGACGAGCCCCTGGTGCGGCGCATCGTGCGGGACGAGCCGGCCGAGATCGGCCGCGTCGGCATAAGTGATCGGGATCACGGGCGGCAGGTCGAGCGCCGCGAGCGCCTCGCGCGTGCCCCAGAGCTTGCGCACCGTCCGCTCGGGATTCGCCAGCGCCGCCAGCACCGCGTGCCGCCCGTAGAAGCGCGGCCGCGACGCCGGGGCCTGGCTCGGCCGATGTCCGCGTCTCGCCATCAGTTGCCCGGCGCCGGATAGAAGCCGTCCGCCGGCTTGGGCTCGCTCGGCAGCGGCACGCGCGGCAGCGGCGCGTCGGCATTGGCGGCGTTGACGAGGAACGCGGCGAGGATGATCGCACCCTGGCGCAGGTCGTCGGCGCGCAGGTGATCGAAGGTGTCGACATTGGTGTGGTGCACCGTCGATCCGTAGTCGAGCGGATCCTGGATGAACTGGAAGGCGGGGATGCCGACCGCGTCGAAGAAGACGTGATCGGTGCTGCCGGTGCGCCGCGTGGTGACCTGCGCGGCGCCCATCGAGGCGAACGGGGCGAGCCATTCGCGGAAGATCGGCACCACCGCCGTGTTGCCCTGGGCATAGATGCCGCGAACCTTGCCCGAGCCGTTGTCGAGGTTGAAATAGGCCGCGAGCTTGGCGTGGTCCGGTCCCGGCGTGATCGGAAAGGCGCGGCTCCAGCCCATGTAGCGCTGGATGCCGGTGAGCGACGGATCGACCGGGCGCTTGGCGACATGGTTCTCGACATAGGCCATCGAGCCGAGCAGACCCTGCTCCTCGCCCGCCCAGAGCGCGAAGCGGATCGTGCGCCTGGTCCGGATGCCCGATGCCTTGATGATGCGCGCGGCCTCCATCACCATCGCGACGCCGGCGCCGTTGTCCGCGGCGCCGTCTCCCATCGCCCAGCTGTCCATGTGCGCGCCGGCCAGGACGTAACCCGCCTTGGCATCGGTGCCGGGAATGTCGGCGAGGATGTTGTAGGCCTTGGTGTCGCTGTCGTCATAGCTGTTGGCGCTGCTGAGCTCGAGCCTGGGCGCGGCGCCCATCTTCGCGAGGCGGGCGAGGCGGCGATAGTCCTCGGCGGCGATCTCGAAGCCGGGCAGCGGCGGCGTCGCGCCGACCTGGAACTGGCTGTTCTGGCCGTGGAGCAGCTTGCCGTTGCGGCTCGACATGGTGGCATAGGCGATCGCGCCCTCGGCCTTGAGGAAGGCGTCGCGTTTGGCGGCGAAGGTGAAGCGCCCGACCCGGTCCGGGCGGCGGCCTGCGTCGGGGGAGCCGTTGGCGAGCGGGAAATTGTCGGCCTTGGCGAGTTCCTCGTCGGTCCAGCGCTTGAAGTCCGGATCGGTCGAGTCGGTCATGTCGGCAGGCTCGCTGATCAGCACGATCTTGCCCTGGAGCTTGCCCTTGTACTGCGCGAACGCGCCCTCGTCGGCGAGCGGCGCGAGCACGACGTCGCCGGTGATCGGGCCGTTGGTGCCCGGCGTCCAGGCGAGCGGCGCGGCGGCGAGCTGGAGCGGGCGCGGCGCGATCATCCGCGCGCTGGCGCCCTGGCTCGACCAGCCGCGGCCGAACTCGAAGCCTTCCTTGTGGACATTGACGAGGCCCCATTCGCGAAACTTGGCCTGGGTCCAGTCCTCGGCCTTGCGCATCCCCGGCGAATTGGTGAGCCGCGCGCCGATCACGTCGGTGAGATACTGGGCGATGCGCATCACTTCGGAACGGTTGGTGCCCTCGTCGATGATGCGGTCGGTCGGGGCGGGAGTCGGGCCCTGCGCGGCGAGCGGCACGGCGACGGCGGCGAGTAGAGTTGCGGCGGCGATGGAAATGCGGCGCATGGGCCCCCCGGATGCGGATCAGCGGAAGCCGCGGACGCTATGCGGCACAAAGGCTGCGCGCAAGGCGTTGACAGGCGACGAACGCTTCGGCAATGGACCGCGCTCTCGCCGGGCGGCGCCATGGACAGGTGGCCGAGTGGTTAAAGGCAGCAGACTGTAAATCTGCCGACGCAAGTCTACGCTAGTTCGAATCTAGCCCTGTCCACCACCGCCGCCGAGCGCGGGCACTCCATCGAGCAGAAGCAGCCCCCGGGCCTCCGCAGGGGCCGGCTCGGCCCAGGCGGGATCACGCGATTCGTCCCGCTTCTCCTCGGTGAAGGCCGCGGCCGGCAACGCCGCGTAGATATGCTCGACCATCGACGCCCATTGGCGAAGCGAACCCATTGCGAACCCTCTCGATGAATATCTCGTATCGGAGGAGGATAAACGCACAAGGCGCCAGGGTTTAATCGTTAATCTTCAGGGAGTGACGATTCCTCAGTCGAGTACCGCGGCG
>CBIFVW010000281.1:0-3766 GCA_966186155.1 uncultured Sphingomonas sp.
CGCTCGGTTTGTGCCTGGCGGCGCAGGCGCGCGCGCAGGAGACGTCGGCCCCGCCCGAATCTTCCGCACAACAGGCTCCGGCCCCGCAACAGGCCCCGGCCCCGCAGACCGTGCCGGACCTGCAGACTCCCCCCGTCGAGCCGCCGCCGCCTTCGACCATGGCCCAGCCCGACGACGATCAGATCCAGTTCACGGCGGACACGCTCGAATATGACGATGAGCAGGACGTGGTCACCGCCACCGGCGACGTCCGCCTCTATCGCCGCAGCCAGCGGCTGCGCGCCGACGAGGTCACCTGGAACCGCAAGTCGGGCCAGGTCGTCGCCGAAGGCAACATCGTCGTCGTCAACCCGCAGGGCGACACCGCCTATGGCGACCGGATCGAGCTGACCGATACGCTGCGCGACGGCGTGGTCGAAAACATGCTCGTCGTGCTCGACGCCGGCGGCCGGATCGCGGCGCAGCGCGGCGTGCGCGACGAGAACGGCATCATCGTCGTCACCAACGCCGCCTACACGCCCTGCTCGGTCACCGATTCCGATGGTTGCCCCAAGGAACCTTCGTGGAAGATCACGGCGGACCGGGTGGTCTACAATCCCGACAAGAAGCGCCTGCGCTACACCGGCGCGCGGGTCTCGGTGTTCGGCTTCGCGACGATCCCGCTGCCGGTCTTCTCGCATCCGGTGGGCGGGCAGAGCGACGACGGCTTCCTGATGCCCGACCTGCGCTACAACCGCACCAACGGCTTCCAGTTCGCGCTGCCCTATTATTTCAGCCTCGCGCCCAATCGCGACCTGACCGTCACGCCACGCATCTTCACCAACGTGCTGCCGCTGATGCAGGCCGATTATCGCGAGCTCAATTCGATCGGCGCCTATCGCGTATCGGCCTATGGCACCTATAGCCGCCGCGCCGACGACCTGACCGTGCCGGTTACCCCGGCGACGTCGAAGAACGACTTCCGCGGCTATATCGACGCGGTCGGCACGTTCCAGCTCGATCCGAACTGGAGCGCGAGCGCCTCGTTCCGCCTGACCACCGACCGCACCTTCCTGCGCCGCTACGACATCTCGCGCGACGATCGCCTTCGGAACAACCTGCGTGCCGAGCGGATCGACGACGACAGCTATCTCTCGATCAATGCCTGGGTCGTCCAGACGCTGCGGGTCGGCGAACGCCAGGGGCTGCAGCCCTTCGCCCTGCCCGAGCTCGACTATCGTCGGCGCATGGACGACGGGTTGGTCGGCGGGCGCTTCGAGTTCCAGGTCAACACGCTCGCGATCGGCCGATCGGACGGCCAGGATTCGCAGCGCGCCTTCGCCAGCGCGCGCTGGGACCTGCGCAAGCTCACCAACTGGGGTCAGGAGATCACCTTCACCGCCTATGGCCGCGGTGACGTCTACAACACCAGCGAGACCGCGCTGACCACGGTCGCGAGCTATCGCGGCGAGGACGGCTTCCATTTCCGCGGCATCGGGGCGCTGGCGGTCGACGTGAAATGGCCGCTGGTCGGCGAGCTGTTCGGCGGCACCCAGCGCATCACGCCGCGCTTCCAGATCGTCGCCTCGCCCAAGATCGAGAATCTCGAGGTCCCGAACGAGGATGCCCGCGCAGTCGATCTCGAGGATTCGAACCTGTTCGCGCTCAACCGCTTCCCGGGATATGACCGCTTCGAGGATTCGACCCGCTTCACCTGGGGCCTCGACTATGCGTTGTACCTGCCTGGGTTCAGCATCGACGCCAATATCGGGCAGAGCTACCGCATCTCCTCGCGCCCGACGCTGTTTCCCGACGGCACCGGCCTCACCGATCGCGTGTCGGACATCGTCGGCCGCACGGTGATCCGCTTCCGCGACTTCGTGAGCTTCACGCATCGCTACCGCCTCGACAAGGACGGCCTCGCCGTCCGCCGCAACGAGCTCGACCTGACGCTGGGCTCGCGCGCCACCTATTTCCAGCTCGGCTATCTGCGCCTCAACCGCAACATCGGCCCCACGCTCGAGGACCTGCAGGACCGCGAGGAAGCGCGCGTCGGCGCCCGCGTCCAGATCGCGCGCTTCTGGTCGGTCTCGGGCTCCACCCTGATCGACCTGACCGACCGCAACGAGGATCCGCTCTCGCTCGCCGACGGCTTCGAACCGGTGCGCCACCGCCTCGGCGTCACCTATGAGGACGATTGCCTCCGCCTCGGCCTCACCTGGAAACGCGACTATGCCACCACCGGCGACGCGGCCAAGGGCAATTCCTATCTGTTGACGCTGGCGTTCAAGAACCTCGGCCGCTAGGGTCCGGGGTAGAGGGGAACCGCCGGTAAGCCTAAGTTCAGGCACAATTGGGCAGTAGAGCGCCACGCTTCCGGCATGGATTGAGGGTACCGATTCACGTGAACATTGGTGTTGCAAAGGCGATCCGCGCGGGGCGCATTTCCTTCCTGGCGCTCGCGGTCTCCAGCTTTGTGCCGGCCGCCATGGCGCAGACCGTTCCCGACGAACCCGGCTCCGCGCTGGCGGCGCAGCTGGACCTGCCCGCCAACCTCCAGTTCTTCGGCAAGGCCGATCCGAACGTCCGCAAGCCGACCGCCATCGTCAACGACACGGTGATCACCGGCACCGACGTCGACCAGCGAGTCAATCTGATCGTCGGACTGAACAAGCTCAACCTGAAGCCCCAGGAGCGCGATCAGCTCCGCCTCACGGTCCTGCGCCAGATCATCGACGAGACGCTGCAGATCCAGGAGGCCAAGGCCAACGAGATCACCATCGAGCCGAAGGAGATCGACCAGGCCTTCAGCCGCGTCGCCAGGAACTACCAGCGCACGCCCGAGCAGATGCGCGGATGGCTCAGGCAGATGGGTTCGTCCGAACGTTCGATCAAGCGCCAGATCGAAGGCGAGCTCGCCTGGGGCCGCCTGCTCCGCCGCCGCGTCGACATCAATGTCAGCGAGGAAGAGGCCAACGCCATCCTCGAGCGCCTCAAGGCCGCGCAGGGCAGCGAGGAATATCACGTCTACGAGATCTACCAGAACGCCACGGCGGACCGCCAGCAGGAGGTCTTCCAGGGCATGCAGCGCATCATCCAGCAGATGAAGGAAGGCGCGCCGTTCGACTATCTCGCCCAGACCTATTCGGAAAGCTCGACCAAGTCGAAGGGCGGCGATCTGGGCTGGGTGCGTCCGGCCACGCTTCCCGAGGAGATGGCCAAGGCAGTCGAGGAAATGGCGCCGGGCCAGGTCGCGGGACCGATCGCGCTCTCGGCCGGCTTCTCGATCGTGTACCTCGCCGACAAGCGCAAGATCGGCATGCCCGATCCGCGCGGCGCCAAGCTGTCGCTCCGCCAGATCACGATCACCTTCCCCAAGGGCACGACCGAGGCCCAGGCGACCGCGCGCGCCGGCGAGTTCGCCCAGGCGACCCGCGCGATCAAGGGCTGCGGCGACGCCGCCAATGTCGCGGCCGCGCAGAATGCCGAGATCGTCGAGAAGGACGGCGTGGTGATCGGCGACCTGCCGGGCGCGCTCCAGCAGATCATCCTGCCGCTCCAGGTCGGGCAGGTGACCCAGCCCTTCGGCACGATCGAGGACGGCGTGCGCGTGCTCGTGATCTGCGGCCGCGACGATCCGCCCCCGCCGGGCCAGCCCACGGTCGAGCAGATCCAGGATCAGGTGGCCGAGCAGCGCACCAACATCCGTGCGCAGCGCATGCTCCGCGACCTGCGGCGCGACGCGCTCGTCGAATATCGCTGAGGTGATCCGGCCGCTCGCCATATC
>CBIFVW010000282.1:0-3722 GCA_966186155.1 uncultured Sphingomonas sp.
CACCCTTCCGCCGCCTTCGGCGGCTCCCTCCCTCTCCCAAGGGGAGAGGGATTGTCCGGCGCCTTCGCTCCCTCTCCCCTTGGGAGAGGGAAGGGGCCCGCGCCGCGTAGCGGCGTGGGAAGGGTGAGGGTGATTTTGAAATGAAGCGTACCCATCTCCCCCTGAACGGCCTGCGCGTGCTCGACGCGGCGGCGCGGCACCTCAGCTTCACGCGGGCGGCGGACGAGCTGGCGGTGACGCCGGCGGCGGTCGGCCAGCAGATCCGCGCGCTCGAGGACACGCTGGGTGTCGTGCTGTTCCGCCGCACCACCAAGGGGCTCGAGCTCACGCCCGAGGCCGAGGCGGGACTGGGCGCGCTCCGTGCGGGATTCCTCCAGTTCGAGGAATCGGTGCGTGCGATGCAGGCGGGGCAGTCGTCCAAGTCGCTGACGATCGCGGCGCCACGGGACCTCACCGCCAAATGGTTGATGCCCAAGCTCGCCGAGATCGCGCGCGGCGACGGTGAGCTCCGTTTCATGCTGATCCCCGCCGACGAGGCGATCGACTTCACCGAGGCCAATCTCGACCTCGCGATCCGTTGGGGCGAGGGCCCGGGCGAGCATGAGGGCGAGGCGCTGGAGAGCGACGGGATGGTCACGGTCGAGCGGCCGGGCGGCAGCGCCGACATCCGCATCTCCTGGCCCGGCTGCATGGCCGAGGACGCCGGATCGCTGGTGCGCGTGGCGGACGCGGGCCTCGCGCTCGACGCGGCGGCCGAGGGGCTGGGGCGGGCGACCGTGCCCGAGCTGCTCGCGCGGACCGACATCGCGAACGGCCGCGTCGTGGTGGTCGGCGAGCCCAAATCCTCGCGGCTCGGCTATTGGCTGGTCGCGCCGCTGCCGCAATGGCGGCAGAAGAAGGTCAAGGCGCTGGTCGACGCGCTCGCGTCGTGACCGAGGTTCGCCAGACGCCGGTCCTCGAGACCGCGCGGCTGCGCCTCAGGCCGCGCACGGTGGACGACGCCGAGGCGCTCCACGCCATCTATGCCGATGCCGAGCTGATGACCTGGTGGTCGCATCCGCCGCACATGACGATCGAGCAGACGCGGGAGCGGATCGCGCAGGCCTGGGACGGCTGGCGCTGCTGGTCGATCACCCGCAAGGGCGACGACACCGCGATCGGCTTCGTCGCGGCGGGCGAGAAGCGCCAGGGCAACGTCAGCGAGATCGGCTATGCGCTCGCGCGGGCGCATTGGGGCGGCGGCATCGCCCGCGAGGCCGTGTCGGCGGTGATCGACCGGATCTTCGCCGAGGGCCAGCGCCGCGTCTATGCCGACACCGATCCCGACAATGCGGCGTCCCGCGCGCTGCTCGAACGGCTCGGCTTCAGGCTGGAGGGCATGCTCCGCGCCGAGTGGGAGACGCATATCGGGGTGCGGGATACCGCGCTGTACGGACTGCTGCGGGAGGAGTGGGGAGGGTAGTGACGGGAAGATGGCGCCTCCTTCCATCACCCCGGCCTTGGACCGGGGACCACTCAGCCCCACCGGATGACCTTCAGCCTCCTGTCCATGATTCGCCTCCCGGTGGGCTCCGGCCCAAGGCCGGGGTGAAGAAAGAAAGGGGATGCAGGGTATTCCAAAAGAATTCGCTTGCGATGTATGGTTTAGCCCATTTGGTAACTCAGCCCTGTTAAGGAGATTCGACCATGCCTGCTGAAAGCCCCTGGGCGCATCATAGCCGCAATCCCGGCCTTGCCGACGACATCGACTTCGAGATCAAGGGCCAGGAGCTTCAGTTCGTCGAGATCGAGCTCGATCCGGGCGAGAGCGCCGTGGCCGAGGCGGGGGCGCTGGTGTGGAAGGACGCGGCGGTCGGCATGACCACCGTGTTCGGCGACGGCAGCGGCGGGCAGGGCGGCGGCTTCATGGGCAAGCTGCTCGGCGCGGGCAAGAGGCTGATCACCGGCGAGAGCCTGTTCACCACTGTCTTCACTCACAACGGATCGGGCAAGGCGCGCGTCGCCTTCGCGGCGCCGGTGCCGGGCGCGATCGTGCCGCTCAAGCTCGATTCGATCGGCGGCACGCTCATCTGCCAGAAGGACGCCTTCCTCTGCGCCGCCAAGGGCGTGTCGATGGGCATCGCCTTCCAGCGCAAGGTGATGACCGGGCTGTTCGGCGGCGAGGGCTTCATCATGCAGCGGCTGGAGGGCGATGGCTGGGTGTTCGTCCAGTTCGGCGGCATGGTGGTCGAGCGCGAGCTCGCGCCGGGCGAGCAGCTCCATGTCGATACCGGCTGCCTGGCGGCCTATACGCCGTCGGTCGATTTCGACCTCGAGACCGCAGGCGGCGTGCGCAGCGTGATCTTCGGCGGCGAGGGACTGTTCTTCGCGCGGCTGACCGGGCCGGGCAAGGTGTGGATCCAGTCGCTACCCTTCTCGCGCCTCGCCGGACGGATGATGCAGGCGGCGGCGCCCTATGGCGGGCAGAATCGCGGTGAGGGATCGGTGCTCGGGCCGCTCGGGAACTTCATCGGGGGGAATGATTGAGGAACCATCATTCCTCCCCCGGAGGGGGAGGGGGACCAGCCGCAGGCTGGTGGAGGGGTAGTTTCAGCAAGCGATGGCGCTCGTGGGGAGCTACCCCTCCACCACCAGCCTTCGGCTGGCGGTCCCCCTCCCCCTCCGGGGGAGGAATTTAAGGGGCGCTCACCTCCGCCACCTTGCTGACCAGGCTGGCGAAGCGGGCCTGCTCGACGTCGCGGGTGGAATCATTCCAGCTGGCGGTGACGACGTACCAGGCGCCGCTCTTCGCCTGGAGGAGCAGGGTCATGTTCATCACGCCGGGCTCCGAACCGCCCTTGTAGCCGATCCATTGCCATTTCGACCGCGCCTCGGGCGTGACGCCGGGGTTCTTCGAGAGGATCGCGCGCGCGTCGGCGCCCCTGGGCCCTTCGGTGTTGCGGCGGAGCCAGTCCATCACGCGGACCAGATCGGCGGGGCTCTCGAACCATTCGAGCGTGTCGATCATCACCGGCGTGCCGGTCTTGAAGGCAGTGGGATCGACCATGATCCCCGGCAGCCTGGCGATCTCGCCGTCGAGCATCCTGCGGCGCCCGGCCTCGTCGAGCGCGAGGTAGCGCGCTGCGAGCTTACCCTTGCCGATGCCCTTCAGCCGGAACATGTCTAGCGTCGAAAGGAAGGGACGGTTGCGCGCGGGATCGGCGATGCCGAGCACGGGCATCATCGCCTCGACCTTCGCGCGGCCGAGCGCCTTCAGGAGGATGTCGGTCGCGCTGTTGTCGCTGATCGAGATCATCTGGGTGGCGAGCTCGCGCAGGCTGACCTGGGTGCCGGCGGGCTTCTGCGTGTAGAGGCCGCCGGGAAGCGGGTCGCCGTCCAATGTGACGAGGTCGTCCCATTTCCGGGTCCCGGCATTGGTCGCGCGGACCAGCTCGGCGAGGATCACCAGCTTGAAGGCGGAGCCGATCGCATAGGGTTTGTCGAGGTTGCGCTGGGCGAGGACCTCCGGCGCGCCGCCGCCGAGGCGGGCGATGGCGAAGCCGGTGTCGCCATGGAGCGCCGCGATGGCGCCGATCGCCTGGGGCAGCGTCTTCTCGCCGATCTCGAAGCCGGTGATGCGCAGGCCCGAGACCTGATGGGGCGGAGCCGGGTCGACGGCGAGCTGCATCAGCGCGATGCCGTCGCGATACCGGACCCGCACGATCCCCGCCCAAGGGGATTTC
>CBIFVW010000283.1:0-3718 GCA_966186155.1 uncultured Sphingomonas sp.
CCCATGGCCAAACCCAAGAAGCGCTATGTCTGCCAGTCCTGCGGCTCGGTCGCCACGCAATGGCAGGGGCAGTGCGCCGATTGCGGCGACTGGAACACGCTGGTGGAGGACGCCGGCGCGGTGGTGACGCCGTTCCAGGCGCGGCACAATCTCCAGTCGGGCGGGCGGGCGATCGCGCTCACCGGGCTCGATACGAACGTGCCGCTGCCCGAGCGGATGGCGACCGGCATCTCCGAGCTCGACCGGGCGCTGGGCGGCGGGTTCGTCGAAGGATCGGCGACGCTGATCGGCGGCGATCCCGGGATCGGCAAGTCGACCCTGCTGCTCCAGGCGGCGGCGAGGCTCGCGGGGGCGGGGCGCGCGGTCGCCTATGTCTCGGGCGAGGAGGCGGCGGACCAGGTGCGGCTGCGCGCGCGGCGGCTCGGGCTGGGCGCGGCGCCGGTGCAGCTCGCCGCGGCGACTTCGGTGCGCGACATATTGACGACGCTGGGGGAGGGATCGGCGCCCGATCTCCTGGTGATCGATTCGATCCAGACGATGCACTCCGACCTGATCGAAGGCGCGCCGGGAACGGTGAGCCAGGTGCGCGCGAGCGCGGGCGAGCTGATCCGCTTCGCCAAGGAGCGCGGCACGGCGCTGGTGCTGGTGGGGCACGTCACCAAGGACGGCAGCATCGCGGGGCCGCGCGTGCTCGAGCACATGGTCGACACGGTGCTGGCGTTCGAGGGCGAGCGCAGCCACCAGTACCGCATCCTGCGCGCAGTGAAGAACCGCTTCGGCGGCACCGACGAGATCGGCGTGTTCGCGATGGAGAGCGAGGGGCTGTCGGAGGTGTCCAACCCCTCGTCGCTGTTCCTCACCAGCCGCGACGAGAGCGTCACCGGGACGATCGTCTTCCCCGCGCTCGAGGGCACGCGGCCGGTGCTGGTCGAGGTCCAGGCGCTGACGGTGCGGCTGGCGAGCGGCGCGACGCCGCGGCGGGCCGTGGTCGGCTGGGATTCGGGGCGGCTGGCGATGATCCTGGCGGTGCTCGAGGCGCGGTGCGGGCTGAGCTTCTCGTCGTGCGAGGTCTATCTCAACATCGCGGGCGGATACCGGGTGCAGGACCCCGCGGCCGACCTGGCGGTGGCCGCGGCCCTGGTCTCGGCGCTGGCCGAGCGGCCGATGCCGGCGGACGCGGTGGCGTTCGGCGAGATCGCGCTGTCGGGCGAGGTGCGGCCGGTCGCCCACGGGAACCTGCGCTGCCGCGAGGCGGCGAAGCTGGGGTTCGGGCGGGCGCTGGTGCCGGCGGCGCTGACGGTGGAGAAGGGCGGGCTGGAGCTGGCGGGGTTCCGCAGCCTCGGGGCGTTCGTCGATCACCTGCTGGGGCGGTGAGGGGGATATATCGCTGCAATAGTTGTCACCCCGGACCAAGGCCGGGGTGACGATTTTGGGGTCGGCCGTACTTCCGTCCCCCCACGGCTTTCGCCTATAGCCGGTCCTCGGGAGGGACGTGTTCCATGAGTTTGACCGGGCTCGACATCATCGTGCTGCTCGCGATCGGCGGCGCGGCCATATTGGGGTTCCTGCGCGGCTTCGTGACCGAAGTGCTGGCGCTGGTCGCCTGGCTGCTGATCGTGCTCGCGCTGAAGCTGTTCCACACGCCGCTCGCCGCGGCGCTGGCGGGCACGGTCGGCACCGCGCAGGGCGGGGCGGTGCTCGCCTTCGTGATCCTGACCGGCGTCACTTATTTCGGCGGGCGGCTGATCGCCAACGCGGTCGGATCGCGCACGCGCGACAGCTTCCTCGGGCCGATCGACCGGGCGCTCGGCTTCGGCTTCGGGGCATTGAAGGGACTCGTCCTGGTGAGCATCGCCTTCCTGCTGCTCGTGCTGGTGTTCGACACCGTGGGCGGAGGCCCGGCGAAGCGGCCGCAGTGGATCACCGGATCGACCACCTATCCGCTGCTCAACGCGACCAGCGCGAGCATTGCCGACTTCGTCGACCGGCGCCGCAAGGGCGAGCCGGTGTTCGGCGGGGCCGAGAAGGGCGAGGCCGCGGGCAATGCGAGCGCGGGGAATTCGGCCAATTAGATTCCCCCGGCACCGGAAGGACCTTTTGGGTCTCGCATCTCCCGCCCGGCTCCCCTAAGTCGGGCACGTAATGAACGCCCCCCTCTACAATAGCGAGATACTGCGGCTGGCGGCGTCGGTGCCGTTCGAGGCGCGGCTCGCCGGCGCGATGGCGTCGTCGGAGAAGCGCTCGCCGGTGTGCGGGAGCCGCGTGACGGTCGACGTCAATCTCGACGCCGAGGGCAAGGTCCGCGAGATCGGCATGCTGGTGCGCGCCTGCGCGCTCGGCCAGGCATCGGCGGCGCTGATGGAGGCGCATGCCGTCGGCCGGACGGTCGAGGAGCTCGAGGCGGCGCGCGACCGGCTCGCGCAATGGCTCGCCGGCGAGACCCAGGCGGCGCCCGACTGGCCGGGGCTCGACCTTTTCGTCCCGGCGCTGCCGCATCGCGCGCGCCACCCCTCGATCCGTCTCGCCTTCGAGGCCGCGGCCGAGGCCGCCCGCCGGGCGCGCGGCTGATGGAGCACGGAGGGGGCATCTCGCTGCTGCGCGACGGCGTGCCGCTGCTCGGCTTCGGGCTGATCTTCGTGCTCGTCTTCCGCCGCCTCGGCCTGGGTGCGACCCTGGGCTATCTCGTCGCGGGCGCGCTCGTGGGGCCGCAAGTGCTGGGTCTGGTCGGCGACGCGGAGAGCAAGCTCGGCATCGCCGAGCTCGGCATCGCGCTGCTGCTGTTCCTCGTCGGGCTCGAGCTGTCGCCGAGCCGGCTGTGGCGGATGCGGCGCGACATCTTCGGGCTGGGCCTGCTGCAGGTGACGCTCTGCGGGCTGGCGGTGGCCGGGATCGTGTGGCTCGCGACGGGATCGTCGCTCGGCGCGGCGCTCGCGCTCGGCCTGCCGCTCGCGCTCTCCTCGACCGCGCAGGTGCTGCCGCTGCTGCAATCGGCGGGGCGGCTGAGGACGCCGTTCGGCGAGCGCGCCTTCGCGATCCTGTTGTTCCAGGACCTGTCGATCGTGCCGCTGATCACGATCGTCGCCGCGCTGTCGCGCAACCCGCACGACCAGGGCGGGCCGCCGGGATGGCTGCTCGGCATCTACACCATCGTGGCGATCATCGGACTGATCCTCGCCGGCCGCTATCTGCTGCGCCCCCTGTTCCGGCTGATCGGCAATCTCGGCGAGCGCGAGATGTTCGTCTTCGCCGGGCTGTTCACGGTGATCGCGAGCGCGGCGATCATGGAGATGCTCGGGCTGTCGGCGGCGCTCGGCGCGTTCATCGCGGGCGTGATGCTGGCGGACTCGCCCTATCGCCACGAGCTGGAGGCCGATGTCGAGCCGTTCCGCTCGATCCTGCTCGGGCTGTTCTTCCTAGCCGTCGGCATGACGCTCAATCTTCACGCGATCGCCGAGCGGCCGCTCTTCGTGCTCGGCATGGCGATCGCGCTGATCGCGGCCAAGACGGCGCTGATCATGGGACTGGGCGTGCTGTTCGGCATGCCGAGGCGCCAGGCCTTCGCGCTCGGCGTGCTGCTGAGCCAGGGCGGCGAGTTCGGCTTCGTGCTGTTCGCCCAGGCGCAGGCGGCGATGCTGGTCGAGAGCCAGGCGGCGAGCGTGTTCGGCGCGATCGTGACGCTGTCGATGGCGACGACGCCGTTCCTGATGATGGCGACGCG
>CBIFVW010000284.1:0-3715 GCA_966186155.1 uncultured Sphingomonas sp.
TCGCCCTCGCCGAACTCGTTGCGGCTCAGCGCGACGCCCGGGATGCGCGAGATCGCTTCGTTGACGTTGCGGTCGGGGAAGGAGCCGATGTCGTCCGCGACGATCGAATCAGTCGCGGTCCGCGCGTTCTTCTTGCGGTTGTTGGCCGATTGCTGGCTGGCGCGCGAGCCGACCACGATGATCGCTTCGGCGTCCGTGTCCGGGCCCTCGCTCGGGACCGCGGTTTCATCCTGCGCTGCCGTGGTCTGCGCGAAGGCCTGGCCCGGATTGCAGGCGAGCAGCAGGCCCAGCACGCTCCACGACGCCGTGGCGACCGCGCGGCGGCGCAGGCTGATTCGATTCGTCATCTTCCTCTCCCCTTTTCCCTTCTTCCCTCGGTTTTCCGGCGTTCCGGCTCTTTCCGAGATGTATCACTATGTAAGATTTACCCGCACATTCTGAGATTGGATACCATCGCATTTGTCGGATTGCAAATCCTGGCCATGCCAAAATGCTGTCGACTCCGTCCCGGCTTTGCACGGTATTCCATCCTCCCCGGGGCATGGCCCCGGCAAGTCAGTACCAACGCGTACGTCAAAATTGACCTTGCCAATCCGTCCCGGCCCGGCCAGATTGGCCTTACCAATCGAAGCGAAATGCTCCGAGAAATCAGCCAGGGAGGATGGTGCGATGCGGCTTGCCCGCCAGGCGATGACGGGATTTGCGGCAATGGCGGCCGTGCTGCCCGCGGCTCCGGCCTCCGCCCAGGACGCCTCCCGCGTCGTACCGTCGCCGCGCCAGACCTACAGCCTCAACCCGGGATGGCGCATGGCGACCGGCGATCCGGCCGGTGCGCAGGAGCCCGGCTTCGCCGACCCCGGCCGGGCTATGGCGACGCGGCCCAACGCCCACAACGAGAAGCAGGCCTTCGCGCGCGACATCAACGACCTCTCGACCGGCATCACCTGGTACCGCAAGCGCTTCACGCTCCCCAGGGCGCGCGCGGCGGGCAAGGCGTTCCTCGAATTCGAAGGCGTCCGCCAGGCGGCCGAGGTCTGGGTCAACGGGCGATCGGTGGTGCTCTCGGAACGCGGCGCGATGGCGTTCGGCGCGGACATCGGTGCCGCGCTCCGGCCGGGCGAGAACTTGATCGCGGTGCGCGTCGACAATGACTGGCGCTACAAGGAGCGCGCAACGGGCAGCGGCGTCCAGTGGAACGACCGCAACTTCAACGTCAATTATGGCGGGATCACGCGCAACGTCCGGCTGCACCTCACGGACCCCCTCCACCAGACGCTGCCGCTCTATTCGGCGCTCGGCACCACCGGCCAATATGTCTGGGCCGACGGCTTCGACCTCGCGAAGCGCGCGGCGACAATCCATGCCGAGACCGAGGTCCGCAACGAAAGCGCCGCCGCGCGCCGCATCGGCTATCGCGTCGAAATCCGCGACCGCGCGGGCAAGCGCGTGGCGGCGTTGGACGGCGGCACCGTCACGCTCGCCCCGGGCGAGACGCGCGTGCTCGCCGCCTCCCGCCGCCTCGCCGGTCTCCATTTCTGGAGCTGGGGCTATGGCTATCTCTACACGGTCACCACCAGCCTGGTCGAAGGCGGGCGCGTGATCGACAGCGTCGACACCGTCACGGGCTTCCGCCAGACGCGCTTCGCCGACGGCATGGTCACGCTCAACGGCCGCGTCATCCAGGTCCATGGCTATGCCCAGCGCACTTCGAACGAATGGCCGGCGGTCGGCGTCTCGATCCCGCCCTGGATCAGCGACTTCTCCAACGCGCTGATGGTCGAGAGCGGCGGCAACCTGGTGCGCTGGATGCACATCACGCCGTCGAAGCAGGACGTCGAATCCGCCGACCGCGTCGGCCTGATCCAGGCGATGCCCGCGGGCGACGCCGAGCACGACGTCGAGGGGCGCCGCTGGGAGCAGCGCAAGGAGCAGATGCGCGACGCGATCGTCTACAACCGCAACAACCCGTCGATCCTGTTCTACGAGAGCGGCAACGAGAGCATCAGCGAAGCGCACATGGCCGAGATGAAGGCGATCCGCGACCGCTACGATCCGCATGGCGGGCGCGCGATCGGATCGCGCGAGATGCTCGACAGCAAGGTCGCCGAATATGGCGGCGAGATGCTCTACATCAACAAGAGCGCGCGCATCCCGATGTGGGCGATGGAATATTCGCGCGACGAAGGGGCGCGGCTCTACCAGGACGAGTTCACCCCGCCCTTCCACAAGGATTCGCCCGACTACAACCGCAACCAGGACAGCCACGCGATCGAGGACGTCCGGCGCTGGTGGGACTATTACCGCGTCCGCCCCGGCACCGGACGGCGGGTGAGTTCGGGGGGCGTCAACATCGTCTTCTCGGACTCGAACACCCATTATCGCGGCGACAATAATTACCGCCGCTCGGGCGAGGTCGACGCGGTGCGGCTGCCCAAGCAGGGCTTCTTCGCGCACCAGGTGATGTGGAGCGACTGGGTCGACAGCGTCACACCCGCCACGCACGTCATCGGCCATTGGAACTACGCCCCCGGCACGCGCAAGGACGTGACGGTGGTGTCCAACGGCGAGACGGTCGAGCTGTTCCTCAACGGCCGTTCGCTCGGCAAGGGCGCGCGGAGCAGCGGCTTCCTGTTCACCTGGAAGGACGTGGCCTGGGCGCCCGGCACGCTCGAGGCAGTGGCGACGCACCCCGGCGGCGCCCGCTCGAGGGACAAGGTGGCGACCACCGGCGCGCCGGTCGCGCTCAAGCTCACGCCGCGCACTTCTCCGCGCGGCTTCGTGATGGACGGCGCCGACATCGCGCTGGTCGACGTCGAAGTCGTCGACGCGGCCGGGCGTCGCGTGCCCACCGCCAACGACAAGGTCCATTTCGCGCTCGACGGCCCCGCCGAATGGCGCGGCGGCATCGCCCAGGGCGACAGCTCGGGCAAGCCGCGCTCGGACAAACCGGTGATGCGCGAGACCGTGCCGGGCACGACCAGCTATGCCGGCACCGCGCGCGACGAGGACAACATGATCCTGTCGTGCGACTTGCCGGTCGAGGCCGGAGTCAACCGCGTGCTGCTGCGCGCCGGGACGCGCAAGGGCATGGTGCGGCTCACCGCGACCGCGCCTGGGCTCAAGCCCGCCACGATCTCGATCGCGACCACCCTTCCCCAGCCCATGGCAGGCGGGCTCTCGACCGATTTCCCCGAGCGGTCGCAGCCCGGATTGCTGACGCGCGGCCCCACCCCGGCGGGCCCCTCGTTCCGGGTCACCCGCACCACTGCGGTGCCGGCCGGGACGACGGCCGGGAGTAACGCCGCCGAAGCCGGTCGCTCGATCGACGACAACGAACTGTCGCGCTGGACCAGCGACGGCCGGCCGGAGAACGCCTGGATCGAATATCGCTTCGACCGCCCGGTGACGCTGAGCGAGATCGAGCTCAAGCTCGTCGGCTGGCGCTCGCGCGGCTATCCGCTCCGGATCACGCTCGACGGGCGGACGGTGTGGGAGGGGACGACCGAGCGCCAGCTCGGCTATGCCGCCCTCGCCTTCGCGCCCGCCACCGGCAGCGTGCTGCGCATCACTCAGACCGGCGCGGTCCAGGACCGCGACGCCTTCGGCAAGATCGTCGAGCTGAGCACCGCGCGCGCCTCGGGCGACACTGGTGCCGACCAGGTCCCGCCCGGCTGGAGCCTCGCGATCGTCGAAGCCGATTTCCACGGGCCGGTGC
>CBIFVW010000285.1:0-3713 GCA_966186155.1 uncultured Sphingomonas sp.
TAGACCTGGTCGGCGAACGCCTTGGCGCCGATCAGGCTCGCCGGGTTGCCGGTGAGCTGCGCGAGATAGGCCGGGCCGCCCAGCTCCTTCATCGCCGGGTCGGCGGCGAAGAGCGGCTTGAGCGTCACCGGATTGGCCAGTCGATTGTCGCCCACCAGCATCGCGATCGCATCGTAGATCCGCCCGTGCAGCGGCTCGAAGAAATGCTCGGGACGCAGCTTCTGGAGGACGTCCTCGGCGACGCGGTTGTCGATCATCATCGCGCCGAGCAGCGCGGCTTCGGCCTCGACATTGGCGGGCAGGCTCGTGCCTTCGGGTGAGTCGGGAGTCGGGAACGGGATCGGTTGGGCCATGATTCTTCTGTTACGCTGTCACTCGGGCGCATCAACGGTGCATCACGCGGCGCGCTTGTGGATAATGGGCATGACCGGATAGGAGCCGGTCATGGCCGATCCGCGCATCATAGACGTGACGCTCGACGAGCGCACGATCCTTTGGCGTTCGGCCGACATCGAGCAGGAGCGCCGCATCGCGATCTTCGACCTGCTCGAGGAGAATCGCTTCGCGCCCCAGCGCCAGCATGCCGACGGCTATGCGGGCCCCTACAGGCTCCATTTGTCGGTGCAGGAAGGCCGGCTGGCGATGGACATCCGCCGCGAGGACGGGTCCCATCTGGAGACGCTGGTGCTCGGTTTGGCCCGATTTCGCCGCCCGATCCGCGATTACTTCGCAATCTGCGACAGCTATTATCAGGCGATTCGCAACGCCACGCCGGCGCAGATCGAAACGGTCGACATGGCGCGGCGCGGCATCCACAACGAAGCGGCCGCGCTGCTCAGGGAACGGCTGGAGGGCAAGATCGACGTGGACTTCGACACGGCCCGCCGCCTGTTCACGCTGATCTGCGTGCTCCACATCAAGGGCTAAAGGATGCGGATGCGCGTCCTGGCGCGCCGGCTGCGCTATGTCGTGCCGGGGCTGATCCTGCTGGGCCTCATCGCCTGGTGCGCCTGGCTGTTCGCCTCGCGCTGGCGCCCCTCGCCTTCGGACTTCCCCGTCCAGGGCGTCGACGTCAGCGAGGAGCAGGGCCCGATCGAATGGTGGACCGCGAAGAAGGCCGGCATCGCCTTCGCCTATCTGCGCGCGACCAGCGGAGCCGAAGGGCGCGACCTGCGCTTCCCGGAGAATTGGCGCTGGACCTATGAGGCGGGCGTGCGCCGCGGCGCGCTCCACGTCTATTCGCTTTGCCAGCTCGCCGCCGACCAGGCGGGAAATTTCGTCAGCACCGTGCCGCGTTCGGACGATCAGCTCCCGCCGGCGGTCGAGCTCGACTTCGATCCCGGCTGCAAGGCGCGACCCGAACGCCAGGTCGTGATCGGCGAGCTGGACCGTTTCCTCCACACGATCGAGACGCATATCGGCAAGCCGGGGATCCTGCTGGTCTCGGCGCGCTTCGAGGCGCAATATCGGATCAGCGACGCCTTCCAGCGGCTGCTCTGGAGCCGCGGCGCCTTCTTTCCCCCTTGGTATTTCGCCCGTCCCTGGTCGATATGGCAGGCCTCGCGCTTCCGCCGCATCGAAGGCATCGGCGCGCCGGTGAACTGGGATGTGATGGCGAGATGACAGAACCCGACCCGCAAGCATTGATCGCCGCCGCGCGAAAGGCGGCGAAGAACGCCTATGCGCCCTATTCGAACTTCGCGGTCGGCGCCGCGCTGCTGCTGTCGGACGGCAGCATGATCACCGGCGCCAATTTCGAGAATGCGAGCTACGGCCTGTCGCTCTGCGCCGAGACGGTGGCGCTGGCCAAGGCGAGCAGTGAGGGGCGCCTGGCGGACGTCGTCGCGATCGGCGTGATCGGCGGCCGGATCGGCCATGCGGACACTGCTCCGGTGAGCCCCTGCGGCCGCTGCCGGCAAGTCATCAACGAGGCGGCCCAGCTCGGCAGGCGCGACATTCCCGTGTTCTGCGCCGGCGCGGAAGGAGACGCGATCGCCCGCTACGCGCTCTCCGAGCTGCTTCCCGCCGCCTTCGGGCCGAAGGATCTCGGCCTGGCTTGAACGGCGCGGCGGCGATCCAGGCCTGGCAGCCGTCCGCTCTTGCGAATGACTTGCACTAGCTGAGCAGGCTGGATACAGGCGCCCCTGCAAAGGGGAATACCGAATGCGTTCCAATTACCGGCAGCTCCTGACCGGCGCCGCTCTCGTGCTCGTCGCGCCGGCCGTCCACGCCCAGAACGCGGCCGAGGAGCCCGGCGCTTCCGGGGAAGTCCGGTCCGAGGACGAGATCGTCGTCACCGCCGCCCGTTCGATCCTGCCGCCCAGCGCGCTGCCGCTGACCGTCGACGTCATCGACAAGGCCTCGCTCGACCAGCAGATCGCGATCTCGGGCTCGGTCACCGACGCGGTCGCGACGCTCACCCCGTCCTTCTCGCCGACGCGCCAGAAGCTGTCGGGCGCGGGCGAGACGCTGCGCGGCCGCTCGCCGCTCTACGCGATCAACGGCATCCCCCAATCGACTCCGCTGCGCGACGGCAGCCGCGACGGCTTCACCATCGACGGTTTCTTCGTCGACCGGGTCGAGCTGATCTACGGCTCCAACGCGCTGCAGGGCATCGGCGGCACCGGCGGCATCGTCAACCAGGTCACCGTCGGCGCACCGAAGACCGAGGGGCTGAGCGGCCGCCTGCTCGTCCAGGGCACCGCGGACGCCGACTTCCACGGCGACGGGCTCGGCGGCTAGGTCGCGGGGCTCGTCCAGTACAAGGCCGGGCTGTTCGACGCGAGCGTCGGCGCGGCCTATGACAAGCGCGGCGTCTTCTACGACGGCGACGGGCGCCGCGTCGGCCTCAACCTCACCCAGGGCGAGACGCAGGATTCGACGAGCTGGTCGCTGTTCGGCCGCTTCGGCTATGCGCTGAGCGACACCGCCCGGATCGACCTCATCGCCAGCCGCTTCCAGCTCGACGGCGACGGCGATTATGTCGCGGTGCCCGGCAACCGCGCGACGGGCATCCCCACCAGCGCGACGCGCGGCGATCCGCCGGGCAAGGCCGGGGCGAGCCGCACCGAGAGCCTCGCCTTGTCGATCACCGACACCAGTCTCTGGGGCGGCAATTTCGTCAGCCAGGTCTTCTGGAACCGCACCCACGACACGTTCGGCGGCGAGATCGCGCCGATCGCGACTTTTCAGGACCCGTCGATCGCGCCGTACAACACGCTATTCGACCAGTCCGAGAACCGCTCGCGCAAATATGGCGGCAAGCTGAGCTACGAGCGCGCCGTCCCCGGTTTCGAGGCGCTGAGCGTGATCCTCGGCTTCGACGCGCTGTGGGATTCGACCCAGCAGCGGCTGATCGCCACCAATCGCGTATGGGTGCCGCCCACCGACTTCCGCAGCCTCGCCCCGTTCGGTCAGTTCAACCTCGCGCTGTTCGACAAGAAGCTGCGCCTCGCCGGCGGCGTCCGCTGGGAGAATGTCGAGATCCGGATCGACGATTTCCACACGCTCGCGTCGACCACCTATGTCGCGCCGAATCTGGCGACCTTCGGCGGCGTCGCGGTCTCGGGCGGCAAGCCGGCCTTCCAGGACGCCCTGTTCAACGGCGGCGTGATCGTCGAGCCGGTGCCGGGCATCCGCGCCTATGCGAGCTATGCCGAAGGCTTCACCGTGCCCGACATCGGCCGCATCACCCGGGCGATCAATCGGACCGG
>CBIFVW010000286.1:0-3704 GCA_966186155.1 uncultured Sphingomonas sp.
CTGCTGAATGGCAACAGGCCCCAGTCGCTCCGGAGCGGGGGCGTGGAGAAAGGTGAATCCGCCGCCCATTTCGGACGGCGGCTCCCCCTGTCGCCCTTGCCGGCGAGCTTAGAAGGCGGCGCGCAGCGTGAACTGGACCAGCGGGCCCGAATGCTCGCGCTCGATCTCATACTCGTCGAGGTCGCCCGCGGCGCGGTTGGCGAGGATCTCCTCGAGTGAATCGCCGTCATATTTGCGGAAGTCCTCGTATTTCACGCGGTCGAGCAGGTTCTGCGCCGAGACGCGGAGCACGAAATGCTTGCCGAAGCGCTTCTCGACGAACGCCTCGAGGTCCGGATCGTAGCGCAGCTCCACCGTCTCGTCGAAGTTCGACTCGAGTGACTTGGAGCGCCCCGAGATCGTCGCGCCGAAGCTCATGTCCGCCGCCTTCACCGTCTGGATGAAGCCGATATTATAGACATGGTGCGGCTGGCCGTTGAAGCGGCGCTTCTCACCGGTGAAGGGATCGGTCGTCGAGCTGTCCAGATAAGTATAGTTGGCGAAGATGCCCGTGTCGGGAAGGCCGAGGAAGGTCAGGGGCGCCGACAGGTCGAACTCCACGCCCCAGGCCTGGCCGTCGCCGATGTTCTGCGGGCGGAAATCCTGGCCCGGGCCGTTGTCGCGGAACGCCACGAGCTCGATCAGGTCGGTGATGTCGCGGTAGAAGAAGTTGACGCCCGCGATGCCGGTGCCGGCGACGCGGCGCTCATAGCCGATGTCCACGCCCCAGGCGCTCTGGTTGCGGAGGTTCGGGTTGCCCGTCGTGGTGTCGTCGTCGCCCGGCGTCTCGTCATATTCGATCGGCGAGAGCAGGTCATAGTCCGGGCGGCGGATCGTCCGCGCGACCGAGGCGCGGAACTGGTCGGCGCCGGTCGGCGACCAGCGCAGGCTGAGCGATGGGTTGAGGATCGAATTGTCGAAGCCGCCCGAGACAGTGGTGGCGGTCACCTTGCGGTCGACGATCTCGTAGCGGGCGCCGCCGTCGATCGTGAGGCTCGCGCCGAGGTCGTAGGTCAGGCGGACATAGGGCGAGTAGCGGTTCTCGCGGATGCGGAACGTGTCGGTGAGGATGCCGTCGTTGAGGCCGTTGCGCGTCTTGAACAGGAAGTCCGATCCGATCTTCACCTTCACCGCGCCCGCCTCGAGCGCGCCGAACGCAGTGCCGGAGAACTCGTCGTCCTTGATGCGGACGGCTTCCTCTTCGTCGAGATCGACATCGCTATAGTCGTTCTCATTGTCGCCTTCGAACACCGTGGTCCTGGTATGCTCCCTATACTGGTTCCAGCCGCCGGCGAGGCCGAGCTCGAAGCTGTCGCCCAGCGGAATGCGCGCGTCCGCGGTGATCGCATAGGTCTGCTGCTTGATGCGCTCCTGCTGGATCTCGACGCCGTCGAAGTCGAGGCTCGAATCGTCGAGCGAGACCGAGAGCTCGTCCTCGTCGCGATGCGTGTCGACGAAGAAGCCGTTGATGCGCAGGCGGCCGCCGTCGCCGAAGCGGTGGGTGATCTCCGCGCTGCCCGAAAGGTCGCTGCCGTCGCGAGTATCGCTCTGGTCCTCGAAGTCGTGAAATTCGGGATCGGCGGTGTAGTTGCTCGCCGCCGGATCCCCCGGGAAGCGCTTGTCGTCGGTCACCGGCAAGTCGTCGAAGCGGTACGAGACCTTGCTCTTGGGATTGCGGCGCTTCTGATAGTTGAGCGCGACCCAATAATCGGTGTCGTCGCCGATCTTGCCGGCGAAGGCCGCGGCGGCCGAGGGGCGGAACACGCCGTCCCTGGTGTTGAGCAGCGCGCCCAGCTTGCCGAAGCCGCCTTCGAACGAAGCCGCTTCCTTGGTGACGATGTTGAGCGTGCCCGCGACGCCGTCGCTCGGCTGGTCGGGGCGCGGGGCGCGGACGATCTCGATGCGCTCGACCAGCTCGGCCGGGATGCGGTCGACGAAGAAGGTGCCATCGGCCTCGCCGCCCGGCGCGCGGCGGCCGTTGATCAGCACGTTGGTGAAGCCGCCGGGGAGGCCGCGGAACTGGACCTGGTCATATTCGAGCACGTCCGAAGTGAAGGTCGCGCCCGGCACGCGCTTCAGCATCTCGCCGACCGAGACCGGCTCGAACTTCTGGAAATATTCGAGATCGTAGGAGAGGACCGGGTTGGGATCGCTCGTGCGGTTGCGGAAGAAGATCTGGCCGGTGACGATGATGTCGTTGGCGCGCTGCTCCTCGGTCCCGGCGCCGGACCCGGAGGCCGGCTGGCCGGCGTCCTGCGCCTGCGCGGTGCCGGCGGCGAGAGTCGTCGCGAGCACCGCGATCGCGGCGCCGCCGAGGAGACGTGCAACATTCATGTCATTTTCCCCTTACATCGAGGGGCGACCCGCCCCCGCTCCCGGGGGCCTCAACAGGACGGACATGAATATGGAGCGGCAGATCGGCGTCGGTTTCGTTACGGTTATGTTTCTCTTGTGCGGCTGCAGCATTCGGGCAACACCTTCCGCGACCGCGCTCAGCTACCCCGCGGTCGAGGTGCCGGCGGCGGGCGAGACCATCGCCGTCGCCACGACCAACGCCGACGCCGCCGACGATCCCGCGATCTTCGCCAGGCCGGGCGGGGCACCCTTCGCCTTTGCCGGCAAGCCGGTCGAGGGGCTGATCCTCGGCACCGACAAGAAGGCCGGGCTATACGTCTTCGGGCTGGACGGCCGGTCGCTTCAGTTCCTGCCGGAGGGGCTGCTCAACAATGTCGACCTGCGTCCCGAGGGCGAGGGCTTCGTCGCGGGCGCGTCGGATCGCGGCCGGATGGGCGTCGCGCTCTACCGCTTCACCGGCGCGGGGCAGGTGAAGCCGGCGGGGTTCGTCAAGTCGGACCTGGCCGAGCCCTATGGCTTCTGCATGGGGCGGGTGGACGGCCAGACGGTCGCGGTGCTCGTCGGCAAGGAGGGGCAGGTGCGCGAATATGCGCTCGACACGGCGGGCGAGACGATCACCGGCACCGAGCGCCGCCGCTTCGCGGTGGGATCCCAATCGGAGGGGTGCACGATCGACGACGCGACGGGCGCGCTGTTCGTCGGCGAGGAAGTGAAGGGAGTGTGGCGCTATGACCTCGAGGGCGATCCGGCGGCGCGCACGCTGGTGGCGGGAGTGGGCCGGGGCCAGCTGGTCGCCGATGTCGAGGGCACGACGCTGCTGCGCGATGGCGGCGTCACCTATCTCGTCGTGTCGAGCCAGGGGGACAGCGCCTTCGCCGTGTGGGACGTGACCGGCGCGGCGGGATCGGAGCGCTATGTCGGCCGCTTCCGCGTGAAGGCGGCGAACGGCGTCGACGGCGTGACCGGCACCGACGGGGTCGACGCATGGAGCGGCGCGATCGGCGGGTTCGGCGAGGGGCTGGTGGTGACGCAGGACGACGTCAACGACGGCGCCGCGCAGAACTTCAAGCTGGTGGACTGGAGGGCCGTGAAGGCCGCGCTGGGAAGGTAGGGGCTCGTAATTCCTCCCCCCGAAAGGGGAGGAACGAGTCATTTCAATGCATCGTCGCCAGCGCGTGGCCGTTGCCGGCATGGCCGTTGGCCGCATGTCCGTTCCCGGCGCGCGCCGGGCGGGCGGGGGCGCCGCCGCTCACCTTGAACGCCGCGGCGCTCTCGGCGAGCGCGTTGACTTCGTCGGTGAGGTTGCGCGC
>CBIFVW010000287.1:0-3668 GCA_966186155.1 uncultured Sphingomonas sp.
TAATGGTGGTACATGTCGAACTGCATCTGCGCGACGACGCGGCCGAAATCGGGCACGAAGCGGCCGAACACCCCGGCCTCGTTCATCCAGCGCAGCACCGTCTCGGGATCGCGCGGGGACGTCAGCACTTCGAGGAACAGCGCGTTGGCGCGCGGATCGCCCCGGACATCGTCGACGAGCTTGGCGTCGCGCGCCGCCGCGCGCATCGCGAGCGGATGGATCTCGAGGCCGTGCAGGTCGGCGAGCTGGAACAGCTCGATCAGCCGCACCGGATCCTCGCGGAAATAATCGTCGCGCGGCAGCGCGAGCCGGCCGCGCTCGAGCGTGAAGCCCTTCAATTTGCGCGGCCGCCGGAACAGCGTCGGGAAACCGAAGCGGCTCCCCCGCGCCGCGAACTTCTCGTCGAGATGCGCGAGGAACACGCCGGTCAGGTCGCCGACCACCTTCGCCTGGAGGAAGTAGAAGCGCATGAAGCGCTCGACCTTCGACATGCCCGGCCGGTCGGCATAGCGCATCCGCTCGGCGATCTCGCGCTGGACGTCGAAGGTGAGCCTGTCCTCGGTGCGGCCGGTGATCAGGTGGAGCTGGCAGCGCACCGCCCAGAGGAAATTCTCGGCGCGGCGGAACTGGCGGAACTCCTGCCGGGTCAGCAGCCCCGCCTCGACAAGCTCGGCCGGCTCGCGGACGCCATAGGCATATTTGCCGATCCAGAAGAGCGTGTGGAGATCGCGCAGGCCGCCCTTGCCTTCCTTGACGTTTGGCTCGACGACGTAGCGGCTGTCGCCCATGCGCTTGTGCCGCGCCTCGCGCTCGGCGAGCTTCTCGGCGATGAAGGCGCGCGCGGTGTCGGCCTGGACCTCGGTCCGGAAGCGGCGCGCGGCCTCGTCGTAGAGCTCGGTCTCGCCCCAGACGTAGCGCGCCTCGAGCAGCGCGGTGCGCACCGTCACATCGGCCTTGGACTGACGCACCATCTCGTCGAGCGAACGCGACGAATGCCCCACTTTCAGCTGCATGTCCCAGAGCGAATAGAGCATCGACTCGATCACCTGCTCGGACCAGCCGGTAACCTTCCACGGCGTCAGGAAGCCGATGTCGATGTCCGAATGCGGCGCCATCTCGCCGCGGCCATAGCCGCCGACCGCGATCAGCGTCATGCGCTCGCCTGCCGAAGGATTGGCGTTCGGATGCAGCCGCTCGACCGTGAAGTCCCAGAGCAGCCGGAGCAGCTGGTCGACCAGGAACGCGCCCGCCGCGGCCGCTTCGAGCCCGCGCGAGGGATGTTCGCCCAGCCGCCTCGCGATCTCGGCGCGACCGGCATCGAGCGCCGCCTTGAGCTCCCTGGTCGCGGCGGCGCGGAGCTTGGCGCCGTCCTTCGCCTGGAGCGCCTGCAGCCGCTCGGCCACTGCGCGGCGATCGATCAGTGCGCGGCGATGGGGGACATGGTCGAAGCGGCCGGACATGCGGCGGAGATAGGGGAGCCGCCCGCGCCGCGCCACCCCCTACCCCACGAACGCCCGCTCGAGCACGAAGCCGCCGGGATTGGCGTTCGATCCTTCCTCGAACCCGTGCCGTTCGAGCATCGCGGCGAAGTCGCGGATCATCGCGCTCGATCCGCACAGCATCACGCGATCGGTCTTCGGATTGAGCGCCCGGTCGCCCGCGACCGGCGGGTGGAACAGCCAGCCGCTCTCGATCAGCGCCCCGATCCGCCCGGTCGTGCGGAAGGGCTCGCGCGTGACGGTGGCGACATAGTGGAACTGGAGCAGCGCCTGGTCCGCGACCAAGGGATCGCCGGCGAGCTGCGCGGTGAGCTCGTCATGATAAGCGAGGTCGCTCACCCGGCGCGCCGAGTGGACGAGCACCACCTGGCCGAACCGGTCATAGATGTCGGGATCGCGCGCGAGGCTGAGGAACGGCGCGAGCCCCGTGCCGGTCGCGAGCAGGAACAGCCGGTTGCCCGGCAGCAGCGCATCGGCCACCAGCGTGCCGGTCGGCTTCCTCGCCAGGTACAGCTGGTCGCCCGGCCGGATCGCCTGGAGCCGCGAGGTGAGCGGGCCGTCGGGGACCTTGATCGAGAGGAATTCGAGCTCGTCCGACCAGGTCGGGCTCGCGATCGAATAGGCGCGCATCAGCGGCCGGCCCTCGGCCTCGAGCCCGATCATCACGAACTCGCCCGAGCGGAAGCGGAAGCTCGCCGGGCGCTCGATCGCGAAGCTGAACAGATGCTCGTTCCAATGCCGCACCCATCGTACCGCGGCCGTCTGGAACGACGCGTGCTCGGGAAGGACGACGGGCGGGCGGGCGTGCATGTTCATCGCGGAAACTATCCTCGTTCGATCGGATGGAAGCGCTCAGTCGGCGAGCGCGACGGCGATGCGGCCGATCGCCACCGCGAGCGCGTGCCGCGCGCCGGGCTTGACGACTTGGGCGGCGATCTCCTCGACGCTGGCGAGATCGCCGCGCCGGGCCGCGGCGTGGGTGGCGAGCAGCAGCGCCTCGTCGTCGCCCACCTGGGCGCAGCAGGGCGGCCTGAAGGCGAGCCGGCCCAGCCCCTCGCGATCGAGCAGCATCATCGCCATGTGGAGGTCGGGAAGCAGTTCGCCCCGCATCCGCGAAGCGAGCGCGGGACCCAGCGCCGCGCAGGGGCAGCGCCCCGCGCGGATCGCCGCCACCCAATGCCGCATCGCGCCGAGCAGGAAACGGTCCGGATCCGGCAAGCCGACGACCGGGCGATCGAGATACTGGTACAAGCTGGGCTCCCTGCCGTCCGCCGCGGGATCGGCGGACGACAGGTCCTTAGCGTTTGTCGCGAATGACTCGCAATAGCAAAATTATGCGGCCCGGCTGAGCCGCGCGATCTCGGCGGCAAGCGCGTCGATCTTGGCGTGCAGGCTCTCGATCTGCGCCTCGGCGCGCAAATTGGTCTCATAGTCGAGCCGCGCCTCGAACCGGTCCTTCGCCGCCTGGCGGTTCTGGCTCATCATGATGATCGGCGCCTGCAGCGCGGCGAGCATCGACAACATCAGGTTGAGGAAGATGAAGGGGAACGGATCGAACGCGTGCGCCCCGAGCAGGACGGTGTTGAGCACCGCCCATGCGCCGAGGAACAGGCCGAAGCCGATGATGAACCCCCAGGAGCCGCCGATCGCGGCGACGCGGTCGGCGAGCTTCTGGCCGAAGGTCAGCCGCGCGTCGAACAGCGCATGGGGATCGCGTCCCACGCCCAGCCGGCGCAGGTCTGCGAGGAAGCGGATGGCTGCATTCATGATACACCTCACTGCCGACCGGCCGTCCGGGCCGGTGCGCGAGGTGAGCAGATCAGCTCAGCGCGGCGGCCCTGGACGGCACGGTCGATCGACTTTGATCGTTGCTTGGCATGACCCTTCTCGAGGACCGTGGACGAATGGGCGCGCGGCTGCGCGTCCGCGGGCGACATGGTCGCGGCGGCCGGGGATTTCAAATGAAAAGATTGTCATGATTTCCTCTCCCCTTGATAGGGGAGAGGATAGCGGAGCTTGGTATCCCGGCCTTGGCCGGGATGCCTAGCGCAGCTTGGAGAGGGGTAGAGCGGAGCGCAGCTCCGCGCGCTTGCTGCGCAAGCGCCCACCCCTCTCCCAGCTCCGACTAAGGCACTTCGTGCCTAAGTCTGCGCAACCCTCTCCCCTCCT
>CBIFVW010000288.1:0-3658 GCA_966186155.1 uncultured Sphingomonas sp.
GCTCCAAGATGCAGATCCGCACCCGCGACGATCTCTCGATGGTGTACACGCCGGTCGCGGGAAGCAGCGGCATGCGCTGCCCGCTGCCGTTGGCGTCGAAGCTCGTGAGGACCGCGCGCGTGCCGCCGTCGGGATGCGCGTCGCCCATCAGATCGGTGGGGACGGTGCCGTCGCCGCGGCGGCGCGCGAGGACGCGCCACGCCGCGAGCGCGGCCGCTCCCGCCGCTGCGGCGGCGCCGAGCGAAAGCAGGACCAGACCCGACGGCGCGGGCGGGGTGCGCCTGCCACCGCGGGATTTCTTGGCGGAGGATTTGCGGCTGGCCATGCGAAACTCCCGTGCGAGGGCTTTCGCCTCCAACGGGCGGGCTCGGCGACTGTTCCGGCCCGCCCCGCCGGCGCGCCTCAGCCGGCCTTCATCCTCGCTTCGTCTTCCTTGCCGGTACATTGGCCGTTGCGCTTGGCGTCGATGGTCATGGTCATCTCGCCGCCCATCGGGCCGCTCCCCGAGGTAGCGATCTCGGCATGATAGGCGTCGCCCGAATAATTGCCCTTGATCGTCATCTTGCGGGTCTCGCCGCCGGCGGCGCAGGTCATCGCGGCGTCGATCGTGCCGCCGGCCATGGTGAAATGCTCGTAGCGGCAGCTCTTGTCGCCGCCGAACATCCCTTCCTTGGGCGCCTTGGCATCGGCCTCGGTCACGCAGCTCTGGAAGCTGTGGCCCTTCATCATCGAGGCCTTCGCCTTCTCGGCCATCTCGGGCGGCATCTTGTCCATGCCGGGCATTTTGAGGCTCTTGATCGTCACCACGCTGTCCCAATGGCCCGGCGAGACGAAGCTGCCATTGGCGTTGGCGGCCGCGACCTTCTTGCCGACCTCCTCGACCGAGGCGTTGGTGGCGGTGACGCTGGGCCCGGCATTGCACGCGGCGAGCGCGAGCGGCGGCAGCAGCAGCGGCAGGACGAAACGCTTCATGGACTTCCCCTCTACCCTGGTGGAGTGCGCGCGGCCCGTCTGTTTGCAGCGGGACGATATCGCCCGCGCAACGGGCTTCCCAGCGCGGCGGGCGCGGCCGGGCGCACGAGGGGAACGGCCGGGCCCGCCGTGAACGCAAGCCAGGCGCGAAATCCCGTTCCGCAAGTCGGAGGTTCGGGCATGGTTCGCGTCTGAGGGAAGGTCCCCGGGCCGGCTCAGCCGAGCATTTCGCGGACCGTGGTGCTCACGCTGAAGTCAGCGCGGCGCGGCCTCGCGCTCGGCGCGCGAGGCGACGACGCGTTCCTGCCGCAGCGCCATGTCGAGCCAGGCGGCTTCGGCGCGCAGGCAGCGCTCGCGAACATTGTCGAGCGTCGCGGCCTCGGCCTCGGCGCGGCAGCGCGCCGCCTGCGTGCGGTAATCGGGTGGCGCCAAAGCGATTCTCCTGTGCCTGAAGCGGCGGCGGCGCCCCGGTACAGGGCGCCACCGTCTCGCGGTTAGTCGACGGCGACGAGATTGGCAGCCGAGGGACGGCCGCGCTTGTCGCTCTCGAGCTCGTAGCTGACGCGCTGGTTCTGGCTGAGCGTCGAGAGCCCCGCGCGCTCCACCGCGCTGATATGGACGAAATGGTCCTGCCCGCCCTCTTCGGGCGTGATGAAGCCGAAGCCCTTGGCGGAATCGAAGAACTTGACGGTGCCGGTATGGCTCATGGGTGCATTCCTTCTATTGGCGGCGCGCCCGGAATGGACGGACCTCGTGCTGCAAGGGCAGAAAGAAGGAAGAAAGGGCCGCAAAGCGCCGAAAAACCGTCGATATGCGACTGAAGCGAAAGGGAAATGGGGTGCGGACCGGCAAGTTGCAAGGGCCGGGCCCGTCACCACCAATGCCGCCCTTTCCGGCGGCGGCGTATCGGACCGATGCGGAGCAGGCGCGCGGACTCGCGGCTTCGCGAGCGAACGACCTGGCGGGTGAGCAGCGCGGCAGCGAACAACGTGCCGATCAGCAGCGCGGCGACGATCAATCGGGGATCGACGACGCGCCCCCGGTCCGCTCGGCGCGGGCGCGCTCGACGCGCTCGATGCGCTGGGCCATCTCGGTCCAGGCCTGGGCGGCGCGCAGGTGGCGATCGCGGACATTGTCGAGCGTCGCGGTCTTCGCCTCGGCGAGCGCGCGCTCGGCATTGGCGAGGCAGAGAGTCAATTGGTCGGCCATCGGCTTTCCCCTGGCGGGAGGGTCCGGAAAGCCGATCAGGCCTCGGTTTCGGCCTTCAGATTGACCGCGGCGAGCTTGCCCCGCTTGTCGGGCTCGAGCTCGTAGCTGACGCGCTGGTTCTGGCTCAGCGTGCTCATCCCGGCGCGCTCGACCGCGCTGATATGGACGAAGGCGTCGTTGGTGCCGTCGTCCGGGGCGATGAAGCCATAGCCCTTCTGATCGTTGAAGAATTTGACGGTGCCCAGGATCGCCATGGGGATATTCCTTCCGTACGCGGCGCACGGGGTGCGCGCCTGCCCGATGCTGCTGAGGCCAGGAGAAGGAAGGTGGCGCCGGTCGCGCGCCAGATGCCGACTGATCGCGACTGTAGCCGGACGCTTATGGGGGAGGCGGGGAGCGAATGCAAATGACCGCCCCTCGCAAGGGGCGGCCGGCAGGGTCAGCCGAGCACTTCGCGCACCGCCGCGCGGGCGATGGCGCGCTGGCGCGATTCGATGGGGAAGAGGCGGCGGTGGAGCGGCGCGGGTACCGGCTGCCTTGCGCCGCGGGTGATCTGGGTCTCGTGGATCTTGTCGAAGAAGTTCATGTTTTTCCTGATTGCTGGTTGGACGCCGCGGCGCCGCGCGGATGAACGCGCTCGGGCGGCGGCGAGCTCCCGATGCCGCGCCGGGCCGAGTCCGGGTTCGGACGAGGCGTGCCCCGAGGGGCGGCGCGGATGCTGCGGGAGCGGGATGGGGGGCGCGGAATTGCGCCGGGCCGGCGCCGATCGCTCGGCGGCCGCTGCCATGGAGATGGGGAGCCGGACGGCGATTGCAAGGGGCGGTGCGCCCCCAAGCCCTCAGCGCGCGGGGAAGAGCCGGAACGAATCGAAGAAGCGCGCCGCCTTGGCCGTGTCGAGCGTCGCGCCCGGGATGATCGCCATCAGCTGATAGGGTCGGTTGCCGATGATGTAGAGCCGCACGCGGCCGATCCACATGCCGGTCTTCTCGACGTCGAACTCCATGCCGGGCGCGCCGTTCAGCGTGATCGCGCGCGTGGCGAGCAGCTTGCCCTGGACGCCCTTGACGAAATTGTCGCGATTGGCGGTCAGCTCGGCCTGGTCGTCGAACTTGAAGCCGGGGGCGTAATCGGCCCAGCCGGCAAGGAAGACCCCCTCGGGCCCGGCGCTGGTGAAGAGGAACGTCTTGCCCGGCGCGCCGGGGCCCTCGGCGATCGGATCGACGCTGGCCTTGGGCTCGTTCGGCATCAGCACGCTGAACCTGCCCTCGGGCGAGGTGTAGGTCTTCCATGCGGCCGGCGCCGCCTGTGCCGGGGCCTGGCCGCCCGCCTGCGCCAGCGCGGCGGGCGCGGGCAGCAGCGCGGCGGCGGCAGCGAGCAGGCTGGGCAGGATGGGCTTCATGACGCGGCTCCCCCGTGCGGCGCGCGGGAGGCGCGCGGCACGGGGGAAGGGTAGCAGGCGGCGCGGGCGGGGCAAGGG
>CBIFVW010000289.1:0-3630 GCA_966186155.1 uncultured Sphingomonas sp.
GCTGCTTCCAGGGCATGCAGGTCGAGGCCGATGCCGAGCAGGTCGGGCGCCGGACCACGATCGCAGTGGTGCAGGCGATCTTCCTCGTGATCGTGCTCGACGCCTTCTTCGCGGTGTTCTTCAGCGAGGTCGGCTGGATATGAACGCGCGCCCCGCCCGCGGCGAGACCGTGATCTGCGTCCGCGGACTCAAGAACGCCTTCGGCGACCAGGTCGTCCACGAGGATCTCGACCTCGACGTGCGCCGCGGCGAGATCCTCGGCGTGGTCGGCGGATCGGGCACCGGCAAGTCGGTGCTGATGCGCTCGATCATCGGGTTGCAGACGCCGGTGGCGGGCGAGGTGCGCGTGTTCGACGAGCCGACGATCGGCCGCGACGAGACCGAGGCGACCGACATCCGCAAGCGCTGGGGCATATTGTTCCAGGGCGGCGCGCTGTTCTCGACGCTGACCGTGTCGGAGAATGTCCAGGTACCGATCAAGGAGTTCTACCCGCATATCGACCAGGCGCTGCTCGACGAGATCGCCGCCTACAAGGTGGTGATGTCGGGCCTGCCGCCCGATGCCGCGCCCAAATATCCCGCCGAGCTCTCGGGCGGCATGAAGAAGCGCGCCGGTCTCGCCCGCGCGCTGGCGCTCGATCCCGAGCTCCTGTTCCTCGACGAGCCGACCGCGGGCCTCGACCCGATCGGCGCGGCGGCGTTCGACGAGCTCACCGCCTCGCTCCAGAAGACGCTGGGGCTCACCGTCTTCCTGATCACGCACGATCTCGACACGCTCTATGCGATCTGCGACCGCGTCGCGGTCCTCGCCGACCGCAAGGTCATCGCGGTGGGAACGATTCCCGAGCTGCTCGCCTTGGATCACCCGTGGATCCAGGAATATTTCAACGGACCGCGCGGAAGGGCCGCGGTCGCCAGCGCCCGCCGGCAGGGCCAAGAGGACAGGGGCTGATGGAAACACGATCCAATCATGTGCTGGTCGGCGCCGTGGTGCTGATCCTGCTCGCGGTGCTGGCCTTGTTCATCGTCTGGCTGGCCCGGCTGAGCTCGGGCAACGAGCGCGAGTACGACATCTTCTTCCGCCAGTCGGTCGACGGGCTCAACCCGGGCTCGTCGGTGGCCTTTTCGGGCGTGCCCTCGGGCCAGGTGAAGGACATCGAGTTCTGGCCGCCCGACCCGCAGCTGGTGCGCGTGCGCATCACCGTGAAGGACGAGGTGCCGATCCTCGAGGGCACCACCGCGAGCATCCAGGGCGTGGGCTTCACGGGCGTGAGCCAGATCCAGCTCGACGGCGCGGTGAAGGGTGCCCCGCCGATCACGTGCCCGCGCGAGAATCCCAAGGCCTCCTGCCCGCTCGGCGTGCCGGTGATCCCGACCCGGCAGGGCGGGCTCGGCGCGCTGCTCTCGTCGGCGCCGAAGCTGCTCGAGCGGCTGACCACGCTCACGGAGCGGCTGACCGAACTGCTCGGGGACAAGAACCAGGCGTCGATCGCCGGCATCCTCGCCAACACCAACCGGCTCACCGACGCGCTTGCCGATCGTGGCCCCGAGATCGCGGCGACGCTCGCCGAGACGCGGATCGCGATCCAGAAGTTCGGCGTCGCGACCGAGCAGATCGGCCAGCTCGCCAGCACGACCAACGGCGTGATCGCCGAGGACATCCGCCCGACGATCGCCAACCTCAACAAGACGATCGCCTCGGCCAAGAAGAGCATGGACACGCTCGACCAGATGCTCGGCGACGCGCGGCCCGGCGTGCAGGCCTTCTCGAAGAAGACCGTCCCCGAGATCGGCCAGCTGATCCAGGACCTGCGCCAGATGGCCGCATCGCTCTCCTCGGTCGCCGACAAGATCGATCAGGGCGGCGCGTCGAGCCTGATCGGCTCGCCGAAGCTCCCCGACTACAAGCCCCAAAAGTGAGGCCCGCGATGAAGAAGCTCGCTTTGCTGCTCCTGGCCGCCCCGCTCGCCGGCTGCATCTCGATCGGCGGCAAGCCGCCCAAGACGCCGCTGCTCACGCTCGAGCCCGCGGTGGCGCTGCCCGTGGGCGAGACGCAGAGCTCCGCCGGCGCGGCGACGATGACCGTGCTGATCCCGACCGTGCCCCACGAGCTCGCCACGACGCGGGTGCCGGTGCGCGAGGGCGGCACCGCCGTCGCTTATGTCAAGGACGCGGCCTGGGTCGAGGCGCCGCCGCGGCTCTTCGCCCGGCTGGTCGGCGACACGATCACCGCACGGACCGGGCGGATCGTGCTGAGCTATCGCCAGTCGCAGCTCGATCCGGGTGCGACGCTTTCGGGCGAGCTCCGGCAGTTCGGCGTCGATGCGACCAGCGGCGAGGCGGTGGTCCAGTTCGACGCGGTGCTGGTGCGCGGCGACGCGGCGGTGTTCGAGAAGCGCCGCTTCGAGGCGCGCGTGCCGGTCTCGCCGGTCGAGGCCGCGCCGGTGGGCATCGCGATCAACAAGGCGGCGAACCAGGTGGCGGAGCAGGTCGCCGACTGGGTCGGCAAATAGCGGTTCCGGCTCGCTTCAGCGTGCTGAAGCGGTTGCGGCACCGCCTCGATCAGGGCGCGCGGCGGACCGGCGGCATCGCGTTGCACACGTCCACGCCGCCGGCCGGCACGGTGAAGAACGGGCCCGCACGGTTCTCGCGTCCCTTGAGCCAGGCGGCGAAGCGGACATTGTCGGTCGCGCGGTACTCGAAATGCGGGCGCTCGTCAGCGGGGAGCTGGCTGGCGAGGCGGACCGAAAGGATCGGCGTGCGCTCCGCCGGGGTCTCGTAGACACCGAGCTGGCCGGTGCCGCGCGGCAGGCTCGACAGCCATTGCATCCCCTCGATCACGCGGCCGACCAGCGCGATGTTGCGATCGAGCGGGCGCGGGGCGTGGCCGATCACGGTGTAGAGCTCGGCGCCGCTCCCGGTCGACGGCGCGAGGTCGCGCGCGACGCCGACCATCGCGTAGCAATGGGTGAGCGAGCTCGTCGCGCCGTAATTGGCGAGCGGCCAGCCATCGGCGCTGACTCCGGTCCTGGCGGCGTAGGAATCGGGCTTGGCGAAGGCGATGCCGGGGGCGGCGTCGAAGCCGCTCCACTCATATTCGGCGGGCGGATTCTCGATCACCCCGGGCGGGAGCGTGGTCTTATCGTCGCCGCCGCCCCATTGCGTCACGTAATTGTCCTGGACGCGATAGATGCTGGTGCCGTCCCACCAGTGGGCCTCGGCGAGCTTGCGGATATTGGCGACATGCGCGGGAGCGTAGCGGGGGGCGAGGCGGATATAGGCCTGGTGCCCGCCACGGAGCGTCATCACCAGTATCTCGTCGTCGGGGATCGCGCGCCAATCCTCGGGCGCGGGATCGGCCGGCGACGGCGCGGACGCGGTCTGGGCGATGGCGGGCGTGACGGGAAGAGCGGCGAGCAGCGCGGCGAGCGCGAGGGCGGGCTTGGGCATGGCGCCGAGACTGGCACGCTCCCGCCTGCTTGCCTAGGCCCCCGCCAGAGGCTAGGGCACGCAGCCTCCAGGAGATGCGGAGCGGTGGCCGAGTGGTCGAAGGCGCTCGCCTGGAAAGTGAGTATACGGCAAAACCGTATCGAGGGTTCGAATCCCTCCCGCTCCGCCATTTACGCCCTC
>CBIFVW010000290.1:0-3624 GCA_966186155.1 uncultured Sphingomonas sp.
GGAGGATCCTGGATAGTGGAGAAACGCATGAAATGGTTCGGCAGGAAGGCCGTGCGCGAGGGCGCGCGGCCGGCGCTGGCGCGGGTGGGCGCGGGCGGGTTCGGCGAATGGCCGCGCAGCTACGAGGCGCAGGTGCGCGAGGCCTATTGCCACAACCCGGTGGCGCAGCGCGCGGTCAAGCTGGTGGCCGAAGGCGTGGGCGGCGCGCCGCTCGCGGCCAGCGACCCGGCGCTCCTCGCGCTGGTGGGCGCGCGATCGGGCGGGCAGGGGTTCGCCGAGACCGTGGCGGCGCAGCTGCTGCTCCACGGCAACGCCTATGTCCAGATCCTGACCGACGATGCCGGGCGGGTGCGCGAGCTGTTCGCGCTCCGGCCCGAGCGAGTGACGGTCGAGCCCGATGCCGGCGGCTGGCCGGTGGCGTACCGCTACCGGGTGGGCGAGCATGTGGCGCGGCTCGCGGCGGAGGACGGCGCCGGGCGGCCGGCGGTGGTGCACATCAAGGCCTTCTCGCCGGTCGACGACCATTATGGGCTGGGCTGCCTGGGCGCGGCGGCGGGCGCGGTGGCGGTGCACAATGCCGCGGCGCGCTGGAACAAGGCGCTGCTCGACAATGCGGCGCGGCCCTCGGGCGCCCTGGTCTACGACCCGGGCGACGGATCGGCGCTGGCGCCCGACCAGTTCGAGCGGCTCCGCGCCGAGATGGAGGCGGGGTTCGCGGGCGCCGCCAATGCCGGGCGGCCGATGCTGCTCGAGGGCGGGCTCAAATGGCAGGCGATGGGGATGACGCCCGCCGACATGGACTTCGTGGGGCTGAAGGCGGCGGCGGCACGCGAGATCGCGCTCGCCTTCGGGGTGCCGCCGATGCTGCTCGGGCTGCCGGGCGACACCGCCTATGCCAATTACCGCGAGGCCAACCGGGCGCTGTGGCGGCTGGCGATATTGCCGCTCGCCGGGAAGATCCTGGACGGAGTCGCGCAGGGGCTCGCGGGCTGGTTCCCGGGCGCGCGGCTGGCGGTCGACCTCGACCGCGTGCCCGCGCTCGCCGAGGACCGCGAGCGGCTGTGGCGCCAGGTGAACGCGGCGGGCTTCCTGACCGACGACGAGAAACGAAGATTGGTAGGGCTTTGATCGGGTCCGCCTCACGGCGGCCGGCGGCCGGTGCCGGAAAGGAGAGCAAGATGAGCGAGGAGTTTCTGCTCGCGCAGCTGATCGGCCAGGCCGAGGCGCAGGGCGCCGACCTGGCGACGCTGCGCGCGATCGCGGAGGAAGCGGGCGAGGCGGGCGCACGGCGGGCGCTGGCGCGGCTGGGATTGGAGGATGCCGGCGCGGCCAAGGACATGGCCGAGCTGCGCGAGCTCCTGGGCGCGTGGCGCGACGCCAAGCGATCGGCTTTGAAGGCGGCCTTCCAATGGGCCGGGCGGATGGCCGCGGCGCTGGTGCTGGTCGGGCTCGCGGTCAAGCTGGGCTTTCCGGGCTGGCTCAAATGAGCGTCCGCTTCGCGGGCTATGCCGCGGTGTTCGACCATGTCGACCGCGGCGGCGACGTGGTGCGGCGCGGCGCGTTCGGCGCGCCGGGCAGGGTGCCCTTGCTCTGGCAGCATCGCGGCGAGCCGGTGGGCGAGGTCGAATGGCTCGGCGAGGACCGCAGGGGCCTGCGCGTGATCGGGCGCGTGGCCGAGGCGGCGCTCGCCCGGCGGGTGGCGCGCGGCGAAGTGACCGGGCTGTCGTTCGGCTATCGCGTCAGGGCGGCGCGGGCGGGCGCGGCGCGCGAGCTCATCGACCTGCAGCTCGTCGAAGTGAGCCTGGTGGCGAGCCCGATGCAGCCGCTGGCGCGGGTGCACGCGGTGGCGGGCGCGGCGTTGCCGGAGGCCGGCCAGGGAGTCGACAATTTCAACAAGGAGTAGAACAGATGCCAGTGACCAGTTGTGCCACGCGCGGGCAAGTGAGCGCGCTGAACCCCGCGAGCTTCGATACGGCGTATCTGACCGAGGAGGGCCGCGAAGGGTCGTTCGTCTGGCGGACCGGAGACCATGCGGCGCGCGTGGCGGCCGATCCGCTGCAGGGGATCTTCATTGCGTCGACCAGTGTGCCGCCCTCGGCCGGCGCATGGGTGCGCGTGCACAGGCCCGGCGACGTCGACGTGACCTGGTGGGGCGCGGTGTTCGACTATCAGCCGGGGATGGCGTCGCCCAATCACGTGGGGCCGGCGCTCCAGGCGGCGATCGACTATGTGGCGGAGGCAGTGAACGCGCCGCTCGATTACCAATATGGAGGCGTGGTCCGACTGCCAAAGGGCTTCGGATATCTCGACGACACCGATGCCACGATCTTCGTGCGGAGCGGCGTCTGGCTCGAGGGCGTGAGCGCGCAGGCGAGCGGGTTCGTCTGGAACGGCACCAGCGCGACCTATGTCGTGTTCCGGCTGGGCACCACGGACGGCACCGCCGCCTTCAACTGCGGGTTCCGGAGGCTGCAGATCAAGAACTTGCAGGAGGGCGTCCTGACCACGCCCGGCGAGATCATGATCTACACCAATTCGGCGCAGCAGGACAATGCGGGGCTGGACAGCGTCTATTTCACCAAGGGCGCACGCACCTGGTTCCTGGCCGAGATCGGCTATGGCGGCGCGGCGACGATCAAGCTCGACAATGTCGAGGCGAACGGTGTCGGCGGCTATGGGCTCAATCCCGACAATCCGCTGATCGTGCTCGACTATCCGAGCGCGACCGTCGTCATCAACAACCTGATGATACAGGGCCAGACCGACCCCGACGGAACGGTCAAGTCCGGCCTGCTGCTCAAGCGGGGGCGCTACAGCCTGGTCGGCGGGCACAGCGAGGAACTGCGGCGCCCGATCATCCTCGATCAGGATGCGTCGGGGTCCTGGTATACGGCGGTCACCGACTTCCAGGGCGGCGCGCATGCGGACGCGCTGATCACCTCGCTTCCCACGGACAATGCGTCGGTCCACATCTGGATCGAGCGGTGCCAGCCCAATGCGACGGGTTCCGTGGTCTATGAGGACCAGCGGCCCGGCGGCGGAACCATCGTCGGCAACCAGTTCCTGGGAGTGGCCCGCTAAGCCATCACGGGCTGCGGATATCCGGCCGGACCGGCCAATCGGGAAACCTGGCGGCGCGATCGATCCGATCGCGCCGTTTCTTTTGCACGGGAGAAGGACATGATCGAAGTGAAGGCGGATGCGCTCGAGGCGAGCTTCGAGGCAGTGGAGGCGGCGGGGCTGCCGCCGGCGCGGCCGATGCTGGAAGGCGCGCGGCCGGCGGGCGACGCGGCGTTCGGAGCGTTCCTGCGCGGCGGCGCGGCGGGGCTCGAGGCCAAGGCGATGTCGGGCGCGAGCGACGCGGCCGGCGGCTATGCCGTGCCGCAGGAGATCGACGCGCGGATCGACGCGGCGCTGAAGGCGGTGTCGCCGATCCGGAGCATCGCGAACGTGGTCAAGGTGGGGACGAGCGGCTATCGCAAGCTCGTCGCGACCGGCGGGTTCGAGAGCGGCTGGGCGGCCGAGACCGCGGCGCGCGACGAGACCGACACGCCGGTGTTCAACGAAGTCGCGCCGCCGATGGGCGATCTCTACGCCAATCCGGCGGCGAGCCAGGCGATGCTC
>CBIFVW010000291.1:0-3560 GCA_966186155.1 uncultured Sphingomonas sp.
TTCGGGCGCGACTTTCCGGCTCCGCGCTGATCGATGCCGACCACGTCCCCGTCCATCAGCGCGAACCACGCCGCGCCGCCCTGCCGCGCCTGGTTCAACACTTCGGCGACACCCGAAGCTCCCGGTCCGCCGGCGAGGATCGCATGGACCTTGGCCCCCGCCTTGTCCGGAAGCCGCACGCGCACCACGGCGAGCTCGATCGTGCCCCCGCCGGCGCCGTGCCGCCGCTCGGGGACGCGGACGAAACCCTCCGTCACGACGAACGATGTTCCGTCGGCGGCCGCCATCGTCCGCTCCGTGCGTTCCTGGATCTGCGCGGCGACCGGCAGCCAAGGCACGCACGCGAGCAACGCCACGGGCGCGAGGAGGAGGAGCCGCCCGATCATGCCGAAGCCCCGCGTCCGGCCGCGGCGAGCCGCGCCTCGAGATCGGCGCGGCGCGCCTGCAGGGCGGCGTACCGGCGCCGCGCGCGTATCAGCAGGACGCCGGCGGCGACGGTGAGGATCACGCCGAAACCGATTGCCGGACGGGCCGCGGCGGGCCGCGACGTCGCCTCCATCGCCACGGCGCCCATAGTGAAGACCAAGGCCGCGACGAGCGAGATCCATCCGGCGACGACCTGATGGTTGGCCGGCATTCCGCGGCGCGCGGTCAGCACCCACACCGCATATCCGGCCCAGGCCAGGGCGATCACCAGCAGGACGGCCAGGGCGGCCGCCGTGCGCGCCGGGAGCCCGTCCTCGGTGAGCAGCAGCGACGCCAGCAGCACGCTCATGCCGGTGGAGGCGATCAGCAGCGCCAGCGGGGCGATCCGCGACCGAAAGGACGCGAAGGATCTTGCGTGCCTCAGGCCCGCGACGGGCGGACCAGGACGATTTTCGTTCGGCATCACGACGATTCCTCTTCCGACAGCATCGACTCGCGCAGCATCTGGCGAGCCCTGAAGAGACGCGACTTCACAGTCCCCGCGGGTATCGCCTGGATTTCGGCGATCTGGAGCAGCGACAGCTGCTCGAGGTAGAAGAGACTGAGCGTCTCGCGCTCGACGATCGGCAGGCGGGCGAGCCGGGTTTCGAGCAGGGTGAGCACCGCTTCCGGAGACTCGCGATCGTCGTCGAGCGCCTCGGCGAGCAGCTCGTTCTCGGCCGCGACGACGCGGTAGCGCACGCGCAACCGGTCCATCACGACATGGTGGGCGATCCGGAAGAGCCATGGGCGCAGCTTCGCGCCCTCCCGCAACCGCCCGATCCCGCGGAACACGCGCAGCCAGACTTCCTGCGCCACATCCTCGGCGCCGTCGTCGCCGACGATCCGGCCGACGTGGCGCAGCAGCGGACGCGACCATTCGCGCACGAGCTGGTCCAGCGCCTCGGGCTCCCCCAGCTGACAGCGCACGACCAGGAGCTCGTCGCGCAATTCGGTGTCGGCTTCGGCCCCGGTTCGCAATGCCCTCTCCCTTTCCATGCACCATAGTCGCAAGAAGAGGGGAAAGGTTCACCGCGACGGCCGGAGGCCGCTTTCACGGGGCCGCGGCAGCACGGTAGTGACCCTTACCGTATAAGGTCGGACCCTTCTCTGCACGCGGCGTTAAGCAAGAAGTGACACATTCCAGTCATGAGACGCGCAGATCGACTTCCTCCCGAACAGCGGCGGTGGCGGGTTCGGCTCGCCCTTAAGCCCGCTCCCCTCCCGCAGCCGGTCTATGCCGAGTTCGTGGACATGCTGTTCAGCATGCGCTCCCCGATCGTCGGCATGGGCATCGTGACCACCGCCATCGCGGCCGTGACCGCGAGCGAGTGGCACGACGCCTTCATCGGCGCGATCGCCGCCGCCGCGGCGCTCGTCACCTTGTTCCGGCTGCTCACGATCAACGCCTATCGGCGCGCGTGCCCGGTCACCGATCCGGCGGCGCTCGCGCGCTGGGAGCGGCGCTACGCCTATGGCTCCTATGCGTTCGCGCTGCTGCTCGGCGTGCTCAACATGCGCGCGCTGTCGTTCCACAACCCCATTCTGCACATGATCACCGTGAGCCTGGTCTTCAGCTTCGGGGCGGGCATCGTCTCGCGCATCTCGATCCGGCCGCTGATCTGCGTGCCGAGCCAGCTGCTCGCGACGGTGCCGACCATCGGCGCGCTGGCCGTGCACGCGCTCACCCCGCACGACAGCCCCTTGCACGCGCAGTTCTTCGCGATCGAGGCGTTCCTGGTCGCGATGATCACCGTCATGAGCCTGCAGACGGTCGGCCATCTCTATCGTACCACGGTCAAGCACCACACCGCCGAGCACGACATGGCGCAGATAGCCAAGCACGACGCGCTGACCGGCCTCGCCAATCGCCTGCTGCTGCGCGAGCGGTTCCAGGAGAGCATCCTCGCCACCACGCGGAACGGCGCCAGCGTGGCGCTCCACTTCATCGATCTCGACGGCTTCAAGGCAGTCAATGACGGGCGCGGCCACCTGGCCGGCGACATGGTGCTGCAGCAAGTGTCGCAGCGGCTGCAGGGCGCCGTCCGGGCCGACGACACGGTGGCGCGGCTCGGCGGCGACGAGTTCGTCGTCGTCCAGGTCGATGTCCGGCACAACAGCGAGGCCGAATTGCTGGCGCGCAGGATCATCAAGCAGCTCACTGCTCCCTATCCCCTCGAGGACGGCGCGCCCGCGCGCATCTCGGCGAGCATCGGCATCGCGTTGGCGCCCGAGTTCGGAACGGAGCTGGAGGCGCTGCTCTCCCACGCCGACGCCGCGCTCTACCGGAGCAAGAGCGCCGGCAAGTCCCGGCTGACCTTCTGCACGGCCGAGGACTGCGTCCAGGTCCAGCCTGCCGCTGCCATCCAGGCCGGAAGGCACGCCTGACCGTCCGCGACTGGTGCCCCGGGAGAGACTCGAACTCCCGACCTGCGGTTTAGGAAACCGTTGCTCTGTCCTGCTGAGCTACCGGGGCACGCCGCAGAAGCCCTAGGTTCGCGCGCCGCGGCGGTCAATCGCCGCGGCGCGCGGACGCTCATGGCCGCCAGGTCACCGAGTTGAAGAAGCGGTCATGGGGCCAGCTCTTGTCCTTCTCGAAATGGCGCACCGAGACCGACAGCCATTTGTTGCCGACATACATGTTGCGCGACACTTCGATCTGCAGGCCGTCGGGGTCGAAGCTGCTGCCATAGCGGTAGACGAGCTCGGTCCCGCGCATCCCGGGCAGCGGCATTTCCGAGGGCTTGAGCGCGCGCTGGCTGACGAAGGACTTGCTCACGGCCGCGTCGCCCCCGTTCTTCGCCTCCGCGATGTCCCGTGCGATCTTGGCGTCGACGTCGTACGGCTTGTCGGCGATCACTGCCTGGAGGAAGTAATAGGAGCGGAAGTCGCCGGACGCGTTGCGGCCGGTATGGGTGAGCTGGATCACCCGGCCCTGTGCGATGTCGGTCCATTTGTCGAAGCGCTCGGGCTCGCCCAGGAATTCGGCGGAAAGGCCGGTCGGCTGGGTATAGCGCTGCCAGCTCTGCTGCGCGGGCGCCGGCGCGGCGAGGATCGTGGCGACGGGTAGAATCAGGCTCAACGGCATCATGGTC
>CBIFVW010000292.1:0-3530 GCA_966186155.1 uncultured Sphingomonas sp.
CGATGTTCCGCGCAATGTACGACTGGGTCCTGCGCATGGCGCACCACCGCCACGCGCTCCCCGCCCTCGCGGGCGTATCGTTCGCCGAGAGCAGCTTCTTCCCGATCCCGCCCGACGTGATGGTGCTCCCGATGGTGCTCGCGCGGCGCGAGAAGGCCTATCTCATCGCCACGGTCTGCACGGTCGCCTCGGTGCTCGGCGGCATCTTCGGCTATTTCATCGGCTATTATCTGCTCGAGAGCGTCGGCCAGTGGGTGATCCAGCTCTACCACATGCAGGACAAGGTCGCCGACTTCCAGCGGCTCTACGGCGAATATGGCGCCGCGATCATCCTCCTCAAGGGCCTCACCCCGATCCCCTTCAAGCTCGTCACCATCGCGAGCGGCATCGCGCACTTCAACTTCCCGCTCTTCGTGATCCTCGCCACGATCACCCGCGGGGCGCGCTTCTTCATCATCGCCGCGCTGCTCAAGCGCTTCGGCGAGCCCGTCCAGGCGTTCGTCGAGGAGCGGCTGAACCTGTTCGCCTGGGGATTCCTGATCCTGCTCGTCGGCGGATTCGCGATCGTCGCCTGGCTCTGAGGCGCGGTTTTCGCGCCTCGCTCCGCCTTTCGCGACGGCCTCCACGATCCGCGCGACGAACCGACCCTGGCTCCGGAACCATCCGCGCTCCCGTCGCTTCCTAATGTCGCTCCGCGAAATCAGGCATGCAGGAGAGGGGATATCGTCATGTTCAGGAAAATCGCGACGATCGCGGCCGCGTCGTCGCTTGTCGTCGCCTCGACCGCTGCGCAGGCCAGCTCGGCATCGGCGCTCAGCCTGCGCAACGCGCCGGCCTACGGCACCGCCGCCACGTCCCGCGCGGCGACGCCGGCCAAGGCGGAGAGCAAGCTGGTGCCGGGCGGCCCGCTGTTCTTCATCCTCGGCGTGATCGGGGTGGTCGCCATCCTCGAGGTGACCGGCGCGATCAACATCTTCGACGGCGACGACGAGCCCGACAGCCCCTAGGCCGAAGACGACATCGCATCGAAAGGGGCGTTCCGGCACGCGTCGGGACGCCCCTTTGGCATTCCCCGCGCACGCGGCTTGCGCAGGCCCTTGCAAGTCGCTAGATACGGCCCCCAATCCGACAGCGTGGTGGGGCAGCGCCGGTTCCTTCGAAGGACCGGGCAGCGGACCCGTGCCCCGCGGCCGGTGACCATTTCAGCGAGGGTGCCCCGGTGGCCAAGACCAGTCCCGTCGAATTCGTGAAGCAGGTGCAGACCGAGGCGCGCAAGATCGTGTGGCCGACGCGGCGCGAGACGATCATGACCGGCGTCATGGTGATGATCATGACGACGTTGCTCGGCCTGTTCTTCCTCGGGATCGATTCGCTCTTCGATTTCATCGTCAATTCGCTGCTGCGCATGGCGCAGTGAGCCGCAGCAAGCAGAACGGGAAAAGACACGCATGGCGCGCTGGTACATCATCCACGCCTATTCCGGCTTCGAGGGCAAGGTCCGCGATCAGATCCTGGCCGATGCCACCCGCATGGGGCTCGACCGGCTGGTCGAGGCCGTCGAGGTGCCGACCGAGACGGTGACCGAGGTCCGCCGCGGCAAGAAGATCCAGTCCGAGCGCAAATTCTTCCCGGGCTATGTCCTCGCCAAGCTCGAGATGAACGACGACGTCTATCACCTGGTGAAGAACACGCCGAAGGTGACGGGCTTCCTCGGCTCGTCGGGCAAGCCGCAGCCGATCAGCGAGGCCGAGGCGGCGCGCATCCTCAACACCAAGGACGAGGCCGCGAGCGCCGCGCCCAAGGCGAAGCTGAAGGTCGACTACGACATCGGCGACACGGTGAAGGTGACGAGCGGCAATTTCGCGACCTTCTCGGGCGTGGTCGAGGAGCTCGACTACGACAAGAGCCGCGTGAAGGTGTCGATCTCGATCTTCGGCCGCGCCACGCCGCTCGAGCTGGGGTTCGAGGATGTCGAGCGCGTGAAGTAACGCGCCGCCCGGGATTCTCGGAACGCGAACAGGCCGGGGCGCAAGCTCCGGCCTTTTTCGTTGGCAGGATCGCCGCCCGGCGGCTTGCCTTTCCCCCCGCTTTGCGCTAGGCGCGCGCCCTTCCAAAGCCGAAGCGATGGAAAACCCTGCGGGAGGGCGCCCTCAACCGGTGCCCGCTTGTACCGCTAAACTTGATCGGGGCGTAGCGGTGTTCCGCGAAGCCCCCCGAAAAAGGGGGCGTAGCGGTGTTCCGCGAAGCCCCCCCGCAAAAGGGGGCGTAGCGGTGTTCCGCGAAGCCCCCCGCAAAAGGGGGGCGTGGCGGTGTTTCGCGGCGTCTCACGAAAGAGAGTGACATGGCAAAGAAGATTACCGGCTATATCAAGCTGCAGGTGCCCGCCGGCGCCGCCAACCCCTCCCCGCCGATCGGCCCCGCGCTCGGTCAGCGCGGCGTCAACATCATGGAGTTCTGCAAGGCGTTCAACGCCGCGACGCAGGAGCTCGAGAAGGGCGCGCCGATCCCGACGGTGATCACCGTCTATGCGGACCGCAGCTTCTCGTTCGAGACCAAGACGCCGCCCGCCACCTTCCTCATCAAGAAGGCCGCGAACCTCAAGTCGGGCTCGAAGGAGCCGGGCAAGGTCTCCGCGGGCAAGATCGCGCGCTCGGAGCTGACCAAGATCGCCGAGATCAAGATGAAGGACTTGAACGCTAACGATATCGAGGCGGCCACCCGCATCATCGAGGGCTCGGCCCGCGCGATGGGCCTCCAGGTCGTGGAGGGCTAAGGACATGGCGAAGCTGAGCAAGAAGCAGAAGAGCTGGACCGTCGACGCCGAGAAGCTGCACGGCATCGACGAGGCGATCGCGATCGTGAAGGCGAACGCGACCTCGAAGTTCGACGAGACCGTCGAGATCGCGCTCAACCTGGGCGTCGATCCGCGTCACGCCGATCAGATGGTGCGCGGCGTCGTCACGCTGCCCAAGGGCACCGGCAAGACCGTGCGCGTCGGCGTGTTCGCCAAGGGCGCGAAGGCGGACGAGGCCCGCGAGGCGGGTGCGGACGTCGTCGGCGCCGAGGACCTGCTCGAGATCGTGCAGGGCGGCAAGATCGAGTTCGACCGCTGCATCGCGACTCCGGACATGATGGGTCTGGTCGGCCGCCTCGGCAAGGTGCTGGGTCCCAAGGGCCTGATGCCGAACCCGAAGCTCGGCACCGTGACGATGAACGTCGGCGAGGCGGTCAAGGCGGCCAAGGGCGGCCAGGTCGAGTATCGCGTCGAGAAGGCGGGCATCATCCATTCGGGCATCGGCAAGGCGTCGTTCCCGGCCGAGGACCTGCGCGCGAACTTCGACGCGCTGGTCGACGCGGTGGTCAAGGCCAAGCCGTCGGGCGCCAAGGGCAAGTATCTCAAGAAGGTCGCGCTGAGCTCGACCATGGGTCCGGGCGTCAAGGTCGACGTGGCGGAAGTCGCGACGGCCTGAGGCCTTTCCCGGCAGAGACATGAGGGGCCGGAGGGAGACCTCCGGCCCCTTTTGCTTATC
>CBIFVW010000293.1:0-3452 GCA_966186155.1 uncultured Sphingomonas sp.
CAAGCGCGATCCCGCCAATCTCAGGCAGTGATCGGGACGTGCCCCGGCAGCGCCGCGACGCGATCGAGCCAGGCGCGGACGTTCGGATAGGGCTGGAGGCTGAACCCGCCCTCCTCGGCGACGTGCGTATAGGCGTAGAGCGCGATATCGGCGAGGGTCAGCCGGTCGATCACGAACCAGTCCCGCTTGCCCAGATGCTCGTCCATCAGCGCCAGCGCCGCCTCGCTCGCGGCGATCTTGCCGGGCAGCATCGCGCGCTGGAGCTCGGTGAGGTTCTCGAACCCGACGAACGCCTTCCAGAAGCGCAGGGTCGCGACATTGGGCTCGTGATTATACTGTTCCCACGCCATCCAGCGCAGCATGTCGGCGCGCTCGAACCGGTCGGCGGGGATGAGATCGCTGCCGTCGGCGAGATAGAAGCAGGCTGCGTTGCTCTCGGGCAGGAAGTCGCCGGGCCCGACCTGGAGCACCGGGATGCGGCCGTTCGCGTTGACTTCCGCGAGGAACTGCGCGGTGCGCGTCTCGCCCCGCATGATGTCATATTCGCGACGCTCGAGCGGGATGCCGAGATGCGCCGCGGTGAGGCGGATCTTGTAGCAATTCCCCGAGGCGGCATATTCGTGGAGTATCAGCGCGGCCATGTTCCCTCCTTGTCGCGGCGCCCCTGTCGTCCGATCCGCGATCCCGCGTCAAACAAATAGCGCCGCCGTAACGACAAGCCCTGCTTATTGCCGGCCTTCGCCCGCCCTTCGCCACAATGCTTTCCCAACCCTTACCGGGCGGTTCCGCCCAAAACCGGAATATCGGCGCGGGCCCGTTCTGGATATGCGGGAGACATGTCGACGATCGCCCATTTCCACGCCGAGCACCGCGAGCTGGTGGCCAAGGCCAAAAGGCTGCTCGGGATGGTGTCGGCCGAAACGCCGCCGACGATCGAGGCGCTGACCGCCGCACGCTGGGACCTGCTCAACTTCCTCGACAGCCATCTCGCGCGCGAACAGAGGTTCGTCCAGCAGGAGCTGGGCCACAGCTTCGACTTCGTCGCGCGCAGCCTCGCCAAGCGCTACATCAACGAGCTGCTCGACATCAGACTCGCCGTCTCGGCGCACTCGGGCAAGTGGAACAACCTTCTCGTCCAGGCCGATTGGGCCGGCTATCGCGAAGCGCTGCACGGCCAGCTCACGAGCATGGTCAAGCGCATGGAGTGGGAGGAGCGGGTGATCTTCCCCAGCGTCGAGCTCGAACGCCAGCGCAAGGCGCAGCTGACCCTGCGGCCCGCCGCCGCCCACGCCTGAACCGTCAGATCAGTCCCTGCTCCGCGCGCATGCCCACCACCCAGCGGTGGCGCAGCCAGCCCCAGAGCGCGATCCCGGCGACGAACAGCCAGCCCCAGCAATGGTGCCAGAAGGGATAGAAGAAGCCCTGGCGAAGGTCGCGGCCCACTTCCTTGTCGAACTGGGTCCAGGCCTGGTCGACCAGCGGCGCGGCCACCAGTTCCCAGCGGCTTTCGGTATAGACGACGGGGCCCATGTCGGTGAAATAGCCGAAGGGCATGCCGAGGAAGCTGATCTCGCGCACCGAATAGCCGAGCTTCGGCCAATAATCGGCCTGGTCGAGCTCGCTGGTGAGCGGCGCGTGCGTGATGCCGAGGGCGGCGAAGACGATCCGCTCCGCCTTGGGGCCCAACCGCGGGATGTGGACGCCGCCGCTCTGCACGATCCCCTCGAGCTGTCCGAGCAGCGCGCCCTGCCGGTCGCGTGGGATGTCGGCGACGTGCGCGACCGCGCGATACTGGTCGCTGAGGAACCAGTCGCGGTCGGATCCGAGCAATGCGGCGATCAGCGCGACGACCAGCGCCACGCCCAATATGTTTCGAACCATGGTCCCCCCGGATCAGACGGTGAGGACGATCTTACCGATATGCGCGCCCGATTCCAGCCGCCGATGCGCCCCCGCGGCGTCGGCGAGCGGGAATACCGAATCGATCACGGGCTTGAGCCTCCCCTCGGCGACGTGCGGCCAGACGGTGCGATGGAGCTCGTCGGCGACCATCGCCTTGAACTCGGCCGGACGCGGGCGGAGAGTCGAGCCGGTGAGCGTCAGCCGCCGGCGCATGATCTCGAAGACCGGGATCGTCGCCTCGAGCCCCCCCTGCACCGCGATCGAGACGTGCCGCCCGTCGTCGGCCAGGCACTGGAGGTTGCGCGGCACATAGTCCCCGCCGATCATGTCGAGCACCACCTGGACGCCGCGTCCGCCGGTGATCTCCTTCACCCGCGCGACGAAATCCTCCCTCCGGTAGTTGATCGCCCGGTCGGCGCCGAGCCGCAGCGCCGCGGCGCACTTCTCGTCCGATCCGCACGTCACGTAGATCTCGAGCCCGAACAGCTTGGCGAGCGCGATCGCCATGGTGCCGATGCCGCTGGTGCCGCCATGGACGAGCACCCGGTCGCCCTCGCTCGCATAGGCGCGCTCGAAGAGATTGGTCCAGACGGTGAAGAGCGTCTCGGGCATCGCCGCCGCCTCGGCCATCGTCAGCGCCGGCGGCACCGGCAGGCACAGGCCGGCGGACGCGACGGCATATTCGGCATAGGCGCCGCCCGCGACGAGCGCGCAGACCGGCTGGCCGAGCAGCTCGCGCGGCGCATCCGCGCCGGCGGCGACGACCTTGCCCGAAAGCTCGAGGCCAAGGATCGAAGGGGCGCCGGGCGGCGGCGGATAGAAGCCCTGGCGCTGCACGATGTCGGGCCGGTTCACGCCCGCGGCGGCGACGCGGATCAGCACCTCGCCGGGCCCGGGCCTGGGCACCGGACGCGCGACCGGCACCAGCGTCTCCGGCCCACCGGGCGACTCGGGATCGATCGCGAGCATCTCTTCGGGGACGTCCATCGGCCTGTCGCTTTCGCCTCCCTGCAACCCGGGCGCCTTATTGACATCGACCCGCCTCCGGTCAACGCTGCGCGAGCGATGGACGCCGACGAAAATCTTCCGCGTCGCAAGGACGATCTGGTCGCCCAGCTGGGCCGCCAGGATCTCGATCCGCTCTCGGTCGAGGAGCTGCACGAGCGCATCGCGCTGCTCGAGGCCGAGATCGCGCGGGCCCGCGCCCGGATCGAGCGCGCCGTTAATCACCGCGCAAGCGCCGACGCCCTATTCAAACGATGAGCGTCGAAGCACCGGAGAGGGCGCGAAACGCCTATAATATCCGGTGTGGGGCCGCTGCGCTTGATGCGGGCCGGAAGCCACCCGACATAAGGGTAAACGGGCCGTCCCCGGCCCGACTGGAGTATCTGAATGCCTAGTTTCGCCTCCGCCCTCGAATCGACCCTCCACAAGGCGCTCGAGGCCGCTTCCTCCCGCCGCCACGAATATGCGACGCTCGAGCATCTGCTGCTCGCGCTGATCGACGACGAGCACGCCTCCAAGGTGATGAGCGCGTGCGGAGTCGATCT
>CBIFVW010000294.1:0-3447 GCA_966186155.1 uncultured Sphingomonas sp.
CCGGCGCCGTCGCCGGTCTTGCCGTCGGCATCGACCGCGCCGCGGTGCCACACCGCCTTGAGCGCGTCGATCGCCGACTGGACGACGCGGCGCGACGGCTGGCCGTCGGTCGCGGCGACGAGGCCGACGCCGCAGGCATCGCCTTCGAACTCGGGACGGTACATGCCCTCGCGGGCGAGGCGGAGGCGTTCGAGATCATTCATCGGTCTTGGGTTCCGGCTTGGGCGGCGGCGGCAGGTGCTCGGTCGCCTTTTCGACCTTGGCCATGATGTCGGGCATCGCCTTCATCATCTCGGGCACGAACCCCATCATCTCCTGCATCATCTCGGGGTCCATGAAGGTCATCAGATACTGGCTCGCGAAGGCCGAGCCCGAGGGCGTCGCGAAGAAGGCGTTCATGTCGCCGAGCTGCTGCAGCGTGAACTTGCGCGCGAACGCCCGGGCGAGGCCGGCGCGGATGCGCGGCTCCATCGCGTCGAACAGCTTGCCCATCTCCTCGAACATCACGCGCGTGGAGATCTTCATCCGCTCCTCGAAATGCGGATCGCGGCTGGCGGCGGCGGCGCCGAGCGGCCTGTCGGCCGGCACCTTGCCGTCGGCGGGGAGGCCGAGCTCGCCCGGCGTCTTCCCCATCATCTCGGACATCATCATGTCCATGATCTGCGGCATCTTGTCCCGCATCATCGTCATGTAGATGCCCTTGGGGACGAGCACCGCCACAGCCTTCTCCGCCTCGGCGAGACGCGCGGGGTCGACGGGCGCGGCGGCGGCCGGCGCGGCAGGGGCGGTCTGCGCGAAAGCGGGCGCGGCGAAGGTTGCCAACAGAGCGAAGGGAAGGAGGCGGCGCATCGGCTCAGTTCCCCTTCTTCGCGAGGAAATCCTTGGTCGCCTGCCCGGCGAGCGATTCCATCTTCGCCCGGTTGGCGCCGACCAGCTTCGTCGCCCAGGCCTCGCTCGCCGCCGCGATCTTGGGGTTGATAGACCCCATCTTCTTCGCGGCCGGGCTCGCCCCGAACGCCATCAGCGCGGGATAGTCCTCGGCGGTCATCTTCGCCATCACCGCGGCGAGCGCGGCCTGCTGCATCTCCTGCGGCGATTTGGTGGGATCGTCGCCCATCGACTCATAGACCTCGGCGCTGAGCTTCTGGCCCGTCGGACTCGAGAAGAAGGTGAGCGCGTCGCCGATCTCGGCCGGGCTGAGTTCGGCGGTCAGGATGGTCGCGATCTGCGCGCGCAACGCGGGCAGCTCGGCGATGAAGATCCGCGTGATCTCGGCGCCGATCTTCGCCGAAACCTGCTCGCGCAGTCCCGGATTGCCCTCGAAGGTCGCCTTGAGCGACGCGTCGCCGGCGATCTCCTCGTCCATGCCCTTGGTGAACGCCTTGCCGGCGAGCCGGGCGACCGCACCTTCCGGCACGAGCAGCGCGACCAGCTTCTGGACATCGGTATCGGCGGCCGGCGCGGCGACGGGCGCGGACTCGCGCGTCTCGGCGATAGCCGGTGCGGCGATGCCCAGGGCAAGGGCGGCGGCGAGCAGTTTCATATCGAGTGGACCTCTCAAGCAGCCCGGGCGGCGTGATCCGCTCGGGCGCGCATCCAGGCATGCATGTGCGCCGCCACGTCGCGGCCGTCGCGAATCGCCCAGACGACCAGACTCGCGCCGCGGACAATATCGCCCGCCGCGAAGACACCGTCGAGGCTGGTCATCATCGTGCGTCCGTCGGTGCGCAGCGTCCCCCAACGCGTGACGCCCAGCGCCTCGGCGCCGAACAGCCGGGGCAGGTCCTCGGGCTCGAAGCCCAGCGCCTTGATCACCAGATCGGCCTCGAGCTGGAAGCCGCCGCCCGGATCGAGCTCAGGCGCGCGCCGGCCCGAAGCATCGGGCGCGCCGAGCCGCATCCGGCTGGCGCGCACGCCCGTCACGCGCTCTCCCCCATCGAACGCCTCGGGCGCGGAGAGCCAGACGAAGTCGACGCCTTCCTCCTCGGCATTGGCGACTTCGCGCTGCGATCCGGGCATGTTGGCGCGGTCGCGGCGATAGAGACACTTCACCGACTTGGCGCCCTGGCGCACCGCAGTGCGCACGCAGTCCATCGCCGTGTCGCCGCCGCCGACCACGACGACGTGCTTGCCGTTCGCATCGAGGCTGCCGTCGTCGAACTCGGGCACCGCGTCGCCGAAGCCCTTGCGGTTCGACGCGGTCAGATAGTCGAGCGCCTCGACGATCCCGCGAGCCCCGACGCCCGGCGCCTTGATCGCGCGCGGCTTGTAGACGCCGGTGGCGATGAGGATGCTGTCATGGCGCTTGCGCAGCGCGTCGAGCGGCGCGTCGCGGCCGACCTCGAAGTCCTGGTGGAAGACGATGCCGCCCTCGGCCAGCCGCTCGACGCGGCGCTGGACGACATGCTTCTCGAGCTTGAAGCCGGGAATGCCGTAGGTGAGCAGCCCGCCGGCACGGTCGTGCCGGTCGTAGACATGCACTTCATAGCCGTACTCGCGCAGATACTCCGCCGCGGCGAGACCCGCGGGCCCCGCGCCGATCACGCCGACCGACATGCCGTTCGGCTTGCCCACCTGCACCGGCTCGACCCAGCCCTCTTCCCAGGCGGTGTCGGTGATGAACTTCTCGACCGAACCGATCGTCACTGCGCCGTGCCCCGAGAACTCGATCACGCAATTGCCTTCGCAGAGGCGGTCCTGCGGGCAGATGCGGCCGCAGATCTCCGGCATCGTCGAGGTGCTGTTCGAGAGCTGATAGGCCTCGCGCAGCCGGCCCTCGGCGGTCAGGCGCAACCAATCGGGAATGTGGTTGTGCAGGGGGCAATGCACCGAGCAATAGGGCACGCCGCATTGCGAGCAGCGCCCGGCCTGCTCCTCGGCAGCGGGCACCCCGTAGCGATCCGCGATCTCGCGGAAATCCTCCGCGCGCAGCTCCGCCGACCGCTTGGCCGGATAGGCCTGCGCCGTCCCAACGAATTTGAGCATGTTCTCGGCCATGCCGCGCGCCTAACGCAGCATCCTCCAAGATAAAAGGCAGCAATACTGTCCTTTATGCCAATTTAAACCGCTACCTTCGTGCTTTTGTTCTATTATTGCGCGAAATAAGGGCCGCTTCGGACCTTACCGTAGCGAGAGCCAGGCGATCGCGACTGCGCCGGCTATGATCCGATACCAGGCAAAAGGCGCGAAGCCGTGCTTCGAGACGATGCCGACGAACCATTTGATCACCAGCACCGCGACGACGAACGAGACGACGAAGCCGACTCCGATCTCGCTCCAGCCGACTCGGCCCGAGGTGATCTTGTCGCTGTTCTTGGCGAGCTCGAGCACGGTCGCGCCGAGCATGGTGGGGATGGCGAGGAAGAAGCTGAACTCGGCGGCGGTGCGCCGCTCGACGCCCAAGGACAGCGCGCCCATGATCGTCGCGCCCGAGCGGCTGACGCCCGG
>CBIFVW010000295.1:0-3440 GCA_966186155.1 uncultured Sphingomonas sp.
GGGATTGCCGAGGACTGGCCTCTTTCGGGGCGGCACGCCCTTCCCCGTCCCCTCCCGCGTCGCGGGAGGGGACGTCTGCCCGCCGCGCCTGCTCCTGGAGCAGCAGCTCGAGCGCGAACAGCCGCATCGCGAGCTCGCGGCGATAGCTCGCCTTCTCCGGCGCCAGCTCGAGCGCCTTCACCCACCAGGGGTGCGCCTCGGCGAACTTGCCCGCGCGGACCAGCGCCAGCCCGTAGAAGAAGGGCGGCCCCGGATGCTTCGGATTGAGCGCCAGCGCCTTGTCGAAGGCGAACTGCGCCGCGGGCGAGATCTGGCCGTCGCGCTCGGCGAGCGCGGTGCCGAAGCCGGTCCACAGCGCCACTTCCTGCGGCGCCTTGCGCACGCCGCCCAGCCACACCCCCAGCGCGAGGTCCGAATTGCCCGCGCGGACCATTCCGTCGGCGAGATTGGCGTAGCTCCAGGCATAGGTGCCGTACTTGCCGAACATCGCGTCGCGCAGGTCGACCAGCGCAGGATCGACCTGCCCCTTCTTCGCACCCGCCGCCACCGGATGGCCGGGCAGCGCGGGGCTTCCCTGCCAGGCATAGCCCGCCGCGCCCAGGGTCAGCGCCGTCGCCGCGACGGTCCACAGCTTGCGCGGATAGCCGGCGAGGACCAGCACGAGCGCGGCGGCGAGCGCCGCCACGGCGAGCATCACCCAGCCCATCACGGCTCCGCCCTCCGGAACAGCCGCCGCGCGAGCAGCACGCCGACCGCCAGCAGCAGCAGCGGCGCGATCCACAGCGGCGCGGTGACCCAGCTCAGCGGCGGGTCGTAGGTGACATAGTCGCCATAGCGCTGGACGAGATATTTGCGGATCGCGTCGGGCGACTCCCCCGCACGGATCCGCTCGCGCACCAAGGCGCGCATGTCGCCTGCCATCTCGGCGTCGCTGTCCGCGATCGACTGGCCCTGGCAGACCAGGCAGCGCAGCGTCTCCATCAGCGCCTTGGCCCTGGCCTCCTGCGCCGGATCGGCGAGCTGGGTATAGGCGAGCGGCGCGGGCGGCTGGTTCGAATCGGCCAGCGCGGGCACCGCCGCCAGTACCGCGAGGGCGAGGAGGGCGCGCTTCACTTCGCCGCCTCCAGCTTGCGCAGGATCTCGGGCACGTCGTCCGCCCGAATGTCGCCGATATGCTGGTCGACGATTACCCCATGCGCATCGACGATGAAGCTCTCGGGCACGCCCGACGAGCCCAGCGCGATCTGCGAGGCGCTCGTCCTGTCGTCGCCGATCCGCGCATAGGGATCGCCGTTGCGCGCGAGAAAGGCCTGCACGTCCGCGGGCGTGTCGCGGATCGCGATGGCGTCGATCTCGACGCCCGCCTGCTTGAGCTTCATCAGCTGCGGCGCCTCGGCGATGCACGGGATGCACCAGCTCGCGAAGATGTTGAGCAGCCGCGGCTTGCCCTTGCCGAAGTCCGCCGTGGCGACGCCCGGCTTGCCCGGCACCAGCGGCTTGAGGTCCAGCGCGGGCAGCGGCTTGCCGACCATCGCCGAGCGGACCATCCGGTCGCCCGGCTTGATCAGCCCGCTCGCCACCAGCGCGAACACCGCGGCGAACAGCGCCAGCGGCAGCCAGATCAGCACCCGCCTCATTCCGCGTCCTCCGCCTCGCGCCGTTCGCGCCGGACGCGCCCGATCAGCGCGAGCAGCCCGCCCAGCGCGATCAGCGCGCCGCCGGCCCAGATCAGAGTCACGAGCGGCTTCCACCACAGGCGAAGCTGCCAGCGCCCCTGCCCGTCGCCCTGGCCGAGCACGGTGTAGAGCTGCCCGTCGAGCATCGTCGAGATCGCCGCCTCGCTGGTGTTGGTCGGCGGATTGGGGAAGAAGCGCTGCTGCGGGAACAGCTCGAACGCCGCGCCCTCGCCGCGCGTCACCCTGAGCCGCGCCTCGAGCGCCGACCAATTGGGCCCGATCGCCGGCCGCACCTCGGCGAGCTCGACGCGGAACGGCCCCACCGTGACGTTCTGCCCCACGGCGATCGCGGCGAGCCGCTCGGTCTTGAACGCGCTGTCCGCCGCCATGCCGGCGATGCTCACCGCGACGCCGAGATGCGCGACCACCATGCCCCAGATGTGCAGCGGCGTCCTGCGCAGGTTGCGGCGGATCACCGGGACCACGCTCGCCACCGCCAGCCCCGCGGCGAAGGCGAGCGCGAGCACCGCCAGCCAATGCTCGGCCCCGGCCAGCGCGAAGACCAGCGCGAAGGTCATGCCGGCCACCGCCGTGGGCACGAGCAGCTTGCCCATCAGCGCATTCCACTTGTCGCGCCGCCAGCGCAGCAGCGGCCCGGCCGCGGTGGCAACGACCAGCGCCAGCCCGACCGGCACCGCCGTCTTGTCGAAGAAGGGCGCGCCGATCGAGAGCTGCACCCCCATCGCCTGGGCGAGCAGCGGATAGAGCGTGCCGATGAAGACGACGCCCAGGATCACCGAGAGCAGCAGGTTGTTGAGCACCAGCGCACCCTCGCGGCTCACCAGCTCGAAGGTCGCGCCCTGCTTCACCGTGCCGACCCGCGCGCCGAACAGCGCCAGCGCGCCGCCGACATAGATGCCGAGCAGCGCGAGGATGAACGTCCCGCGCGTCGGATCGACCGCGAAGGCGTGGACGCTGATGAGGATGCCCGAGCGCACCAGGAAGGTCCCGATCATCGACATCGAGAAGGCGACCACCGCGAGCATCAGCGTCCAGGCGCGCAGGCCGTCGCGCGTCGCGAGCACGCTCACCGAATGGAGCAAGGCGGTCGCCGCCAGCCACGGCATCAGCGAGGCGTTCTCGACCGGGTCCCAGAACCACCAGCCGCCCCAGCCGAGCTCGTAATAGGCCCAGTAGCTGCCGGCGGCGATGCCGATCGTCAGGAAGATCCAGGCGGCGAGCACCCAGGGCCGCATCGCCCGCGCGAAGGCCGGGCCGACGTCGCGCATCAGGAGCGCGCCCACCGCGAAGCTGAACGCCACCGAAAGGCCGACATAACCGAGATAGAGCGTGGGCGGGTGGAAGGCGAGGCCGGGGTCCTGGAGCAGCGGATTGAGCCCCTGCCCGTCGAGCGGCGGCGGATCGAGCCGGACGAACGGGTTCGAGGCGAAGGCCAGGAAGGCGTAGAAGCCGAGCCCGATCGCCGCCTGCGCGCCGAGCGTCGCCGCGAGCGTGGCGGGCGCGAGCCTCTTCTCGAACAGCGCGACGCCGGCTCCCGCCATGCCGAGCACGGTGACCCAGAGCAGCATCGAGCCCTCATGGTTCCCCCAGGCGCCCGCGATCCGGTAGATCAACGGCTTCATCGAATGGCTGTTCTCGGCGACGAGCAGCACCGACATGTCGGACCGGACGAAGAGCGCGACCAGCAGCCCGAAAGCGGCGAGCGCGAGCAGCCCCTGCACGATCGCGACGCGGCGCAGCGCC
>CBIFVW010000296.1:0-3369 GCA_966186155.1 uncultured Sphingomonas sp.
GCCTCTCCCTCAGGTCTGGACGAAATCGAGCCCGATATCGGCGGCGGGCGACGACTGGGTGAGCCGGCCGACGCTGACATAGGTCACGCCCGTCTCCGCGATGGCGCGGATCGTGTCGAGCCGGACGCCGCCCGAAGCCTCGGTCGGCACCCGGCCGGCGACCAGCGCCACCGCATCGCACAGCGTCTCGGCCCCCATATTGTCGAGCAGCAGATGCGTGGCGCCGGCGGCGAGCGCGGGCTCGATCTGGTCGGTCCGGTCGACCTCGACGATGATCCGCGCGATCCCGGCCGCAGCGGCGCGGCGCACCGCTTCCCCGACCGATCCCGCGACCGCGACGTGGTTGTCCTTGATCATCGCCGCGTCCCACAGACCCATGCGATGGTTGGTCGCGCCGCCCATCCGCGTCGCATATTTCTCGAGCAGGCGTAGGCCCGGCAGCGTCTTGCGGGTGTCGAGCAGCGTCGCGCCCGTCCCCGCGATCCGATCCACATAGCTCCGCGTCGTCGTCGCGATGCCCGACAAATGCTGGACGGTGTTGAGCGCGGAACGCTCGGCGGTGAGCAGCGCCTGCGCCTTGCCGCGGAGCCGCAGCAGATCGGTGCCCGCCGGCACGCTGTCGCCGTCCTCGACCAGCCGCACGATCTCGACCTCGGGATCGAGCGCGCGGAAAAAGGCCTCGGCGACCGGCAGCCCCGCCACGACGATCGCGTCGCGGCTGTCCATCACCCCCTCGAAGCGCGCCTCCTCGGGGATCACCGCGGCGGACGTGATGTCGCCGCCCGGCCCCAGATCCTCGGCGAGCGTGGCGGCGACGAACGCGTCGAGATCGAATCCGGGAAGGGCGAAGTCCATTCCCTCGCTCTAGAGCGAGGGCGCGGGCCGCCGCAAGAACAGCCAGGCGGCGCGCGGCAATCGCCCGTCGACCGCGACCAGCCCCAACGCGATCAGCGCCATGCCGAGGAAATGCTGCGGCGCCAGCCGCTCGCCCAGCACCAGCGCGCCGAGCAGGATCGCGGTCACCGGGATCAGGAAGGTGACCAGCATCGAATTGGTCGCCCCGGCACTGTTGAGCAGGCGGAAGAACAGGACATAGGCGAGCCCGGTCGACAGCAGCACCAGCCCGGCGAGCGCCGCCCAGACGACGGGCGGCGGGATCGTCATCGTCCAGGGCGCGTCGACGAGCAGGACGACCGGCAGCAGCACCAGCGCCGCCATCGCCAGCTGCCCGGTCGCAGTGGCGAGCGGCGTCAGGCCGAGGCCGCGGAAGCGCCGGCCATGGACGCCGGCAAAGGCGTAGCAGAGCGTCGCGGCGAGGCAGGCGAGCTGCGGCAGGATGTTCGCGCCCAGCCCCGCCAGCGCGTCGCCGCCCATCATCACCGCCACGCCGCCAAAGCCGAGCAGCACGCCGGCGACGCGGTTGGGCGTGGCCTTCTCGTCGGCGGTCAGCAGATGCGCGACGATCACGCCCCAGATCGGTGTGGTGGCGTTGAGGATCGAAGCGAGCCCGCTGGCGATCTGGGTCTGGCTCCAGGCGAAGAGCAGGAAGGGGAAGACATTGTTGAGCAGCGCGAGCACGAGCAGCGCGCCCCAGATGCGCGGCGCGCGCGGCATGGCGCCGCCGGTCGCGCGCAGCACCAGCCAGAGCAGGGCCGAGGCGAGCAGCACGCGCAGGAAGACGAGCGTGATCGGCGTCAGGCCTTGGAGCGCGACATGGATGAAGAAGAACGACCCGCCCCACAGCACCGACAAGGTGAGCAGGGTCGCCCAGTCGCTCGCCGACATGGTCCGCTGTGCCGTCGCCATTCCCCAGGCCTCCTTCATCCCCGCCGCCAATATGGCGCATGCAGGGAACGATGCGACCCGGTGCTTGCGATGAAATTCGCGGCTGGGGTGAGAAGGAGGGCTTATGGTTCCCGCGCAGCCCTCTTCGTCACCCCGGAAACGGGAGCGTCGTGGGGAGTTGAGGCCTCAATCGCCCTTCATCGGATCGCCGCCGATCGCGCCGAGATCGCCCTGCCCTACCGTCGCCGAGGCCATCTCCAGCATCCGGTCGAGGCTGCGCTTGGCCTTCAGCCGCAGCTCCTCCTCGATCTCGATCCGCGGCTCCAGGTCGCGCAGCGCGACATAGAGCTTCTCCATCGTGTTGAGCGCCATGTACGGGCAGATGTTGCAGTTGCAGTTGCCGTCCGCGCCCGGCGCGCCGATGAAAGTCTTTTCCGGCAGCGCCTTCTCCATCTGGTGGATGATGTGCGGCTCGGTCGCGACGATCAGCGTATCGCCGTCGAACGCCTTGGCGAAATCGAGGATGCCGCGCGTCGAGCCGACATAATCGGCATGGGCGAGCACATGCGCCGGGCATTCGGGATGCGCCGCCACCGGTGCGCCCGGGTGCTGCGCCTTGAGCTTCAAGAGCTCGGTCTCGCTGAACGCCTCGTGGACGATGCACACGCCCGGCCAGAGCAGCAATTCGCGGCCGGTCTTGCGCTGGAGATAGCCGCCGAGGTTGCGGTCCGGCCCGAAGATGATCTTCTGCTCGGGCGGGATCTGGGCGAGGATCTTCTCGGCCGAGGAGCTGGTGACGATCACGTCGCTCAGCGCTTTCACTTCGACCGAGCAGTTGATGTAGGTGAGCGCGATATGATCCGGATGCGCCGCGCGGAAGGCGGCGAACTGCTCGGGCGGGCAGCTGTCCTCGAGGCTGCACCCGGCGTTCATGTCGGGCAGCACCACGATCTTCTGCGGGCTCAGCACCTTGGCGGTCTCGGCCATGAAGCGCACGCCGCAGAACGCGATGACGTCGGCGTCGGTCTCCGCCGCCCTGCGGCTGAGGTCGAGGCTGTCGCCGACGAAGTCGGCGATGTCCTGCAGCTCGGGCTTCTGATAGTAATGGGCGAGGATCACGGCGTTGCGCTCCTTGCGCAGCCGGTCGATCTCCGCGCGGAGATCGAGCCCCGTAAGGCTGCCGCCGATGCCGTTGCGCGCGTCCATGCTCATCCACTCCCTTGCCCTGCGGCGCACATGGCCCCGCGGGGAGACCGGATCAAGGCCGGCTCACCACTTGTTGGCGATCACGTCCTCGGGACGGCGCGATTCGTCCCAGCGCTCGGTGGGGCGGTTGAGCTCGTCAGGGAAGAGCACCTGCACCTTCGCCTCCACCCCCGCGGCCCGGAGCGGCATCGCGAAGCTGTTCTCGACCGCGCGCCGGGTCGCGTCGCGCGCCATCCGCATATAGGGGCCCGCCTGTGCCTGGCGCAGCAGCTCGGCCTGGCCCGCCTTGCGGTTGGCCGCGTCGAGCTTGCCGCCGACATCGGTGATCGAGAGCAGGATGCCGCCATTGTCGTATTGGCGGATATTGTCGATGTCGAC
>CBIFVW010000297.1:0-3340 GCA_966186155.1 uncultured Sphingomonas sp.
GCTGGCGTGTCTACCGGACACGCGTCACCCCTTGGAAACGCATCGCCGCCGAGGGTGGAGAGATCGCGTTCGAAGCGATCGGCGGCCGTGCCGAGCTCTGGATCGACGGTACCCGCGTCGCCACCAAGGACGGCGCGGAGCCCGCACCGCTGCGCGCGGCGATCGGGCCTGGCACCGGGCCACGTATGATCGCGCTGCTCGTCGACGCGCCGGCGGGCCGGCCCTCCGGTATCCTGGGCCCGGTCACCATCGTCGCGCGCTAGTCAGCGCGCGAGCAGCGCTCCGGCCGCGCCCGGCGCCAGCAGCAGGTGGACCAGGCCCTCGCCCGGCCGGGCGACCGATCGCACGCCGAGCTTCGCCAGCGCTCCGTCCTCAGCCCGTGCCGCATCGTGCAGCTCGACGCGGAGCCGCGTGCCGTGCAGCGTCGCGCTGCGCACATTGGCGCCGCCGCCCAGCGCCGCAAGCGCCGCGGGGGCGAGAGTCGCCTGGTCGTCATCCGCTTCCGGCGCCGCGACAGGCGCGCTCGCCAGGTCCAGCGCGTCACGGATCTCCACCGAAACCGCATCGGCGATCGGGCCGAGCACCACCTGGAGCGCATTGGCCGAGGGGCGCAATATGCCGCGCGCGCCCAGCGCCTTGAGCGCCGCATCGTCGACCACCGCCTGGTCCACTACCATTAGCCGCAGCCGCGTCGTGCAGGCATCCACGCTCCTGAGATTCGCCGCGCCGCCGAGCGCGCGAGCGAAGGCCGCGCCGCGCGCGTCCGATGCCGCCGGGCCGGTTTCGCCGGCGGCCGCCGCCTCGGGCTCGCGCCCCGGCGTCGGCAGGTTGAAGCGGCGGATCACGAAGCTGAAGATGCCGTAATAGAGCAGGAAATAGACCGCGCCGACCGGCAGCAGCAGCAGCGGCCGGGTCGCCTTGCCGTAGTTCAGGACATAATCGAACAACCCTGCCGAGAAGCCGAAACCCAGCTTCACTCCGAGCAGGTCCATCGCCACCATCGCGATGCCGGTCAGCACTGCGTGCACGGCATAGAGCGCGGGGGCGAGGAACATGAAGCTGAATTCGATCGGCTCGGTGACGCCGGTGAGCACCGACGTCAGCGCGACGCTGAACAGCATGCCGCCCACTTCCTTGCGCCGCCCCGGCAGTGCGGTGCGGTACATCGCCAGGCACGCCGCGGGCAGGCCGAACATCATCACCGGGAAGAAGCCCGCCATGAAGCTCCCCGCGCTCGGGTCGCCCGCGAAGAAGCGCCTGAGCTCGCCGGTGGTACCGTGATAGTCGCCCTGCACGAACCAGATCACATTGTTGAGGATATGGTGGAGGCCGGTCACCAGCAGCAGCCGGTTGAGCACGCCGAACGCGAACAGGCCGAAGCCGCCCGCGCCGGCGATGCCGCGACTCAGCCCGTCGATGCCGCCGCTGATGTGCGGATAGCCCAGCCCGACGATCGCCGCGAGCACCACGCCCGCCACGCCGCTGACGATGGGCACGAAGCGGCGGCCACCGAAAAAAGCAAGATATTCCGGTAGCTTGATCGTAGAGAACCGGTTGTAGAAGATGCCGCCGACCAGCCCCGATGCGATGCCGATCGGGACGTCCAGCCGCGCGATGGCCTTGGCCTTCCACGCGGCCAGAGCGAGATCGAGGCTCGGCCCGGTGAGCCCCGCGCCGGCATCCGGGGGGACGGCCAGCAGCACCTTGCCCGCCTCGGTGGCGACGAGGAAGCAGACGATGCCCGCCAGGCACGCCGCGCCGTTGCCGTCCTTGGCATAGCCCGTCGCGACGCCAACGGCGAAGAGCAGCCCCAGATGCGAGAACAGGGCATCGCCCGCCGCGCTCAGGAACGCGATGTCGAGCAGATCGGGCTGGCCGAGGCGCAGCAGCAGGCCGGCGGCCGGCAGCACCGCGATCGGCAGCATCAGCGCGCGGCCCAGCGGCTGGAGCGTTTCCAAGATCGACTTCATGCGCGGAACTCCCGGGCTAGGGTGCGGACTTCGGCGGCCGTAGCGCAGGCGGCCGCCGCGGCGGCATGCGCGCGCGCCGCCTCCAAAGTGAGCGTCGAGACCAAAGCCTTGATCTCGGGAACGAGCGCGGGCGTAGCCGAAAGCTCGGTCACGCCCAGGCCGATCAGGATCGGCACCGCGAGCGGATCGGAGGCGAGCCCGCCGCACACGCCGGTCCAACGGCCGTGGCGCGCGCCGCCGCGGCACGTCTCGCCGATCAGGCGCAGCACCGCGGGGTGCAGCCCGTCGATCGCACCCGCCACCGCCGGATTGCCGCGGTCCATCGCCAGCGCGTATTGGGTGAGGTCGTTCGTGCCGATCGAGAGGAAATCCGCCTCCGCGGCGAGCAGGTCCGCCGCCACGGCCGCCGCCGGCGTCTCGACCATCACGCCCAGCTCGACGCGTTCGGCGATCCCGGCCTCGGCCACGCAGCGATCGAGCACCGCGCGCACGCGGCGCAGCTCGTCGACGCTCGCCACCATCGGCACCATGATGCGGCACTGCCCCGCCGGCCGCACCCGCAGCACCGCGCGGATCTGGTCCTCGAGCAGCTGCGGATAGGCGAATCCGACGCGAATGCCGCGCAGGCCGAGCGCGGGATTCTCCTCGGCGGGGATCGGCAGATAGGGCGCCGGCTTGTCGCCGCCGATGTCGAGCAGGCGCACGGTCAGCGGGCGCCCGCCCAGCGCGTCGGCAATCGCCTGATAGTCCGCCGCCTGCTCGGCGACGCCGGGAGCCGCGTCGCGGTCGAGGAACAGGAATTCGGTGCGGAGCAGGCCGCTGCCCTCCGCCCCGTTCGCCACCGCCAGCTCGGCATCGGCGTGCGACCCCAGATTGGCGAAGACCTCGATTCGCGTGCCGTCCGCCATGTGGCAGGGCTTGTCGGCGACCGCCCGGGCCGCGGCGCGACGCTCGGCGCGCATGGCGAGCGTGGCGCGCGCCTCGGCGAGCCGTTCGGCGGGTGGATCGACATGGAGCAGGCCCACCTCGGCATCGAGGATCAACGGGGTTTCCTCGGCGATCTCGCGCAGCGCCGGGCCGAGCGCCACCAGCGCGGGAATCCCCATGCTCGCCGCGAGGATCGCGACATGCGAAGTGGGCCCGCCACGCTCGACGCAGAAGCCCGCGACATTGGCGGGATCGAACGCCATCACATGCGACGGGAGCAGGTCCTCGGCGATGAGGATCGTCCCCGGCGGGACGGCCAGCCGCTCCTCTTCCACCCCGGCGACCGCCGCCAGCACGCGGCGCTCGAGGTCGAGCATGTCGTCGGCGCGCGCGATCTCGGCGTCGATCCGCGCCGAGATCGTGGCGCGGGCGGCATCGAGCGC
>CBIFVW010000298.1:0-3316 GCA_966186155.1 uncultured Sphingomonas sp.
CCTCGAGCTGCTTCTTGATCTTCTCGGCCTCGTCCTTGTTGACGCCTTCCTTGACGGCCTTCGGAGCCGACTCGACCAGGGTCTTCGCCTCGGTGAGGCCGAGGCCGGTGATGGCGCGGACTTCCTTGATGACGTTGATCTTCTTGCCGCCGTCGCCGGTGAGGATCACGTCGAAGTCGGTCTTCTCTTCGGCGGCCGGGGCCGCGCCGCCGGCGGCGCCGCCGGCCGGAGCCGCGACCGCGACGGCCGCGGCGGCCGAGACGCCCCACTTCTCTTCGAGAAGCTTCGAGAGCTCGGCGGCTTCGAGAACGGTCAGCTCGGAGAGCTGGTCAACAAGAGCGTTAAGGTCAGCCATGATAAACTCCAATCAAATCAGATGTTTCGGGAAATAAGTCTTGCTAGATCCAACCGCTTACGCGGCGTCCTTGGCCGCATAGGCGCCGAACACGCGCGCGAGCTGCGCCGCCGGAGCCTGGGTGACGGTCGCGAGCTTGGTCGCCGGAGCGGCGATGAGGCCCACGATCTTGCCCCTGAGCTCGTCGAGCGACGGCAGCGAGGCGAGCGCCTTGATGCCCTCGGCGTCGAGCAGCTGCTTGCCCATCGCGCCGCCGACGATCTCGAGCTTGTCGTTCGTCTTGGCGAACTCCACGGCCGCCTTGGCGGCGGCAACGGGATCGACCGAGGTGGCAAGCGCCGTCGGACCCGTCAGCAGGTCCGAAAGCACCGCATAGTCGGTGCCCTCGGCGGCGATCTTGGCAAGGCGGTTCTTCGCGACCTTGTAGCTCGCGCCGGCCTCGCGCATCTTGGTACGGAGCTGCGTCGACTGGGCGACGGTCATCCCGAGGTTGCGGGTGATCACCACCACGCCCACCTCGCCAAAGGTGCGGTTCAGCTCGGCAACGGCTTCGGTCTTCTGAGCACGATCCATGCCGGTCTCCTCGTTATGAGCCCCACGCAAGCGCGAGGCCCGGTTACACATTGTCCGAGGGGAAGGATCGTCGTGGCCAGGCTATTCCCTGGGCATGACCCGAACGCTCGCGAACGAGGGTCCGGCTGAAATCTGTCCCCGTCTAGGCGAGAGATCAAGACCGGCATATTCCGGTCGCTCGCTGTCTCGGACGGTTTTCTCCCATGGGAGAAGCGGGCGCCAATAGCGGGATTGGCGGGGAAGTCAACTGCTACCAACTCCTCCCCCGGAGGGTGAGGGGAACCAGCCGCAGGCTGGTGGAGGGGTAGTTTCAACGAGGAGTGTCGCTCGTGGAGAGCTACCCCTCCACCACCGGCCTGCGGCCGGCGGTCCCCCTCCCCCTCCGGGGGAGGAGTTGGTAAGCGCTATCCCCCCAGACCCGCCAGCAGCGCCCGGGCCCGCGCGCCCTCCGGGGTGTCGTAGGCGCCGTTCGCCACCGGGAGCAGCGCGCGGCGGGCGGCCACGGTCTCGCCGCGCCTCGCCAGCGCCTCGCCGAGCAGCAGCCGCGGGCCCGGCGCGGCGGGGACGATGTCGACCGCCTTGGCCAGCCCCTCGATCGCCACATCGGGCACCGGCTCGCCGGCATCGGCGAAGCTGCGATAGTAGGCGAGCAGCGGCAGCGGGCTCTCGGTATCGGCGCGGTTGGCGCGTGCGATCGTGCGGCGCGCCTCCTTGAGCCCCGCCGCGCGCTCCGCCGCCGGCCCGGCGAGCGCGACCTGCACCTGGCCCGCGCCCTTCCATGCCAGCGCGTCGCTGTTCCCCGGCGCCGCCGCCAGCGCCCGCTCGGCCGCGGCGACGCAGAATGCGCCGTTGCCGCTGCGGCACTCGGCCTCGGCGAGCAGCAGCTGCGCCTGGAGGTTCGCCGCATAGCGCGCCGCGTCCCGGCGCAACCGCGCGAGCCACGCGTCGCGCTCGGCGATCGCCGCGTCGCGCAGCTTCGCATCGGTTCCGAGCGGGGGCAAGTCGACCCGCGCGCCGAGCTCGAGCCGGCCCTTGACGAACGCCGCCTCGCCTTCGGTCAGCCGCCGCACGATCGGCTCGCCGGCGCGACCGGCGGGATAGGTCATGCGCTCGAACGGCATCTTGCGGTCGTCATAGGCGGCGAGCTCGCGCTGGAGCGCGTCGAGATCGCCGAACGCCGCCGCGGCCTGCGCCATCGTTCCCCCCGCCGCGATCGTCGCGAGATAGGCATGGAGCTGGCCCTTCCGCGCATCGGAGAAGAACAGCATGTGGGCGAGCGCCCAGGCATGATAGGGCGTCCAGCGCTCGGCGGCCTTCTTGTCGGTCAGGTAGCGGCCGGTGAGGATGTCGGCGAGCGGATAGCGCATGTAGCGATCGAGCACGCGGGCATAGCCTTCGGGCGCGCGGCCATATTCGATCTGCCCGTCCTCCTTCGCCGCGATCGTCGCGAAGATCTCGCCGAAGCCGTCGACGTACCAGCGCGGATAGGCATTGGGGAAATAAGTGAGCAGATAATGCCGCGCGAAGCCGGCATAGATGCGCCCCTCCGCCGGGATCGGCACCGCCAGCTCGTTGACGCTCACCGCCATCGGATCGGAGCCCGCGAAGCTCGGCCGGGCGGCGGCATAGGCGCTGGGCGCCATGCCCGCGGCCTCCGCCCCCGGCACCGCGGCCGGCTGGGAGTCCAGCTGCACCGAGCTCAGGAACCCGCTCAGATCGACGCCCCGGGTCAGCACCGCCTTGCCGTCGTTGCGGCTCGCGGCGAGCACCGGCCCGTCCTCGCGCGGGTCGTAATAGCCGGGGACGGGGAAGGCGCGCGCATAGGGGCCCGGGCTGAAGCGCAGGTTCCTGAGGTGCATCGCGTCGAACTCGGCGCCGTCTCCGACCAGGGTGACGCGCAGCTTGAGCGTCTCGTCGGGCTTGTCGACGCGGTTGAGCAGCACCGAGAGCAGGAAGTGCAGCCGCTCGAGATTGTGCGCGATGCGCGCGAGCTCGGCCTCGCCGCCGTCGCTGATCACCACGACATGATCGGTCTCCGCCTCGCGCCAGCCGCTCAGCCGGTCGCGCGTGCCGGTCACGACGATGCCCTGGTCCTGGGGCGCCGACTGGGCGAGGGCGGGGGAGGGAAGCAGCGCGGCGAGGGCCAGTGCCGCGAGGGCCAGTGCCGCGGGGGATCGGGTGGCGCGCATCGGATTGCTCCCTCTGGTCATCGGCCGGTTATGCGGTGTCGGGGCACGCTAGGGAAGGCGGGACGGAGAAATCCTCCCCCGGCTCGCTGGAGGAGGGGACCGCGCCCGCAGGAGGGGAGATAGTCTCCGCGGGCGATGTCGCCCGGGGCGAGCTACCCCTCCGTCAGCCCTTCGGGCTGCCACCTCCCCCTCCGGGGGA
>CBIFVW010000299.1:0-3303 GCA_966186155.1 uncultured Sphingomonas sp.
TTTGCTCGGGGGGGTGCCTGTAAGGGTGCCCGAGTATGCGTTTCCGTGTCGCGTTCCCGCTTGCGCTGGCCGCCGCCATGCTCGGCGCCGCGCCGGCCCATGCCCAGTCGCTCCTCGAATATGTCGGCCAGTGCGTGCCCTTCGCGCGCCAGGCTTCAGGCATCCAGATCCATGGCGACGCCTGGACCTGGTGGGACCAGGCCAAGGGCCGCTACGAGCGCGGCCAGACCCCACGCGTCGGCGCCGTCCTCGCCTTCGCCAAGAGCGCGCGGCTGCCGCTCGGCCATGTCGCGGTGGTGAGCCGGATCGTCGAGGACCGGGTATTGATGATCACGCACGCCAACTGGTCGCGCTTCAACGGCGAGCGCGGCCATGCCGAGCGGGACGTGACCTTGTTCGACGTGTCGCCGCGCGGCGACTGGAGCCTGGTCAAGGTCTGGTACCGCGACCGCAAGGGCCTTGGCAGCTCGGTCTACCCGGCGCACGGCTTCATCTATGGCAAGGCCCGCCCCTCCCCCGAGCTCTCGTCGCGCCAGCCCGACTATGTCGGCGCGCTGATCGACGCTTATGTCACTCGCTGAGCTTGTCCGCCGCGCGCGCCTGCCGCATTAACCGGAGATGGCGGCGGGGGACCGGCGATTTTGGGGGCTGCTCGGCGCCGTCGTGGCGCTGGGCCTCGCGCTGCGCGTCGCCGGCGCGCAGGGCAGCCTGTGGCTCGACGAGGCCTGGTCGGCGGTGCTCGCGCACGAGGCGGGAACCCCGCTCGGCGTGTTCCTCCGCATCAACCACGACAACAACCACCACATCAATTCGCTGTGGCTCCAGCTCGTCGGCCTCGGCGCCGAGCCGTTGCTGGCGCGGGCGCTGTCGATCGCGACGGGCACCGCGGGCATCGCCGTCGCCGACCTGATCGGGCGGCGACGCGATCCGCTGACCGGACTCGTCGCCGCGGCGATGTTCGCGCTCTCGCCGCTCCTGGTGACGCTCGGATCGGAGGCGCGCGGCTATGCCCCGATGGCGCTGGCGCTGCTCGTCGCGGTCCTGCTCGTCGATCGCTGGCTCGCCGGAGAGGCGAAGCGCAGCCCGGCGACCGCGCTGGCGCTCTGCTTCCTGCTCGGGGCGCTGTCCCAGCTCACCATCTTGTTCGGCTTCTGCGCGGTCGCGGGCTGGATGCTGCTGACGCTGTGGAAGCGCGGATCGCCGCGAGAGGCGCTGGCCGGGACGGTTCGCCTGCTCCTCCCCTCCGCGCTGGCGCTGGCCGGCGTCTTCGCGATGGTGATCGGCACCGCTGCGGCGAGCGGCACCGGGCTGCAGCTCGGCCGCTACGATCCGTTCGACTGGCTCCTCCTCCTCCACGCGATCGTCGAGATGCTCGGCTATGCGCTGGGCCTGCCGCTGATATCGATCGCCTGGCTGGTGCTTCCGCCGGTCCTGCTGCTGCTCGCGCGCGGTCTGGGCATGCCCCGCCTCGCCTTCTACTGGCTCGCGATCCTCGCCTTCCCGCTCGGGCTGGCGCTGCTCCATGCGGGCAATACCGGGCATCCGCGCTACTATCTGGTCGCGGGGCTGGCGCTGCTCCTGCTCGCCGCGGAGATGATCGCGGCCGGCCTGCGCAGGGGCGGCTGGCGGCGCTGGGCCGCGGCGCTGGCGCTCGCAGCCTTCGCCGCGGGCAGCCTCGTCCAGGACCTGGATCTTGCCCGCAATCGGCGCGGCGACCCCGCCGCCGCGATCCGCGCGATGGAGGCACGCGCGCCGCAAGGGGCCGAAATCATCCTCGATCGTTCGACCGGCAAGGCGATGCTCGAAGTCGCGGCGGCGCACGATCGCTATCCGCTGCGGATCCTCGGCAGGCCCTGCGGCGCGGCGCGCTTCCTCTTCCTCGATCGCTTCCGCGGCGAGAATTTCCCCGCCGCCAGCATCCGCTGCGGCCGCCGCTACCTGCCCGTCGCGGGCGCGCGGGCGCGCGGGCTCTCCGGCACCCACTGGACGCTCTACGAGGTCCAGCCCTAGAACAAGCGGATGTTCTTCTCCTTCCTCGACGAGCTGCGCGCCGCCGGCATCCCCGCCAGCCTGAAGGAGCATCTGGTGCTGCTCGAAGCGCTCGACCGCGACGTGATCGAGCGCACGCCCGAGGCCTTCTACTATCTCGCCCGCGCCACCTTCGTGAAGGACGAGGGGCTGCTCGATCGCTTCGATCAGGTCTTCGCGCGCGTCTTCAAGGGCATCGCGACCAGCTACGGCGTCGCGCCGGCCGACATCCCGGAGGAATGGCTCCGCGCCGTCGCCGAGAAATACCTCACGCCGGAGGACATGGCGGCGATCCAGTCGCTCGGATCGTGGGACGAGATCATGGAAACGCTCAAGCAGCGGCTCGCCGAGCAGCAGGGCCGGCACCAGGGCGGCAGCAAGTGGATCGGCACCGGCGGCACCTCTCCCTATGGCAATGCGGGCTATAATCCCGAGGGCGTCCGTATCGGCGGCGAGAGCCGGCACAAGCGCGCGCTCAAGGTGTGGGAAGGCCGCGAGTTCCGCAATCTCGACAGCACGCGCGAGCTCGGCACGCGCAACATCAAGGTCGCGCTGCGCCGCCTCAGGCGCTTCGCCCGCGAAGGCGCCGCCGAGGAGCTCGACATCGATGCGACGATCGAGAGCACCGCGAAGCAGGGCTGGCTCGACATCCATATGCGCGCCGAGCGGCACAATGCGGTCAAGCTGCTGCTCTTCCTCGACGTCGGTGGATCGATGGACCCGTTCGTCAAGCTCTGCGAGGAGCTGTTCTCGGCCGCCACGAGCGAGTTCAAGAACCTCGAATTCTTCTACTTCCACAACTGCCTCTACGAAGGCGTGTGGAAGGACAATCGCCGCCGCTTCCAGGAGCGGACGCCGACCTGGGACATCCTCCACAAATACGGCCATGACTATAAGCTGGTGTTCGTCGGCGACGCGGCGATGAGCGCCTATGAGATCACCCATCCCGGCGGATCGGTCGAGCATTTCAACGAGGAGGCCGGCGCGGTGTGGATGCGGCGCGCGCTCGATACCTATCCCGCCGCGGTGTGGCTCAATCCGATCCCGCGCGAGCAATGGGGCTATACCCAGTCGACCCACATCCTGCGCGAGCTGATGAACGACCGGATGTACCCGCTGACGCTCGCCGGCCTCGACGAGGCGATGCGGGAACTGAGCCGCAAGCTATAGGTCGCGTTGGAGTCCAGCCGGGCGGATTTGGGCGGTTCCCATTCCTCCCCCGGAGGGGGAGGGGGACCGCCGAGCGGAGCTCGGTGGTGGAGGGGTAGTTTCAGC
>CBIFVW010000300.1:0-3287 GCA_966186155.1 uncultured Sphingomonas sp.
GCGGTCGCGCGTCTCGCATTCGATGTCGGTGATCAGGCCCTTGGCCGGCAGCGTGGTGAACACGCGCTGGTGATAGACTTCGATGATGTTGACGCCCTGATCGTGGAATATCCTGGCGACGTTGAACAGCGCGCCGGGCCGGTCCTGCAGCCGGATGCGCAGGCGCGCGAGCCGGCCCGATCGGGCGAGGTCGCGCAGCAGCACATTGGCGAGCAGGCGCGTGTCGATATTGCCGCCGCACAGCACGGTGCCCACGGTCTTGCCGCGGAAGCGCTCGGGCTCGGCGAGAAGCGCGGCGAGCCCCGCTGCGCCAGCGCCCTCGACCACGGTCTTCTCGATCTGGAGGAGCAGGCTCACCGCTTCCTCGAGCCGCCGCTCGCTCACCAGCACGATGTCGTCGACCAGCGCCTCGACCATCCGCGCCGTGATCGCGCCGGGCTCCTTGACCGCGATGCCCTCGGCCAGCGTGTCGCCGGCGCAGGGCATGTCGGTGTGGTGGATGCGGTTGTACATCGAGGGGAAGAGCTCGGCCTCGACGCCGACCACCTCGAGGTTGCGCCCTTCGGACTTGGCGACCGTCGCCGAGCCCGAGATCAGCCCGCCGCCGCCGATCGGGATCACCAGCGTGTCGATCTCGGGCACGTCCTCGAGCATCTCGAGCACCGCGGTGCCCTGGCCGGCGATGATCCGTGCATCGTCGAAGGGATGGACGAAGGTGAAGCCGTGTTCGGCCTCGAGCTTGCGCGAATGGGCATAGGCCGCGTCGAAGGTCTCGCCCTCGAGGATCACGGTCGCGCCATGGCCCTCGGTCTGGGTAACCTTCACCACCGGCGTGTTCTTGGGCATCACGATCGTGCTCGGGATGCCGAGCCGGTGCGCGTGATAGGCGAGGCCCTGCGCATGGTTGCCGGCCGAGGCCGCGATCACGCCCTTGGCGCGCGCCGCCGCGTCGAGCTGGAGCAGGGTGTTGAGCGCGCCGCGCTCCTTGTAGGCGGCGGTGAACTGCAGGTTCTCGAACTTGAGATAGACGGTCGCGCCGGTCAGCTCCGACAGCGTCTTGCTCACCAGCGTCGGCGTCCGCACGATCTGGCCCATGATGCGCGCCTGCGCCGCACGGACATCGTCGATCGAAACGGGGAGCGACTGGGTCGCCGGAGCTGTCTTGGTGGCCATAATAGGGACCGCCTAGACCATCTGGCGCGCCGGGGGAACAGGCCCTATGCCCGCGGCCATGCTGAAGCGTCTCCTGCGGCTGCTCGCCGCGCTAGCCCTCGTCCTCGCTCCCGCCGCGGCCTGGGCCGACGGGCTTATCGACAATGTCAACGGCATCACGCTCGACGAGAAGGGGCAGCTGGTCCGCTTCACCGGCATCCTGTTCACGCGCGAGGGCAAGGTCACGCGCCTGCTCTCCAGCGGCGAGAAAAGGCCCAAGAAGGTCGAGTGGAAGCTCGACATGGGCGGCAAGACGCTGATGCCCGGCATGATCGACGCGCACGGCCATGTCATGGGGCTGGGCTCGCAGCTGCTGCTGCTCGACCTGTCGGCGACCAACTCGCTCGACGAGGCGCTCGCGAAGATCAAGGCCTATGCCGACGCCAATCCCACCAAGTGGATCCTCGGCGGCGGCTGGAACCAGGAGAAATGGAAGCTCGGGCGCTTCCCGACCGCGGCGGACCTCGACAAGGCGGTGGCGGATCGGCCGGTCTGGCTCGAGCGCGTCGACGGCCATGCCGCCTGGGCCAACAGCCGCGCGATCGCGCTCGCCGGCGTCACCGCGGCGACGAAGGATCCGAGTGGCGGCCGGGTGGAGCGCGACGCCAAGGGAGCGCCCGAGGGCGTGTTCGTCGATGCCGCGCGCGCGCTGATCGAGAAGGCGATCCCCCAGCCGACCCCGCGCGAGCGCAACGCCGCCTTCCTGGCCGCGCAGGACAAGCTGCTCGCCTTCGGCATCACTGCGACCGCCGACATGGGCACCAGCGTCGACGATTGGCTCACCTATCGCCGCATGGCCGATCTCGGGCTGCTCAAGGTCCGCATCATGAGCTACGCGCATGGCGTCGACACGGCGCTCGCGGTGGCGGGGCAGGGGCCGACGCCCTGGCTCTACAATGATCACCTGCGCATGGGCGGGATCAAGCTCTACGACGATGGCGCGCTCGGCAGCCGGGGCGCCTGGCTCAAGGCCGACTATGCCGATGCGCCGGGGCAGAAGGGCCTGGGCTTCCTCTCGGACGACCAGCTGCTCAACCTGATGACCCGCGGCGCGATGGACGGCTTTCAGATCGCGGTCCACGCGATCGGCGATCGCGCCAACCAGCAGGTCCTCGACGCGATCGAAGTGCTTTCGGACACCTACAAGGACGATCGCCGCTGGCGCATCGAGCATGCCCAGATCGTCGATCCCAAGGATCTGCCGCGCTTCGGCAGGCTCGGCGTGATCGCCTCGATGCAGCCGGTCCACCAGACCAGCGACATGGTCATGGCCGAGGCGCGGCTCGGCGAGGCGCGGCTGGCCGGCGCCTATGCCTGGCGGACGATGCTGCAGAACGGCGCGAAGCTCGCCTTCGGATCGGACTATCCGGTCGAGAGCCCCGATCCCTGGGCGGGCTGGGCGGTTTCCTTCACCCGCGCCAATGCCGAGGGCCAGCCGTTCGGTGGCTGGCGCCCGCAGGAGGCAGTGACGCGCGAGCAGGGCTGGGCGGGCTTCACGACCTGGGCCGCCTATGCCGGCTTCGCGGAAGACCGCATCGGCCGCCTCGCGCCCGGCATGCGCGCCGATTTCATCATCGTCGATCGCGATCCGCTGCTCGCCGCCCCGGCCGAGCTGCGCGGTACCCAGGTGCTCGAGACCTGGGTCGGCGGTGCGCGGGTCTATACGCGGAAATAGGGGCGATGGTTTGAACTAGAGCGCGTCGACATCAACAAATCCTCCCCCTCCGGGGGAGGATGGTAAGGATCGTTGGGAAGAAACAAGAAAGGCCGCGGCCCTTGCGGACCGCGGCCTTCCCTTGCCCCTGCGGCAGTCGAACTCAGGCGACGGCCGAAACCGCCTCTTCCATGCCGTCGGGCTCGCGCAGCACATAGCCGCGGCCCCAGACGGTCTCGATGTAATTCTCGCCATCGGTCGCCATGCTGAGCTTCTTGCGCAGCTTGCAGATGAAGACGTCGATGATCTTGAGCTCGGGCTCGTCCATCCCGCCATAGAGGTGGTTGAGGAACATTTCCTTGGTGAGCGTCGTGCCCTTGCGGAGCGACAGCAGCTCCAGCATCGCATATTCCTTGCCGGT
>CBIFVW010000301.1:0-3287 GCA_966186155.1 uncultured Sphingomonas sp.
CTGTGGCGGGGTCACGCTGAGCCACGACCCCAAGATCGACGATGCCGCGCTGATCGCCGCGAGCCCAGCGCCGCGACATAGCCGGCCGGCGCGGCTCGAGCGGCTGGCGGCGGCGGGGGTGGCCGACGCCGATCTCGCGCGGATCGAAGGGCCTGCGGGGCTCGACATCGGCGCGATCGGCCCGGCCGAGATCGCGCTTTCGATCGCTGCGGCGATGGTGCGGAGGTTCCATGCTCAAGCCTGACCAGGTCGCGCTCGTCCTGCTCGCCGCGGGGCGGTCGCGGCGATTCAATGACGGTGACAAGCTCGCTGAGCCATTCCTCGACAAGCCGCTGGCCTTCCATGTCGTGACCGCGCTCGAGAAGATCCCGTTCCTGGCGCGGATCGCGATCGTCTCGGACACCGTGCTCGACTTCGCGGCGCTCGGCTATCAGGTCGTCGAGAACCCCGATCCGTCGCTCGGCCAGGCGCGTTCGCTCTGCCATGGCGTCGAAGCGGCGGAGAAAGCCGGCGCCGAGGCAGTGCTCGTCGCGCTCGCCGACATGCCGCGCGTCACCGCCGCGCACGTCTATCGCATGTTCGACGCCGCCGACGGCCCGGCGACGATCGTCGCGTCGAGCGACGGCGTGCAGCCGATGCCGCCGGCGCTGTTCGGGAGGGAGGTCTTCCCCGACCTGCTCGCGATCGAAGGCGACCAGGGCGCGCGCGAACTGATCCTGCGCGGCCATCACGTCATCGCGCCGCCCGAGGAGCTGGTCGACATCGACACGCAGGAGGATCTGCGCGAGCTCCGCGAGCTCTACGGCCTGCCGACCGACCACGCCGCCGCTATTCGTGCCGAAGCGCGTCGATCGGGTTGAGGCTCGCGGCGCGCCGCGCGGGGAAATAGCCGAAGACCACGCCGATCGCCGCCGAGATCAGGAAGGCGATGGTGTTGATCTGGATGTCGAACAGGAAGGGCAGGCCGCCCAGCCACGACATCAGCGCCACTGCGATCTGCGCCAATAGCAGGCCGATCACGCCGCCGAGCATCGACAGCACCACGGCTTCGACGAGGAACTGCATCAGCACCTCGGCCGCGACGGCACCGATCGCGAGGCGGATGCCGATCTCGCGCGTCCGCTCGGTCACCGACACCAGCATGATGTTCATGATCCCGATGCCCCCGACGACGAGGCTGATCGCGGCGACCGCGGCGACGATCCGGGTAAGGAGCGTCGTCGTGCCGGTGAGGGTCTGGCTGATCTGGGCGGTGTCGAAGATGTTGAAATCGTCGTCCTTGCCGCCGGTGATGTTGCGGCGCTGGCGCAGCAGGTCGGTGATCGAGGCCTGGATCTGCTGGCTGTCGTAATCGGGATCGGTGCCGACCAGCATCAGGCGGATGTCGCGATTGCCGGTGAAGCGGCGCTGGACCTGCTTGATCGGCATGATGATGACGTCGTCCTGGTCGCCGCCGAACCCCGCCTGGCCGCGGGTGGTGAGCACGCCGATCACATCGCACGAGACGCCGTTGACGCGGATCCGATCGCCCACTGCCTGCCCGCCGCGGAACAGGTTGGTGCGCACGGTCGACCCGATGATGCACACCGCCTTGCCCGCCTGCTCCTCGGCGCGGTTCCAGGTACGGCCCTCGACGAGCGGCCAGGGCTGGACGCGGAAATAGTCGTTGGTGGTGCCGTTGATCGTCGTCGACCAGTTGGCGCCGTTGTAGATCACCGTCGCGGTCGATTGCGCCTGGGGCGCGACCGCGGTGACGCCGGTGATCTGCTGGCGGATCGCCTGGACGTCCTCCTCCTTGAAGTCGGGCGGGCGAGGACCCCCGCCGCCGCGGCCGAAGCCCTGGCCGGGGCGGATCTGGAGGATGTTGGTGCCGAGCGCCGAGATCGACTGCTGCACGGCGGCGGTGGTCGCCTTGCCGAGAGTCACCATCGTGATCACCGCGGCGACGCCGATGATGATGCCGAGCGTGGTCAGGAACGAGCGCAGCTTGTGCCGGAGGATCGAGCGGATCGCGAGGACGAAGGTGGTGCCGAACATCTCAGCCGACTGCCTCCCCCTGCCGGTGCCCCGCCTCGACTCGTTCGACCAGCCCGTCCTTGAAGTGGACGATGGTGCGCGCGAAGGCGGCCATGTCGGGTTCGTGGGTGACCATCAGCACGGTGATGCCGCTCGTCCTGTTGAGATCGGTGAGCAGCTCCATGATCTCGATCGAACGCTCCGAATCGAGATTGCCGGTCGGCTCGTCCGCGAGCAGCACGGCAGGGTTGGTGACGATCGCCCGGGCGATCGCGACGCGCTGCTGCTGGCCGCCCGAAAGCTCGGCGGGGGTATGGTCCCACCATTGCTTGAGCCCGACCTTGTCGAGCGCCGCCAGCGCCGCCTCGCGCCGCTGGGCCTTGGGATCGCCGCGATAGAGCAGGGGCAGCTCGACATTCTCGAGCGCCGAAGTGCGGGCGAGCAGGTTGAAGCCCTGGAAGACGAAGCCGAGATATCGGCGCCGGAGCAGCGCGCGCTGGTCGCGCTCGAGCTTCTCGACGTGCACGCCCTTGAACAGGAACTCGCCGGCCGAGGGCACGTCGAGGCAGCCGAGGATGTTCATCGTCGTCGACTTGCCCGATCCCGACGGCCCCATCACCGCGACGAAATCGCCGGCCTCGATGTCGAGGTCGATTCCCTTCAGCGCCTGGAATGCCGTCGCGCCCTCGCCATAGGTCTTGGTGACGCCGCGGAGGCGGATCAGCGGGGAGCCGGCATCATGGGCCACGTCAGCCTCCACCGCCGCCGCCCTGGCCGCCGCCGCTTCCGCCCTGCCTGCCGGCACCGCCCTGCCGGCGCTGGCCCCCGCCGCCGCGGCGCTGCTCGCCACTGCCCGCGAGCTGGCCGGTGACCACCTTGTCGCCCGGCTTCAGATTGCCGCCGGTGACTTCGGTGACGGTGCCGTCGGTATCGCCGGTGGTGACCTGCACCGCCTGCGGCTTGCCGTCCGCGCCGAGGATGTAGACCGTCTGCTGTGCGCCCCGGCTCATGGTCGCCTGCTTCTCGGCGCCGCCTTGGCCGCCGCCGCGCCGCGGCCGGCGCGGCACCAGCGCGCCGGCGATGCCTCCGCTCGATCCGCTCGCGCCCTGGCCGCCGCCCGCCGCGGTCGGCGTGAAGCGCAGCGCCGCGTTGGGCACCAGCAGCACGTTGGGCTTGGACTTGGTCACGATCTCCGCCGTCGCGGTCATGCCGGGCCGGAGCTGCTGGTCGGGATTGGCGACGCTCAGGATCGCGGCATAGGAGACGACCTG
>CBIFVW010000302.1:0-3276 GCA_966186155.1 uncultured Sphingomonas sp.
CCGCCATTCCGCGCCGGCATGACCGGCGCGCGCGGCGGGGGGTTACGCGGGGCGCAGCGCTCGGGCTAGACAGGCGGCATGACCGCGAAACGAACCGGGGGCCGGATCCTCGTCGACAATCTGGTCGCGCAGGGCTGCGACCGCATCTTCCACGTGCCCGGCGAGAGCTTCCTCGCCGTGCTCGACGCGCTGCACGACACGCCCGAGATCGACCTCGTCACCTGCCGGCAGGAAGGCGGCGTCGCCTTCATGGCCTGCGCCGACGGGGCGATGACCGGCCGCCCCGGCGTCGCCTTCGTGACGCGCGGCCCGGGCGCGACCAATGCCAGCATCGGCGTGCATGTCGCGATGCAGGATTCGCAGCCGATGCTGCTGTTCATCGGCGATGTCGACCGCGGCATGCGCGACCGCGAGGGCTTCCAGGAAGTCGACTTCCCCGCGATGTTCGCCCCGCTCGCCAAATGGGCGACGCGGATCGAGGACGCGCGCCGCATCCCCGAATATGTCGCGCGGGCATGGGCCGTGGCGACCTCGGGCCGGCCCGGCCCGGTGGTGATCGCGCTGCCCGAGGACATGCTGTGCGACGAAGTCGAGGCGGTGGACCGGCCCGAGCTCGCCCCGCCCCTCCAGGCGCCCGACGCCTATGATCTCGACCTGATGTTCGAGCGGCTCCGCGCGGCGAAGCGCCCGATCGCGATCGTCGGCGGCGCCGGCTGGGACGCGGAGACCGGCCAGGACTTCGCCCGGTTCGCCGAGCGCATCGGGCTGCCGGTCGCTGGCGCGTTCCGCCGCCAGGACGCGATCCCCAACGCCTCGCCCGTCTGGGCCGGCAATCTGGGCTACGGCCCCAATCCGAAGCTCGTCCAGCGGATCAGGGACGCCGACCTGCTGCTCGTCGTCGGCGCGCGGCTCGGCGAAGCGACCACCGACGGCTATGCGCTGGTGACGCCCGACCATCCCGGCCAGACCCTAATCCATGTCCATCCCGACCCCGACGAGCTCAATCGCGTCTATCTCGCCGACCTGCCGATCTGCGCGCGGCCCTTCGAGTTCGCCGTGGCGGCGGCGATCGCGGTCGAGGAGGAAGCCGGCCTGCCGGTCTTCGACGCCGCCGCCGCGCATGCCGAATGGCGCGCCTGGTCCACGCCTCAGCCGCGCGAAGGCGTCGCGCTCGATCTCGGCCAGTGCGTGCTGGCGATGCGCGAGGCGATGCCGGCCGACACGATCATCTGCAACGGCGCGGGCAATTTCTCGTCCTGGTGGCACCGCTACTGGCACTACGGCCCACAACCCACGCAGCTCGCCCCCACCGCCGGCGCGATGGGCTATGGCGTCCCCGCCGCGGTCGCCGCGGCGTTGCGCTTCCCCGGGCGCAAGGTGGTCGCGGTCGCGGGCGACGGCGATTTCCTGATGAACGGCCAGGAGCTCGCCACCGCCGTCCAGCACGATGCCGAGCTCATCGTCATCCTGGTCGACAATGGCGGCTACGGCACGATCCGCATGCACCAGGAGCGCGAATATCCCGCGCGCGTCTCGGGCACCGCGCTCCACAACCCCGATTTCGCCGCGCTCGCCCGCGCCTATGGCGGCTGGGCGGAAACCGTGGAGACGACCGGGCAGTTCGCGCCCGCGCTTCGGCGCGCGCTGGCCGAGCCGGGCCTCAAGCTGCTCCACCTCAAGACCGATATTGCGTTCATAACGCCGGCCACGACGATCGACGCGATCCGTGCACGCTGAGCCCGGGCGTCCTATAATGGGTTGATCTGTCTCGGGAATGATTTCGTGCGTTGGCATTATGTGCATGTGGGGCCGCGAGGCGACCAGCTGACGATCGGCAATCGCCGCGTCTGGCGGGAGGAGTGGCGCTGGATCAACGGCGACACGGTCCGGCTGCCCGATCCGCTCGACCCGACCCAACTATGCTCCTACATGGTCTGCGAGATCGGCCCGCCCGCGCAGCCCGTGCGCTTCGCGGCGCACAAGCTGCCGAGCAACCTCTGGTCCTTCTACGCGCCCGACTGACGAGCCAGGCCTTCCGCGATTTCCCGCCACGCCGGATCGCGCTTGCGCCGGAGCAGCTCGACTGCGGTGCGGCCCTCGCCATCGGGGATGTCGCCGCGCGCGCCGTGCCGCACGAACATCCGGAAATGCTCGGGCGCGGTGCCCTTCCTCAGCATCAAGTGCAGCGCGGTCCGGCCGTTCCGGTCCTGGGAATCAGGGTTCGCTCCGCCGATCAGCAGCTCCTCCGCCGGGCCGAACCTGCTCCAGGCAACGGCGCCGAGCAGCGGAGTGTCGCCGCGGTCCGCGCCTTCCTCGATATCGGCACCGTGCGCGAGGAGCAGCCGGATCGCCGCGCGGTCCTCGTTCCAGGCGGCCGCGAACAGGCAATGATCCGGATCGCAGCCGAGCTTCAGCAGATGCTCGGCGAGCGCCAGGTTCCGCCCTCGCGAGATCGCATGCCAGAGCGGCGTCGCCCTCCACGCGCCTTCGGTGAAGGCGGCATCGTCGAGCCCCAGGCCCAGCCCGAGCAGCAGGTCCACGGTGCGGATGCTCGCTTCGGCGTCCGTCGCGGGCGCCATGCAGGCCTGGTGGAGCCATCCCCGCCCGCGCTCGTCGCGCACGCCGAGCAGCGCGGGCTTGGCGGCCAGCGCTTCCGCCACTTCGGGCCAGCGATGCGCGCGCACGCTCTCGCGCAGGCTCGTCTTCGAAACCATGACGCGAGCCTAGCATGAAAAAGGGCCGCCCGGCATCCCGGGCGGCCCCTCTCCTCCATTGGGCGGGACGATCAGATATCGTCGCCGAACGCGCCCTTGACCTTGCCGACGAACTGCTCGCCCTTGCCCTTGGCCTCCTGCGCGGCGCCTTCGGCCGCGAGCTCGTCGTCGGCGCGGGTGCGCTGCGGATCATCGGCGTCGCCCGCGATCGCCTGCTTCGCCTTGCCGACCATCTCGTCGACATTTCCTTTGATCTTGTCAGTCAATTCGCCCATGATTCCAACCTCCTGGCGATGGACCCGCGCCGGAATGCGCCCGTGATCCGTTCGACCGAAACAACGGTCCGCGCCGGACGGGGGTTCCGCCGAATGTCACGCAGCGTTCCGAATGCATTCCCGGCCTAGGGCGTATCGGGCGTTCAGGAAGAGCCTTCCAATCCTCCCCCGGAGGGGGAGGGGGACCGCCGAGCGGAGCTCGGTGGTGGAAGGGTAGTTTCAGCAGGCGGCATCGCAGTGGGGAATACCCCTCCACCAGCCTGCGGCTGGTCCCCTCCCCCTCCGGG
>CBIFVW010000303.1:0-3262 GCA_966186155.1 uncultured Sphingomonas sp.
CAACCTGTTCTTCGGGCGGATGTACAAGGCGAGCGTCAGCGTGAAGTTCTAGGGCCGATCGGATCCGACAATTCTCCCCGGAGGGGGAGGAATGACGTAGAGCGACAAGTGTCGGTGGCTCTGGAAGTTCGCGGCGTTGCGTTGAGGAGAAATCGGTTGGGCGGCGAGTTGGACGGGTGCGTCGCGCTCGTGACGGGTGCGGCAAGCGGGATCGGGGCGGCGATCGTCGACCGGTTCCGCGCCGCGGGGGCGAAGGTCGCGGGGCTCGACGTGGCGCCGTCGCCGGGCGCCGATCTCGGGCTCGTCGCCGATCTTCGATCCGACGCGGCGCTGGCCGAGGCGCATGCGCGGCTGGTCGCGAACCTCGGCGCGCCCGGCATTCTCGTCCATGCCGCGGCGGTCTCGGTCCCGGGTGGCACGCTCGATACCGACCCGGCGGCGTTCGCCGACATCTACGACGTCAATGTGATCGGCGCCGTCAGGCTGCTGCGGCGCTGCGTGCCGGCGATGCGCGAGGCGGGCGGGGGCGCGATCGTGCTGCTCTCGTCGATCAACGCCGGCTTCGCCACGCCGACCCTGGCCGCCTATGCCGCGTCCAAGGCCGCGCTCGACAGCCTGACCCGGACCGCCGCGCTCGAATTCGCGCCCGACAATATCCGCGTCAATGCGATCGCCCCCGCCTCGATCGACACGCCGCTGCTGCGCGCCTCGTTCGACCGCCAGCCCGATCCGGAGCAGGCGCGGGCGGAGAATGCGCTGCGCCACCCGCTCGCGCGGCTTGGCACCGCCGAGGAAGTGGCCGAGCTCGCGCTGTTCCTCGCCTCGGATCGTGCTTCCTGGATCACCGGCGCGGTCCATCCGATCGATGGGGGCGCGCATGTCACGCGGCGATGACCGCGCGGAGATCGTCGGCGTCAATTGGGGCAGTTCCAACTTCCGCGCCTATCGGATCGCGGCGGACGGATCGGCGATCGACGAATATGCCGCGCCCGCGGGCGTCGCGGCGCTCGACCGGAGCGGCATGGCGGCGCAGATGGACGCGCTGGTCGCGCGCTGGCCCGGGCACGGCCCGATCTACGCCTCGGGCATGATCGGATCGAACATCGGCTGGACCGAGGTCCCCTATGCCGCGGCGCCGGCGGGGCTCGACGAGATGGCACGCGCGGCGACGCCCGCCGAGATCGGATCGGCCCGGGTACGGATCGTGCCGGGGATCGCCTGCCGCCGCGCCTATGACGGCGGGCCGGACATATTGCGCGGCGAGGAAGTCGAGCTGCTCGGCCTCGCGGCGATCGCCGGAACCGACGGGCTGGTGGGGCTGCCGGGCACGCACACCAAATGGGCGCGGCTCGAAGGCGGTCGCATCGCCGACTTCTTCACCAGCATGTCCGGCGAGATGTTCGACCGGCTGACCGCGCAGGGGCTGCTCGCCTCGATCGTCGAGGGCGAAGCCGCGGACGGCGCGGCGTTCCGCGACGGCGTGGCGGCGGGGAGGGCGCGGTGCCTCGGCCTCGGCACCTTGCTGTTCGGGGCGCGGGCGCGGGTGATCCGGGGAGACCTGGAGCGTGCCGATGCCGCCTCGTACATTCGCGGGCTGCTGATCGGATCGGAGATCGCCGACGCGCTCGCGGTCTATCCCGATCTTTCGGGCGCCACCGTGCCGTTGGTCGGCAACGGGCCGCTGTGCCGGCTCTATGCGAGCGCGCTCGCCTCGATCGGAGTCACCGCCCGGCCGGTCGATTCGCGCGAGGCCTGCCTGCGCGGCTTCCGCGCGCTGCATCAGGCGCGGGCGGGATGACGCCTCGCCTGGTCTGCAACCCCGAGGCGGGGATCGGCGAGTCCCCGGTGGCGGCGAGCGACGGGAGCATCGTCTGGGTCGATCCGGTCGCGCCCCGGTTGCTGCGATGCGCGCATGGGGTCCTTTCGGAAACGGCCTTGCCTAGACCGGTCTGGTCGCTCGCCGCCGGGTCTGCGGAGCTGGTGGGCGCGCTCGACGACGGCTTCTGCACGATCGGCGCGGATGCCGGGATCCGGCCGGGGCCGAAGGCGGCGGTGGCTTCGGGCTGCCGGTTCAACGACATGGCGGCCGATCCGGCCGGCGGGCTCTGGGCGGGGGCGATGCACAAGGGCCTGCTCGCCGGCCGCGGCGCGATCTTCCGCGCGGCTTCGCCCGACGCCGAGCCGGTGCGCGTCGCCGAGGGGCTCGGCGTGCCCAACGGCATGGCCTTCGCGGCCGACGGGCGCACATTGTTCGTGATCGACACGCTCGCGCGCACCTTGCTCGCCTATCCTGTAGCGGGCGAGTCGCTCGGCGAGCCGGTGATCGTCACCGACTTCATGAACGTGCCGGGCAAGCCCGACGGGATGACGATCGCGCCCGACGGCAGCTTCTGGGTGGCGATGTGGGGCGGCGCGTGCGTGGCGCATGTCGCCCGGGACGGCGCGCTGCTGGAGACGATCGCGATCCCCGCGCCGCACGTCAGCAGCGCTTGCCTCGCGGGCTCGGCCTTGTTCGTCACCACCTCGCGGATGCGACTGGGGCCGCAGCAGCTGGCCGATTGTCCGGGCTCGGGCGGGCTCTTCGCAGTCGAGCTGGCGGGATGACCGGCGAGAAGACCCAGCGCCTGCGCGCCGTGGCGGCGGCGACGATGCGTTGGAACTTCCGCGTCTGGGGCTTTGGCGAGGGAATCGCGCTCCGTGGGCTACTGCGCGCCGGCGACCTGCTCGGCGACGGCGAGGCGTTCGGCTACGTCCATGGCATATTGCGGAGCTGGCTCGGACGCGGCGTCGCGCGCAGCAACGAGGACCATGTCGGCGCGGGCCGCGAGCTGGTCGAGATGCATCGCCGGACCGGCGACGCGCGCTTCCTCGACGCGGCGCACAGCCTCGCCGCGCTCAACGCCGGTTTCCCCAAGGGGCCGATGGGCGCGCGCTACCATCGCGGCGACACGCCGGGATGGCGCTGGCAAATCTGGGTCGACTGCATGGACGTCGACGGGCCTTTCCTCGCCGAGCTCGCGCGCGAGACCGGGGAGGCGGGCTATTTCGACCAGGCGGCGGAGGAGCTGCTCGGCTATGCCCGCGCGCTGCAGACCGAAGGTGGGCTGCTGATGCACGGCTTCGAGCGCGACTGTGGCCGCAACGGCCAGCTCTGGGCGCGCGGCAATGGCTGGGCTCTGATGGGGCTGGTCGACACGCTGGCGATGCTGCCGCGCGCGCATCCGGCCTGGGAGGAGCTCCACCAGCGCCTGGGCGCGCTCGT
>CBIFVW010000304.1:0-3254 GCA_966186155.1 uncultured Sphingomonas sp.
GGCGAGCATCCTGCGCCGGGCGGTGGGGGCGCACGCGTTCCAGCCCTTCCTGCTCGACGGCGTCACCGGATCGGGCAAGACCGAGGTCTATTTCGAAGCAGTCGCCGCGGCGCTGGCCGCGGGCAAGCAGACGCTGGTGCTGCTCCCCGAGATCGCGCTCACCGAGCCCTTCCTCACACGCTTCGCCAAGAGGTTCGGCTGCGATCCCGTCGCCTGGCATTCGGACCTCCGGCAATCGCAGCGCCGCCGCGCCTGGCGGGCCATCGCGCGCGGCGAGGCGATGGTGACGGTGGGCGCGCGCTCGGCGCTGTTCCTGCCCTATCCCAATCTCGGCCTGATCGTCGTCGACGAGGCGCACGAGACCAGCTTCAAGCAGGAGGACGGCGTCCACTACCATGCGCGCGACGTCGCGGTGATGCGCGCGCGGTTCGAGCGTTGCCCGGTGGTGCTCGCATCGGCCACTCCCGCGATCGAGACGCGCCATCAGGTCGAGCTCGGCCGCTACGAGGAACTGAAGCTCCCCGGCCGCTACGGCGCCGCCGAGCTGCCGCACATCGAGGCGATCGACCTGATCCAGGAGCCGCCCGAGCGCGGCCGCTGGCTCGCCCCGCGCCTCGTCAAGGCGATCGACGACACGCTCGGCCGGAAGGAACAGGCGTTGCTGTTCCTCAACCGGCGCGGCTACGCCCCGCTCACGCTTTGCCGGCATTGCGGCCACCGCTTCCAATGCCCGAACTGCACCGCCTGGATGGTCGAGCACCGGCTGATCGCCCGCCTCTCCTGCCACCATTGCGGCCACACCATCCCGGCGCCCAGGATGTGCCCCGAGTGCAAGTCCGACGACACGCTGGTGGCCTGCGGTCCCGGGGTCGAGCGCATCGCCGACGAGGTCCGCGCGCTCTTCCCCGAGGCGCGGACCGCGATCGTCACTTCGGACACGCTCTGGTCGCCGGCGCGCGCCGCCGAGTTCGTCCACCGGATGGAGCATGGCGAGATCGACATCGTCGTCGGCACCCAGCTCGTCACCAAGGGCTATCACTTCCCCAACCTGACCCTGGTCGGAGTGGTCGACGCCGATCTCGGCCTCGACGGCGGCGACCTGCGCGCCTCGGAACGCACCTTCCAGCAGATCATGCAGGTATCGGGCCGTGCCGGACGCGGCGAGAAGCCTGGAACCGTCTATATCCAGACCCACAGCCCCGACGCGCAGGTGATGCGGGCGCTGATCACCGGCGACGCCGACAGCTTCTACGCCGCCGAGACCGAAGCGCGGCGCGAGGCCGACGCGCCGCCCTTCGGCCGCTATGCCGCAATCATCGTCTCGTCCGAGGACCGCGCCGCCGCCGAGGAGATCGCGCGGATGATCGGCCGCACCGCGCCCGAGAATCCCGAGATGCACGTCTATGGCCCCGCTCCCGCACCGCTGGCGATGCTGCGCGGCCGCCATCGCTTCCGGCTGCTCGTTCATGCCCGGCGCAGCTTCGACGTGCAGGACGTGATCCGCGAATGGCTCGGCGCGCTTGCCTGGCCCACCAAGGTTCGTGTGGCGGTGGACGTCGATCCCTACAGCTTCGTCTGAGCGCGAAGAATCGATTCAATATGTTCCGCCATCCATGCAATAATATCGTCGGAAGGGGGATTTCCGATGCTGCGCAAGCTATTGCCGTTGCTGTTTCTCACCGTGCCCGCCACGGCGCAAGCCGACTGGTACGAGGCGAGCACCGATCATTTCGTGGTCTATTCCGAACAGCGGCCGGAAAAGCTGAAGGAATTCGCGTCGGAACTAGAGCGGTTCGACAAGGCGATTCGTACACTTCGCGGGGTGAAGGAGGAGCCGGTCGGCCGAGCCAATCGCCTCGCCGTCTATGTAGTCGACGATCGGAGCGATGTCGCCAAGCTCGCGGGCAACGGCAATGTCGCGGGCTTCTACCGGTCGCGCGCGAGCGGCTCCCTGGCGATCGTTCCGCGTGCATCAGGCGACGGATCGATCGGTGACCTCAGCCCGCGCGCGATCCTGCTGCACGAATATGCACACCATCTGATGTGGACTTTGTCCCCACACAGCGTCTACCCGGCTTGGTATGTCGAAGGCTTCGCCGAGGCGCTTGGGACCGCGACATTCGACAAGGACGGCTCGGTCGTGCTCGGCAACCCGCCGCAATATCGCGGCTATGTACTGCTAAGCGGCAATGCCCTGCCGGCAGAGAAGCTGTTCGCGGCGGACACACTCAAGCTGAACGAGCTTCAAACTGAAGGATTATACGGCCGCGGCTGGCTCCTCGTCCACTACACGTTATTCGGACATAAGCGTAGCGACCAGCTCACTGCCTATCTGACAGCGATCAATGCAGGCAAGTCGAGCCTCGAAGCCGCCGCAGCGTTCGGCGATCTTCGCGCGCTCGACAGGGAACTCGAGCAATACAAGAAGGGGCGTTTTAGCGGCCTTCGCGTGAAAGCGGAGGCGATTCCGATCGGAGAAGTGGTGCTCCGCAAGCTCGGTCTGGGCGAGGCCGCGACCATGGACGTGCGCATCCGTTCGAAGAACGGTGTCGACGAGAAGACCGCGCCGGGCGTCTATGCGGCCGCCAGGAAGGCCGCTGCTCCCTATGCCAACGATCCCGCGGCACAGCTCGTGCTAGCCGAAGCGGCGTTCGATGCAGGAGACTATTCCGTGTGCGAGACGGCAGCCGATCGCGCGATCGCCGCTGATGCCAAGGCAGTGCGCGCCTATGCCTATAAGGCCATGGCGCGTATGGCGGTCGCGAACAACGCGAAGGACCGAACACCCCAGACCTGGACGGCGATCCGCCGGATCATTGTCTCCGCCAACCGGCTCGATCCCGATGACCCGGTGCCGCTGATCCTCTATTATCGCAGCTTCGTCGAAGCGAGCTCAGCGCCCACCAAGATCGCCAAGGATGGCTTGGCACGCGCGTTCGAGCTCGCGCCGCAGGACGAAGGACTGCGCTTCAACGCCGCGTCCATGTACTTGCGCGAAGGCAACAAGGAAATGGCGCGCTCGCTGCTGGCGCCGCTCGCCTATTCCCCCCACAAGCGCGGCATGGCCGAATTCGCCGCCGAGCTGCTCAAGCGGATCGACGCGGGTGACGCCAAGGGTGCCCTGGCGGCACTCGACGGGGAGAAGCCGGAAGGGGACGGAGAAGGCGGCGAATAGGTGCCGCATCGATGTTCACCGCAACTTGAACCCCCGCGCGTTTTGCCCGAAAGCTGCCGGCCAAACGGAGGGTCGGGTG
>CBIFVW010000305.1:0-3253 GCA_966186155.1 uncultured Sphingomonas sp.
CGGGCGATCGTGCGCGACGCCGGCGGCGAGATCACTGCCGCCAATCGCGAGGGCGGCGGCCTGGTCGCGACGATCACGCTGCCGCGGATCTGATCGCGCTTGCAAAGTAGGATTCGTCTGCTTGCCTTCCGTGGCTGGTGCGTTGAACCAGCCGCTCCTTGACAGGTTCGTTGCCCGATCGCGTGCGCAAGAATATTGCGAGATGGGCGTCGAATCCCGGAACTTAGTCAAATTATCGAGGGCACGGAGCTGCGCAGGGTTCGCCTGAAGTGCCTCCGCCTCACCCCGCGACGATGCTGCGCGCCACCGCTTCCGCCGCCTTGATCCCGTCGATCGCAGCCGAAAGTATGCCTCCGGCATAGCCCGCGCCCTCGCCCGCGGGGAACAGCCGCTCGGTGTTGAGGCTCTGATGATCCTTGCCCCGCGTGATCCGCACCGGCGACGAGGTCCGCGTCTCGACGCCCGTCATCACGGCGTCGGGATGATCGTAGCGCGCGATCTGGCGGCCGAATACCGGCAGCGCCTCGCGGAACGCCTCGATCACGAATTCGGGGAGGCACCGCGACAGGTCGGTCATCGTCACGCCGGGCTTGTACGACGGGATGACCTCGCCGAGTTCGGTCGAGGGCCGTCCGGCGAGCAGGTCTCCCACCTTCTGCCCCGGTGCCCAATAGGAGGAGCCGCCCGCTGCGAACGCCAGATCCTCCCAGTGCCGCTGGAACGCGATCCCGGCGAGCGGCCCGCCCGGATAGTCGCGCGCCGGATCGATCGCGACGACCAGGCCCGAATTGGCGTTGAACTCGGCGCGCGAATATTGGCTCATGCCGTTGGTGACGACGCGTCCCTCCTCGGAGGTCGCCGCCACGACGCGTCCGCCGGGGCACATGCAGAAGCTGTAGACCGTCCGTCCATTGGCGCAGTGATGGACCAGGCTGTAGGCGGCGGCGCCAAGGTCCGGATGCTTGGCGCATTTCCCGAATCGCGCCTGGTCGATCCAGCTCTGCGGATGTTCGATGCGGACGCCGATCGCGAAGGGTTTGGGCTCCATGTGGACGCCGCGGCGGTGGAGCATCTCGAACGTGGGCCTTGCGCTGTGGCCCACGGCGAGGACGACGTGATCGGCCTCGAGGAAGCTGCCGTCGTGAAGGTGCAGCCCGCGCAACCGCTTTCGGCCGCCGGGCAGCGGTTCGAGCTCGATGTCGTCGACCCGGGTCTGCCAGCGATATTCGCCGCCCAGCGCCTCGATCGTCCGCCGCATGCTCTCGACCATGGTCACGAGCCGGAACGTGCCGATGTGCGGATGCGCCTCCCACAATATGTCGTCGGGCGCACCGGCCTTGACGAACTCCTCGAGCACCTTGCGACCAAGGAAGCGCGGGTCCTTGACTCGGCAATAGAGCTTGCCGTCCGAGAAGGTCCCCGCCCCGCCCTCGCCGAACTGGACATTGCTGTCGGGGTTTAGCTGGGCGCGGCGCCACAGGCCCCAGGTGTCCTTGGTCCGCTCGCGCACGATCTTGCCGCGATCGACGATGATCGGGCGGAATCCCATCTGGGCGAGGATCAGCGCCGCGAACAACCCGCACGGCCCCGCGCCGATCACCACCGGGCGCAGGCCCTTCCAGCCCTGCGGCGCCCGGACCGGGAAACGGTAGGCCATGTCGGGCGTCGGCCGGACATCCTTGTCGCCGGCGAACCGCGCGAGCACCGCCGCCTCGTCGGCCAGGTCGAGATCGACGGTGTAGACGAGCTGGATCGCGTTCCTGCGCCGCGCATCGTTGCCGCGGCGAAAGACCCAGAAGCTCTTGAGCTCCTCCCGCGCGATGCCGAGCCGGTCGCAGATCGCCTCGGGCAGCGCATCGGGCGCATGGTCGAGCGGAACGGCAAGTCCGGAGAGGCGAAGCATGGATCGCTCCTAGAGGCTCGCGGCCAAATGAAAAAGGCCGAGGCTGGGCCCCGGCCTTTCGCATCTCCGCGGAAGCGGGTCGTCAGCCGACGATCTCTTCCGGCTTGAAGAAAAAGGCGATCTCGATCGCGGCATTCTCGTCCGAGTCCGAGCCATGGACCGAGTTCGCCTCGATCGACTCCGCCAGCTCCTTGCGGATCGTGCCGGGTTCGGCATTGGCCGGGTTGGTCGCGCCCATCACGTCGCGGTTGCGCTGCACGGCGTTCTCGCCCTCGAGCACCTGCACCACCACCGGGCCCGAGATCATGAACTCGACCAGGTCATTGAAGAAAGGACGCTCCTTGTGCACCGCGTAGAAGCCTTCGGCCTGCTCGCGGGTCATCTGGATGCGCTTCGAGGCGACGACGCGCAGGCCCGCCTCCTCCAGCATCTTGGTGACCGCGCCGGTCAGGTTGCGGCGGGTGGCGTCGGGCTTGATGATCGAAAAGGTCCGGTTCGCGGCCATGGCCGTGCGGCTCCTGCTTGATAGGTTGTGGAAAAGTCGCGGCTCCCTAGTCCGGGGACCGATTCATTGCAAGCTCGGGGGCAGGCCGAGTGCAAGCTCAGGCCGCTTGCTCCCATTTGCCCGCGTCGTTCTGCTTCCAATAGCGCCGCTCGACGCCATCGCGCTCGGCCAGCGCCTTCCACGCCGCCCGCGCCTCGGCGATCTTCTCCTCGTCGAAGAAGTGGAAGACGCGGTCGAACGCCAGCGCGGCATCGCGCCAGACGCCGTCCGCCAGCGCGATGTTGCGTGCGCCGTTCGCGGCCTCCGGAGCCGCGGTGATCAGGACCGGCTGACGCGCATCCTCCCCGCCGCCCGCCTGGGCATGCGGCAGGAAGCTTTCCGGGGCATGGCTCCACAGCAGCTGGTCGAGCATGGCGCGCTGTGCCGGGTCCTCCGCGACGATCAGCAGCCGCCCGCCGCCCTCCACCACCCGATCGGCGATTCGCGGCAGCGCGCGCTCGAGCGGCAACTGGGTGAGGTGGTAGAAATCGACCTGCATGGCTCCTGTTAGCCCGCCTGCGCGTTCCAGCCAACGCACGCGCCGTTGCGATGCCGCAACCGCTGCGATAGGGCGGAACGGCCGCGTGCACGGGAGTAGAAGCAAAGGTGGGAATTTACGTGACGCGCAGGGCCCTGCTGCTCTCGGCCGCGCTCGGTTTGTGCCTGGCGGCGCAGGCGCGCGCGCAGGAGACGTCGGCCCCGCCCGAATCTTCCGCACAACAGGCTCCGGCCCCGCAACAGGCCCCGGCCCCGCTCGGTTTGTGCCTGGCGGCGCAGGCGCGCGCGCAGGAGACGTCGGCCCCGCC
>CBIFVW010000306.1:0-3239 GCA_966186155.1 uncultured Sphingomonas sp.
GGGAAGGGCACGCCGTCGAGCGCGGGGGGCAGCTTCAGCGCCATGTCCGCCCGGGCGATGTCGTATTCGGCGAAGCTGCGGCAGGAAAGCGAAGCGACCCGGTCGCCGGGAGCGAGCGCGTCGACGCCTTTCCCCACCGCGTCGACCACGCCCCAGCCTTCATGGCCGAGGCCGCCCGGCTCACCCGGATAGCTCAGCCATTCCTGCCCCGCCCAGGGTTCGAGATTGGACGCGCAGACGCCGCAACCTTCCAGCCGGATGCGGACCTCGCCCGCGCCCGGCTCGGGCACGGGCACCCGTTCGATGCGAAGCGCGCCCGGGCCGGCGAGGATGGCGGCGCGCATCACAGCCATGCCGCCACCAGGCAACCGGTCGCGGTGAAGGTGGCGACAGTCGTCACCCAGCCCAGCATGTTGGTGAACCAGCCGTTGGGCCGGTCCCACATCAGGCTTCGATCGTTGGTCATCAGCATCATGATCAGTAAGAGCGGCGGCACCGAGAAGCCCTGGACGATCCCCGACCAGACCAGCGCCTTCATCGGATTGAAGCCCAGGAAATTGAGCCCGACCGCGACGAGCGTGACGAGCAGGATGACGCCGTAGAAGAGCCGCGCCTCGCCGATATGCTGGTGCAGGCTTCCCTCCCGGCCCATGCCCTGGACGAGATCATAGGCGGCTCCCGTCGTCATCACCGGCACGGCGAGGAAGCCCACGCCCACCACTCCAAGGGCGAACAGCAGCTTGGCACCCTCGCCCGCCAGCGGCTCCAGCGCGGCGGCCGCCTGGGCGGCGGTCTCGATCTCGGTCTCGCCCGCCCGGTGCAGCGTCGATCCGGTCGAAAGGATGATGAAATAGAGGATCAGGTTCGAGAAGATCATGCCGACGACCACGTCGCGCCTGGTCCGCGCCAGCTCGCGCCGAGAGGCCCCTCGACGCTGCCACCAGCGCCGCCTGCCTTCGGCGATCTGCTCCTCGACCTCCTGGTTGGACTGCCAAGTGTAGACATAGGCCGAGAGCGACGTGCCGATGCACGCCACGATCATCATCAGGAACTCGCTGTCCCAGCGGATCTGCGGCACGAAGGTCGCGCGCAGCACCTCGGCCGGGTCCGGTCCCGCCAGGATCGCGGCGGCGACATAGGCGAACAGGACAAGCGCCAGCCAGCGAAAGAGGCGACGGATCAGCTCGTACGACCCGAAGAACTGCAGCGCGACCACGATCGCCGCCACTCCCACCACCACCAGCGCGATCGGCACTGGAACCAGCAGGTTGAGCGCCGCTCCCATGCCGCCGAGATTCGCCGCCGCCTCGATGATGTTTCCAAGGAAGGCCGCGGCCATCAGCGGCCACAGCAGCCAGGGCGAATAGCGGTCGCGGATCGCCGCGAAGAGTCCCTTGCCGTAGACGCGCCCGATCTTCGCGGAAAGATAGACCACCACGTACATCATCGGCAGCAGCACCGGCGCGATCCAGAGGAACGCGAAGCCGAAGCGCGCTCCCGCGCTCGCATAGGTGCCGATCGCCGAGGGATCGTCGTCGGCCGCGCCCGTCACCACCCCGGCGCCGATGGCACGGGCGATCCCGCGCGGCCGCGCCTCGGGCCGGGGACCGAGCGGCGGGCCCTCGGCGCGCGCGGTCATCCGATAAAGGCTTCGAGCGCGGCATGGGCCTCGTCATCGGGCATCTGCACCGGCGGGTGCTTGCAGAACCAGGCCGCGGCGGGGAGCACCGGCCCCGCGATCCCCCGGTCCTTCGCCAACTTGGCGCAGCGGATCATGTCGATCGCGACGCCGGCGCTGTTCGGGCTGTCCTCGACCGAGAGGCGCAGCTCGAGGTTCATCGGCACACCGCCGAAGAGTTGGCCCTCCATCCGGATGAAGCAGACCTTGTTGTCATTCTGCCATGCGACATAGTCGCTGGGACCGACATGGATGTTTTCGTCCTCGAGCCGCGTCTCGGCGACCGACTGCACGGCCTCGGTCTTCGACTTCTTCTTGGAGGCGAGCCGGGTGCGCTCGAGCATGTTGAGGAAGTCGGTGTTGCCTCCGGTGTTGAGCTGATAGGTCCGATCGAGCTTCACCCCGCGCTTGCGGAACAGGTCGGTGAGCACGCGATGGACGATCGTCGCGCCGAGCTGCGCCTTGATGTCGTCGCCGATCACCGGCACTCCGGCGCGGCGGAAGCGCTCGGCCCATTCGGGGTCGCTCGCGATGAACACGGGCATGTTGTTGACGAACGCGACGCCGGCCTCGAGCGCGCATTCGGCGTAGAATTCGCTCGCCGCCTGCGATCCGACGGGCAGGTAGTTGAGCAGCATGTCCGCCCGGGTCTCGCGCAGCACCGCCACCACTTCGTCGCGCGTCGGCTGGCGGGCATCGGCGAGCAGGAAGGTGCGGTCGTCGGGATAGTCGGCCATGTGCGGGGCGACGCCATCGAGGACGCGCCCCATCCGCACCTTCGTGCCGGTCCGCTCGACCTTCTCGCAGAAGACGGTGGTGCAGTTGGGCTTAGCGAAGACCGCCTCGGCGACGTCGCGGCCCACCTTGCGCCGGTCGACGTCCCAGGCCGCGACGACGCGGATGTCGCTCGGACGGTAGCCGCCCAGCTCCTCGTGCATCAACCCGATCACGTCGTTGGCGCCCTCGCGATAGTGCGAGAGGCCCTGGACCAGCGAGCTCGCGCAATTGCCGAGGCCGGCGATCGCGACATTGATTCCATGGCGGTCGGGGGACAGCATCAGGCGGCGCTCCGTTCGGCGGCGAGGCGTTCGTCGCGGTTGAAGTTGAGAGGGTTGAGTTCGGGCGCCCCGGGCTCGACCAGCGCGGGAGCCGGCGCCTCGAGGGGCGGCCGCACCCGCCCGGACGCATAGCGATCGATCATCCACGCGCAGAAATCAGCGAAGGCCTGCGGATCGCGCGCGGGACTGGTGTGATGCGGTGCGATGCCGAGATGCTCCGGCGTGAAGCAGAAGGTTACGGTCACGTCGAAATCGGCGAGCGCCTCCATCTGCCGGTCGAACCAGTCGAGCGCCCCGGGGCGGAAGCTGTCGGCCCAGGAGAGCGCCGTGCGGATGCGCCGCGTGCCGAGCCGCTTCATCCATCGGACCGCCTCGTCGAGACGCGGGTCGTGGAAATGGAACCATTGCATCAGCCCGACCTCGGCGGCGTGCGCGGCATAGGTCTCGAGCGCGGGCTTCGGCGTGCCGTCCTCGCGGATCAGGCCGAGATGGAAGTGGCGGTA
>CBIFVW010000307.1:0-3230 GCA_966186155.1 uncultured Sphingomonas sp.
TGTAGGAAATCATGCGATAGCTGGTGTGCTCCTTTTCGACGGGAGCGATTCGTGGAGGACGGAACGGAGCGCGGGGCGCGCAAGCCCTGGAGCAAGTGGAATGCGGATACCGAGCGGGCCTTCCTGCTCGCGCTGCGGCTCACCGGGCAGGTGCGCAAGGCGGCGGACGCGATCGGGCGGAGTCGGAGCGCGGCGCAGACGCGGCGGCGGACCAATCCCGAATTCGCCGCGGCCTGGGACGCGGTGATCGCCGAGCAGCAGGCCGAGTGGATCGCGGCGGCCCAGGCGCGGCTCGGGCCAGGGCTCGACGGCGCGGCGGACCGCGAAGGCGGCGGGCGGCTGACGCCGTGGCGCGACAAGAAGGGCGGCTGGGATGCGCGCAAGCGCGGGCTGTTCCTGCGCACGCTCGCGCGCACCAAGAGCGTATCCCAGGCGTGCGCGGCGGCGGGGATGTCGGACTCGGCGGCCTATTATCTGCGCGGCCAGTCGCCGCGCTTCGCCGCGGCCTGGGAAAGGGCGTTGCGCGACGAGACGGTGCCTTCGGTGATCGAAGCGGCGATCGAGCGCGCGGTGAACGGCTGGGACGAAGTGGTGTATCGCGGCGGCGTCGAAGTCTCGCGGCGACGGCGCTATTCGGATTCGCTGCTGCGGCTGCTGCTCCAGCGCGCGCTGGGGGAGCGGCGCGCCGGGACCGGACGGAGCGGAGCGGCCGGGCAGGGCGACGCGGCCGCGCCTCGCATCGGCGCGCGGTCGAGCAAGAACGCGCTGATCGCGCACGCCCAGGCGGCCGCCGCGGCGGCCGGGGGCATCCTGGCGTTTCGCGGCACCCGCGAGGAGGCCGAGAAGGCGCTGCTCCACAAGCTCGACATCCTCGCGATCCGGCTGGAGCGCGAGAAGGAGGCGCAGGAGCGGGGCGGCTAGGACCGCCCGCGCGCATTGTCCAGAAGCCGAGCGCCCTGCCCGCGCCGTCCCTCCGTGGCTCAGCTCCTGATGTCGTTCGCGTTGTCGACCGCGCGGTTATAGGCCTTGACCATCTGATTGGCGTCGTCGGGATCGTGGCTCTGCTTGAGCTCGCGATAGGTGCCGATCAGCCGGGTGAGGTCGCCCTCGACGAGGCCGTAGTTGACGTCGGGCTGGCCCTTGCCCGACGCCTTGGCCGCAGCGAGCGCGCCGCGCTGCTCGGCGAGGAGCTTGTCGAGGTCCGCGACGATCGCGTCGCCCTTGGCGAAGACGGCGGGGTTCTTCACGTCCTCGGCGGTGTTGAACAGGCCGACCAGCTGCTCGCCCTTCTGGAGCGCGGCCTTGGTGGCGTAGGCGAGCGTGTTGCCCTCGGCCTTGAGCTTCTGGAGCTCGACCGCGCCGCGCGCGTCGCGCTCGCGCTTGAGCACGGCGTTGAACGCGTCGGCGGCGCCGAGCGCGGCCTTGAACTCGGCGTTCATCTGCGGATCCTCGCTCTTGCCGCGGGCGAGATTGTCCTCCTTGTATGCCTTGCTGGTATAATAGGTCTCCAGCGGGACGAGCCGCTTCTGCACCGCGTCGAGCGAGGCGATCAGCGCGTCGGCGGCCTTGTCGAGATCGGCCGGGCCGCCCGACATGGCGCGGGCTTCCTTGAGCTTCGCCAGCGACTGCTCGATCCAGCCGTCGGAGATCGTGATGTTGTCGCTCGCCGACTTGGAGGCGATCCGCTCCTCCTCGTATTTCTGGGCGGTCTCGGGGAGGCCGAAGGTGCCGACCAGCTTGTTGTAGCCTTCGGTATAGGTGTCGAGCTTGGCGCCCGCGGCATCGCCCGTGACGGCCCCGACGGCGCCCGCGACGCTGTTGCCCGGCAGGCCGAGCTGGCCGCAGCCGCCCAGCGCGAGCAGCATGGCGGGAATGACGAACATGTGATGACGATTGCTTGGCACGAACGCGCTCCTCCTGGTCGTTGGACAGCCGTAACGTACGGATGCGTAATGAGATGCGTGGGTATCTGGCTTTTTTTGAAGCCATCGGGCCGGCGTTGCGGAGGCGGGGCCGCGTGCCTAGGCTCGGCGCGGGACGGCGACGCGCGCGGGAGCGATGGGGATGACCATGCGGAAGTGGATTGCGGCGCTGGCGCTGCTCATGGCGCCCGGTGCGGCGCTGGCGCAGGTTCAGCCCGCGGTGCAGCCGAGCCCGCCCGAGCGCGCGCCGTGCCGCGAGGTGGGGGAGGAGCCCTTCCTGCGGATCAATCCGGAAAGCGCGGGGCGGCTCGCCGAGATCGGGCTTGGGCGGGCGGAGGTCTTCGCGCTGATGCGCGAGACCTCGCTCCCCGAGACGATGGGCTGCTGGGCGATGCCGGTCGGCAATTTCGACAGCCAGCTGGTCTCGGTCGGCATGTCGCAATGGAATTACGGGACGGGCAGCCTGCAGCCGGTGCTCAAGGCGTGGAGGAAGGCGCTCGGCGGCAAGTTCCGGCGGACGCGCAAGGCGCTGATGCCGGTCTATGGCAAGCTCGTCTTCTCGCGCGACTGCCTCGCGGTGCCGGTGAAGGACAAGTGTCGAGAGAAGATCCTCGCCGCGCACGGGCCCGACGGGAAATTGAACGGCGTGATGCTGGGCGAGCTCACTGCCTTGTTCGAGAGCGACGCGATGCTGCAGGTGCAGGCCGACGCCTATGTCGCGCTGCTCGAGGCGGTGCGGCTCGATCTGATGCGGGTGTTCCCGGGGCAGCCGATCTCCTTCCGCAAGGTGCGCTGGGCGGTCGACACCAAGGTGCAGCAGGGGGGCTTTCCCCTGGACGAGGACCTGGCGCGGCTCCGCGCCAAGCTCGCGGCGATGCCGGCCGAGGAGCGCTGGCCGCGGCTCGGGGCGATCCTCGACTGGTACGACGCCCTGTCGCGGACGATCGACCAGGACGGGGTGCGGCGCGACTGGGCGTGGAACCTCGACCGCTGGGGCTGCATGATCGACAAGGGGCAGGTCGATCCCGAGCAGTATGAGCTGCTCAACCTCACTTTCCTCCGGAGCCGCACCGCGATCGGCAACAGCGGGCGCTGGCAGGCGCTCACCTTCCAGCGGCGCGCCAAGATCATCCTCGGGGTCGGGAGTGTCTCGGGCAAGGCGGATGGGGACTGTATTCGCTAGATTCGAGACTCGGACGCTTCCCGATGGGCAATGTTCTCGCATTTCTGGCTTTCATGCGAGATAAGGCGCTCACCCCCGCCCAAAATCCGGTCCGTTTCGGATCAGCTTGCCCCCAAAACGGACCG
>CBIFVW010000308.1:0-3180 GCA_966186155.1 uncultured Sphingomonas sp.
GGGGCCGAGCAGCTCGCGGATCTCGCGCACCTTGCCCGCATTGTGGCTGGCGATCACCAGCCGGCCGGGCTGGAGCTTGCGGATCGCCTGGGGGATGTCGCCTTCTCCGCTCATCCGACTGCCTTCAACTGCGCTTCGAAGATTCGGTCGCACCCGATCCGCGCGAGGCGGAGCAGGCGGAGCAGCCCTTCCTCGTCATAGCAGGCTCCCTCGGCGGTGGCCTGCGCCTCGGCGATCTTGCCGTCGGAGAGCAGGACGAAGTTCGCGTCGGCGTCGGCCGCCGAGTCCTCGTCATAGTCGAGGTCGAGCACCGGCGCGCCCTGATAGATGCCGCACGAGACCGCGGCGACCTGCCGCTCGATCGGGTCCTCCGCGATCAGCCCCGCCGCCATGAGCTTGTTGACCGCGATGCGCAGCGCCACCCAGGCGCCCGAGATCGCCGCGGTGCGGGTGCCGCCATCGGCCTGGATCACGTCGCAGTCGAGCGTGATCTGGCGCTCGCCGAGCCGCTTGAGGTCGGTGACCGCGCGCAGCGAACGGCCGATCAGCCGCTGGATCTCCTGGGTGCGGCCCGATTGCTTGCCCTTGGCCGCCTCGCGCTGGCCGCGGGTATGGGTGGCGCGCGGGAGCATGCCATATTCGGCGGTGACCCAGCCCTGGCCCTTGCCCTTGAGCCAGGGCGGCAGCCGCTCCTCGACGCTGGCGGTGACCAGCACGCGCGTGTCGCCGAAGCCGATCAGCACCGATCCCTCCGCATGGCGCGTGAAATGAGGCTCGATCGTGATCGCCCGCATTTCGTCGGGGGCGCGGCCGGATGGGCGCATCTGCTTCAGTCTCCTGCAAGGTTGACCAGGGCACGTAGACGTAACGGTTCGAACGCGCCAGTGTCGGTGCGCGATCCGGCACGAATGGGCCGGCAGGGAGAACGGGGATGCGCAAGCTGTTGCTGACGATGGGCGTGTTGGCGCTGGCGGGCTGCGTGGCGCCGCGCGGCGGCGGGCCCGGGCAGCCGGTGCCGATCGAGGGCGATTCGATCCGCTACGAGACCGGCCCGTGCTTCGGGGCCTGCCCGGTCTATACGGTGACGGTGCGTCCGGACGGGACCGGCGTGTTCCACGGCACGCGCTTCACCGCAGTCACGGGCGAGCGGAGATTCACGCTCAGCCGCGCGCAGTACGACGCCTTCGCGGCGAAGCTCGCACCGTACCGGCCCGTGAGCGGGGAGGTGCGCTACGAGGGCGACAGGTGCCGGCAGACGGCGACCGACATGCCGAGCGTCGACGTCACCTGGACCCGCGCGATCGGCGACAGCCAGGGCCTTTATTTCTACTATGGCTGCGACATGGAGAAGAACCAGGCGATCGCCGATGCGCTGGGCGAGGCGGTCGAGGCGCTGCCGATCGCGGAGCTGATCGGCGAGCGGCCGTGATCCGTGACGACGCCCATGGTTGAGGCCCGGCCCGGTTGCATTAAATAGCGAGCATGACCACCCCGCCCATCCGCGAGCTGACCGATCGTGCCCGCGACGTGTTCCGGATCGTGGTCGAATCCTATCTCGACAGCGGCGCGCCGGTGGGGTCGCGGACGATCTCGAAGATCTCGGGGCTCAATCTCTCCCCCGCCTCGATCCGCAACGTGATGCAGGACCTCGAGGAACTCGGCCTGCTCGCCGCGCCGCACACCAGCGCTGGGCGGATGCCGACGGAGACTGGCCTGCGCCTGTTCGTCGACGGGATGATGCAGGCGAGCGAGCCTTCGGCGGAGGAGCGGGCGGCGATCGAGCGCAACGCGGCCGAGCGCGGGCCGGTCGAGGAGGCGCTCGCCAACACCACCGCCGCGCTCTCGGGACTCTCCGCCTGCGCGGGGCTGGTGCTGGTGCCCAAGGCGGAGCCGGTGCTCCGGCAGTTCGGCTTCGTCCCGCTGAGCCATGACCGCGCGCTCGCGGTTCTGGTGGGCGAGGACGGCTCGGTCGAGAACCGCGTGGTCGAGCTGCCGGGCGGCATGGACCCGTCCGCGCTGCAGCGTGCGGCCAATTACCTGACCGCCATGTTCAATGGCCAGACCTTGAGCGAGGCGCGCATGCGCGTCGAGCGCGAGCTCAAGCAGCAGCGTGCAGCGCTCGACAGCGCGGCGGCGGCGCTGGTCGCGCGCGGGCTCGCGGTGTGGAGCGAGGATGTCGGCCGCGGGCCGGTGCTGATCGTGCGCGGCCAGGCGCGGTTGCTCGACGCGGCGGCGGCCGAGGACCTCGACCGGGTCAGCCGGCTGCTCGACGAGCTCGAGGGCAAGGAGGAGATCGCACGGCTGCTCGACAGCGCCCGCGACGGCGAGGCGACGCGCATCTTCATCGGATCGGAGAACAAGCTCTTTGCGTTGTCCGGCTCGTCGGTGATCGCGAAGCCGGTGCGCGCGCTCGACGGACGCGTGGTCGGCGTGGTGGGCGTGATCGGCCCCACGCGGTTGAACTATGCGCGCGTAGTGCCCATGGTGGATTTCACTGCGACCACATTGGCCCGATTGCTGGCCTGAACAGGGAAAGAATGACCAAGGAACAGAAGGTGACGGACGAAGTGCAGGAAGAAACGGCGGATCTGCGCGAGGAAACGGCCGAAGCGGCGCCCGAGGTGGCCGAGCACGACCGCCTCGCCGAGCTCGAGGCGCAGCTCGCCGAGACGCGCTCGGCCTTGCTCTATGCCCAGGCCGAGACGCAGAATGTCCGCCGCCGCGCCGAGAAGGAGGCGCAGGACGCCAAGACCTATGCCGCCACGGGCTTCGCGCGCGACGTGCTGTCGGTCGCGGACAATCTGACGCGCGCGCTGGCGGCGATTCCCGCCGAGCTGCGCGAGGACGAGCGGCTGAAGGGGCTGGTAACCGGGCTCGAGGCGACCGGCCGCGAGCTCGATTCGGTGTTCGCGCGCCACGGCATCTCGAAGATCGCCGCGCTGGGCGAGGCGCTCGACCCCAATCGCCACCAGGCGATGATGGAAGTGCCGAGCGCCGATGCCGAGCCCGGCACGATCGTGCAGGAGATCCAGTCCGGCTACATGATCCGCGACCGGCTGCTCCGCCCGGCGCTGGTGGGCGTGGCGAAGAAGCCGGATTGACTCAAATTCCCTCGCCCCTCCGTGAGGAGGGGAGAGGGTTGCGCAGACTTAGGCACGAAGTGCCTTAGTCGGAGCTGGG
>CBIFVW010000309.1:0-3179 GCA_966186155.1 uncultured Sphingomonas sp.
TGGTTCGGCTCAAACCAGTTGCCGGTCTGGAAGACGTATCGCGCCAGGTTCTGCAGGAAGTTTCCCGCCCACGCCGGGGGCTCGGTCTCGGCCGGGTCGCGGCGGATGCGGAAGGTGAACTCGAAGCCCCAGCCGGACTCGTCCGGGTTGTCGGACTGCTTGTCGTAGAGCTCGCTCATGCCGAAGGAGACGGCGTGCCAGTGCGGCACCGGCTCCAGCCGCGGATAGAAGCTGATCCCGTCGAGCGGGTCGGGGCCGCCCAGCGCGAATTTCAGGATCGTAGCGAGGTGGTGGGGCTCCACGCCGGGGTAGAGCCGCTCCAGCGCCGCATCGATGGCGTCCCAGCCCGTCGGTTCGGAGGTCATGCGGTGATTAAACCCGTTCGATCTCGCTTCGGCATTCCCTGATTCGGTTGTTCGCCTACAAGCCCAGCCGGGCGGCGACCGGCCCGGCGTGGACGGACGGCGTCGCGGACGCGGGGACGGACAGCAGAAGGACGGAAGCGGCGATATAGGCGGCACGCGCGGACAATGGCTGATTCTCCCTGCTGGAATCGGGGAGCATTGTGATCCCATCGCCATCCGCACGCAACGACCGGGAAACGGAAACGGCGGCCGAACCCCGAGGGATCCGGCCGCCGTCCGGGGAGACCGCGCCTGAGGGGGAAGCTACGCGGTCTCGAGGTCGCGGTGGGGAGCCGCGATCTTGTTGGCCAGCTCGGCGACGCGGCGGCCCTGGTAGCGGGCGCCGTCGAGCTCGACCTGGCTGGGCAGGCGGCTGCCGTCGCCGTCGGAGATCGTCGTCGCGCCATAGGGCGAGCCGCCCTTGACCTCTTCGACTCCGTTCTGGCCCTGGAAGCCATAATCGAGCCCGACGATGGTCAGGCCGAAGTGCATGAGGTTGGTGATGATCGAGAAGAGCGTCGCTTCCTGGCCGCCATGCTGCGTCGCGGTCGAGGTGAAGGCGCCGCCGACCTTGCCGTTGAGAGCGCCCTGGAACCAGACGCCGCCGGCGCGATCCCAGAAGGCCGCCATCTGGCTCGCCATCCGCCCGAAGCGGGTGGGCGCGCCGACGATGATGCCGTCATAATTGGCGAGCTCGCCCACGTCCTCGAGCACCGGATGGCTGTGGTCGGCGACGAAGCCCGCCGCCTGCGCCACTTCGAAGGGCGCGGTCTCGGGAACGCGGCGGACATCGACCTCAGCCCCGGCGCTGCGCGCGCCCTCGGCGACCGCGTCGGCCATCTTCGCGAGATGGCCGTAGGACGAATAATAGAGAACGAGGATCTTCGACATGGACTTACTCCCTTACTCGGCGTCGACCAGGACGATCTCGGCGTCTTCAATGGCAGTGATGGTGACCGTCTGGCCGCCGGTGAGCGCGGCGCCGTCGCGGGCGTCGACCCGCACGCCGTCGATCTCGAGCACGCCGGTGGCCGGGACGAGATAGGCGTGGCGGCCGTCGCCGACGCTGTGGGTGACGCTGTCGCCGGCCTTGAGCGTGGCGCCGAGCACGCGGGCGTCTGCACGGATCGGCAGCGCGTCGCCGTCCTCCGCGAAGCCGCTCGCCAGCGTGACGAACCTCCCGGACCGGTCGCCCTTGGGAAAGGGCTTGGCGCCCCAGCTCGGCTGGCCGCCCCGCTCGCGCGGCACGATCCAGATCTGGAAGATGCGCGTGGTCTCGGGCTCGAGATTGTACTCGGCGTGACGGATGCCCGATCCCGCGCTCATCACCTGGACGTCGCCGGCCTGCGTACGGCCCTTGTTGCCCATCGAATCCTGGTGCGTGATCGCGCCCGAGCGGACATAGGTGATGATCTCCATGTCCTGGTGCGGATGCGGCGGGAAGCCGCTGTTGGCGGCGATCTCGTCGTCGTTCCAGACGCGGAGGGCGCCCCAGCCCATCCGGTTGGGATCATGGAAGTTCGCGAAGCTGAAATGGTGTCGGGCGTTGAGCCAGCCATGATCCGCATGGCCGAGGTTCGCGAAAGGTCGTTTGTCGATCATGATGGATGACCTCCTGTCTTGCGCACCAAGATAGGCGGGCCCATCGCACCGTAAATGGAAACGTTGGAAACCGATCGTTTCCGTGCTACGCATGTGGCATGAAGCTACCCGATTTCGAGGCCTGGGCCGTCTTCGCCGCTGTGGTCGAGCATCGGTCGTTCAGCAGCGCGGCGGAGGCGCTCGCCGTGTCCAAGGCGACCGTCTCCAAGGCGATCACGCGGCTCGAGGCGCGGCTCGGCACCACGCTCTTCCACCGCACCTCGCGCCGCCTGACGCTCACCGACAGCGGCCGCGCGCTCGCCGACCATGCCCAGCGCATCCTGAGCGAAGGCCAGGCGGCCGAGGAGGCGGCGTTCGAATCCGCGAGCGCCCCCGCCGGGCTGGTGCGCGTCGCGGCGCCACTCACCTTCGGCATCCTCGCGGTGGCGCCGGTGCTGGCCGAGTTCATGGAGCGCTATCCCGGGATCAGGATCGACCTCAGGCTGTCCGACGCGTTCGTCGACATCGTCGGCGAAGGCATCGACGTCGCGCTGCGCATCGCCCAGCTGCCCGACAGCTCGCTCCGCGCACGGCGCCTGGGCCCGATGACCGGCTATGTCGTCGGCTCGCCCGCCTATTTCGACCGCGTCGGGCGGCCGCGCCATCCCGCCGACCTCGCGAACCATGCCTGCTTCGTCTACACCAACACCGCCACTCCCGACGTCTGGCGCTTCCGCAAGGCGGGCGGCGAGGAAGCCGCGGTGCGCATCGACGGCCCGCTGCGCACCGACAATGGCGACGCGATGCTCCCGGCGCTGCGCGCCGGCCTCGGCGTGGCGCGGCTCCCGCAATTCCTGGTGGACGAGGATCTCGCCGCCGGCCGGCTCGAGGCCGTGCTCGAGGACTGGTCCGGAGGCGCGATCGGGCTGCACCTGCTCACGCCCCCCGGCACGCTGCGTCCCGCCCGCGTCGAGGCGCTGATCCAATTTCTTTCCGAAAGGTTGCCGCGGTCCTGCGACGGATCGTCTAAAATGACTCGACTCCCGAACGACGATGAGTCCGCGCCTAGGTAGATTCCCTACGACTCGTGGACTCAGGCCGGTTAGGAAGAAATTAACCTTTTGCCTTCAGACGTGCTTAGGTTAATGAATCGCTCAGGGGCGGGCCTGTCAGTGGGGCAAGGCGACCCGGGGG
>CBIFVW010000310.1:0-3170 GCA_966186155.1 uncultured Sphingomonas sp.
AGCTCCTGGATGAGCACGGTCTTGCCGACGCCCGCGCCGCCGAACAGGCCGATCTTGCCGCCCTTGGCATAGGGCGCGAGCAGGTCGATGACCTTGATGCCGGTGACGAGGATCGCGCTCTCGGTCGACTGGTCGACGAACAGCGGCGCCGAGGCGTGGATCGGCGCGGTATCGGTGTTGCCGACGGGGCCGCGCTCGTCGATCGGCTCGCCGACGACGTTGAGGATGCGGCCGAGCGTCTTGGGGCCGACGGGCACGCGGATCTGCGATCCGGTGTCGGTCACGGTCTGGCCGCGGGTCAGGCCCTCGGTCGAGTCCATCGCGATGGTGCGGACGGTGTTCTCGCCGAGATGCTGCGCGACCTCGAGGACCAGGCGGTTGCCGTTGTTGTCGGTCTCGAGCGCCGAAAGGATCGCCGGCAGGTGGCTGTCGAACGCCACGTCGACGACGGCGCCGATCACCTGGCTGATGCGGCCGACATTGTTGGTCGTCGCCGGAACGGCGCCCGGGGCGTCAGCCTTGGGCTTCGCGGCGCGCGGCTTGCGCGCGGGCTTCTCGGTGGTCGGGGCTGCGGTTGCCATGTCTCTTCCTCGGTTCGTGCTTCTTTACAGCGCTTCGGCGCCGGAAATGATCTCCACCAGCTCGGTCGTGATCGCCGCCTGGCGGGTGCGGTTGAATTCGATGGTCAGCCGGTTGATCAGGTCGCCGGCGTTGCGCGTGGCATTGTCCATCGCAGTCATCTTCGATCCCTGCTCGGACGCCGCGTTCTCGCGCATCGCGCGGTAGAGCTGGATAGCGACGTTGCGCGGCAGGAGGTCGGCGAGGATCGATTCCTCGTCGGGCTCGTAGGTGACGGCCGCGCCGCTGGTCGCCGCCGCGGCGCCGCCCTCGGGGATCGCGACCGGGATGATCTGCTGCGCGGTCGGCTCCTGGGTCAGCACCGACTTGAAGTTCGAGTAGAACAGGGTCGCGACGTCGAACTCGCCGGTCTCGAAACGCGCGATCAGATCATCGGCATAGCCGCGCGCATCGGCGAAGCTCAGCTTGCCGAGGTCGCCCGGCTCGATCGAGTGGACGATGTGCTTCGGGAACAGCCGGTTGAGCACCGCGCGGCCCTTGCGGCCGATCGTGTAGATCTTGACCGTCTTGCCGGCGGCGATGAGCTCCTGCGCATGCCGGCGGGCGAGGCGGGCGATGTTGGTGTTGAACGCGCCGGCCAGGCCCTTGTCCGACGTGGCGACCACCAGCAGGTGCACCTGGTCCTTGCCGGTGCCCGCGAGCAGCTTGGGCGAATGCTCGCTCACCGCCACCTTGGCGGCGAGGCTGGCGACGACGTTCTCGAGCCGCTGGGCATAGGGACGCCCGGCCTCCGCCGCCTCCTGCGCGCGCCGGAGCTTGGCGGCGGCGACCATCTTCATCGCCTTGGTGATCTTCTGGGTCGACTTGACCGACCCGATCCGCAGTTTGAGCGCCTTGAGACTTGCCATTACGAATTCCGAGCAAGGGCCAGACGGCCCGCTAGACCAAAGAATGCCGCGCCGAGCAGACCCTCGACCCAGCGCATCGCGGCGCTCTGCTTGACCGCCCGGCCTGCGCGCGCGGCGACGATCGAGAGGCCGGAGAGCCAGAAGCCGCCCATCACATAGGGCACGGCGATCAGCAGCGCGCCCTTGAGCGGGGCGTCCGGGCCCTCGCCCACGAACTGCGGCAGGATCGCGAGGAAGAACAACGCGACCTTGGGGTTGAGCGCCGTGGTGAGCAGCCCCTGCCAGAAGGGCTTGCCGAGCGCGGGAATCTCGGCCGCGACCGGCGCCGGGCGGATCGCGCCGCGCAGCAGCTTGAAGCCGAGCCAGGCGAGATAGACCGCGCCGACGATCTTCACGACCGTGAACAGCGTCGGAAAGGCGGTCAGCACGCTGAGGAAGCCGAAGCCGCACAGCGCCATGTACCAGAGGCCGCCGAGCACCACGCCCGCCGTCGCCGCCAGGCCGGCCCGCGCGCCTCCGCGCGCCGCGTGACCCGCGACGAGCATCATGTCCGGCCCCGGCGTCAGCACGAGGCCGACGCTGAGCAACGTCCATGCGAGGAGGGAGTGGTCGGCCATCGGCGAAGCGATCAGGCGAAGGTCTTCGCGAACGCGGTCAGCGCGTCCTTGAGCTTCGCGCGGCTGTCGTCCGACAGGTCCTTCGACTCGCGGATGTCCTTGAGCAGGTCGGCGTGACTGGTCCGCATCTCGGTCAGCATCGCCGCCTCGTAGCGGACCACGTCCTGCGTCGCGACATCGTCGAGGAAGCCCTGGGTGCCGGCGAAGATCGAGACGACCTGCTCCTCGAACGGCATCGGGTTGAACTGCGGCTGCTTGAGCAACTCGGTGAGGCGCGCGCCGCGGTTCAGCAGCTTCTGGGTCGAGGCGTCGAGGTCCGAGCCGAACTGCGCGAACGCAGCCATCTCGCGATACTGGGCGAGCTCGAGCTTGATCGAGCCGGCGACCTTCTTCATCGCCTTGGTCTGCGCCGCCGAGCCGACGCGGCTCACCGACAGGCCGACGTTGATGGCGGGTCGGATGCCCGCGAAGAACAGGTCGGTCTCGAGAAAGATCTGGCCGTCGGTGATCGAGATCACGTTGGTCGGGATGTAGGCCGACACGTCGCCCGCCTGGGTCTCGATGATCGGCAGCGCGGTGAGCGAGCCGGCGCCGTTCTCGTCGTTCATCTTCGCGGCGCGCTCGAGCAGGCGCGAGTGGAGATAGAAGACGTCGCCCGGATAGGCCTCGCGGCCCGGCGGACGGCGGAGCAGCAGCGACATCTGGCGATAGGCGACGGCCTGCTTCGAAAGGTCGTCATAGACGATCACGGCGTGCATGCCGTTGTCGCGGAAATACTCGCCCATCGCGCAGCCGGTGTACGGCGCGAGGAACTGGAGCGGCGCGGGTTCCGACGCGGTCGCGGCGACGACGATCGAATATTCCATCGCGCCATTCTCTTCGAGCTGGCGGACGATCTGCGCGACGGTCGAGCGCTTCTGGCCGACCGCGACATAGATGCAATAGAGCTTCTTCGACTCGTCCTTGCCCGAATTGACGCCCTTCTGGTTGATGAAGGTGTCGATCGCGACGGCCGTCTTGCCGGTCTGGCGGTCGCCGATGATCAGCTCGCGCTGGCCGCGGCCGA
>CBIFVW010000311.1:0-3090 GCA_966186155.1 uncultured Sphingomonas sp.
CCCTCACAGCCGCGCGATCGCGTCGGCGAGCGGCCGGATCGCATCCTCGCTCTGGTCCCACGACACCACCAGCCGCGCCTCGCCCACGCCCCAGTCGTAGAAGTCGAAGCCCAGCGCGCGCAGCGACGCGGCTTCGTCGGCGGTGACGCGCAGGAACACTTCGTTGGCCTCGACGGGATGGACCAGCCGGTCCCCCGCCGCCTCGGCCAGCAGCCGCGCCCCGGCGTTCGCCGCGCGGGCGTTGCGCAGCCAGAGCTCGTCGCGCAGCATCGCGAGCAGCTGGATCGCCAGATAGCGCCCCTTGGAAAAGAGCAGTCCCGCGCGCTTGCGGCGATAGAGCGTCGTCTCGGCGAGCTCGGGCCGGAAGAAGACCAGCGCCTCGGCGCTCATCCCCCCGTTCTTGACGAAGCCGAAGCTCAGCGCGTCGACGCCCGCGCGCCAGGTCAGGTCGCCCGGATGGCAGCCGAGATGCGCGACCGCGTTGGCGAAGCGCGCGCCGTCCATGTGCAGCCCGAGCCCCCGCGCCCGAGCCAGGTCGCCGATCGCCGCCACTTCGCCGGGCGTGTAGGCGAGCCCGTACTCGGTCGCGTTGGTGATCGAGATCGCGTGCGGCTGGACCTGGTGGACGTCGTTGCGGATCGGGTCGATCACCGTGCGGATCGCGTCCGGCGTGAGCTTGGCGCCCGGCCCGTCACCCGCGAGCAGCTTGGCGCCGTGCGTGTAGAATTCGGGCGCGCCGCACTCGTCGACATTGACGTGTGCGTCGCGGTGGCAGACCACGCCGCCATGCGGCGGGCAGAGCGCGGCGAGCGCGAGGCTGTTCGCCGCGGTGCCGGTCGGCACCCAGAGCGCGCGCACCGCGGTGCCGAACAGCTCCGAGAACGCGCCGTCGAGCGCCTGCGACCAGCGGTCGCCGTCATAGGCGGTGTCGAGCCGGTTCACCTCCTGGAGCGCGGCGAGCACCTCGGGGCAGACGGCGGCGGCGTTGTCGGAGAAGAAGCGCATGCCGGGGACCAAGCGGGGCGGCGCGCCCGAGGTCAACGCTCCTCCCCGCGCCGATCCTCCGGCACCGGCGGCCGCCGCGGCGCGTCGGGGACGCGCGTCGGGGGCGGGAGCGCGCCCTCGCGCCCGATCGGCGCCTCGCCTTGCTCGTCGGGATCCTCGCCGGGGCGCACCACCTGGGTCTCGATCCCCGATCCCTCGATGAACTCGCCGACGCCGTTGAGCACGTCGTCGAGCGTCACGGCATTCTCGTCGGGCTCGACCGTCGGCTCGGGCGGCGGAATTCTGAGGTCGAGCGCGCGGGTCATGAAGTCGCGCCACACCCGCGCCGGCAGCCCGCTGCCCGAAAGGCCGGGATTGGGCGAATTGTCGTCATTGCCGAGCCACACGCCGCAGACGATGCCGCCGGCATAGCCGATGAACAGCGCGTCGCGATTGTCCTGGGTCGTGCCGGTCTTGCCATAGGTCGGAATCGGCAGCGCCGCGCCGCGCCCCGTGCCGGTCTCGACCACCGTCTCGAGCAGCGAGCGGAGATCGTCGAGCTGGGCGCCGTTGAACCGCGTCGGGCCGCCGAGGCGCTGCGCCAGCCAGTCGCTCGCCGCCTCGTCGTCCGAAAGCCCCTGCGGCCGCACCGGATAGGAGCCGTTCGCCACCGCCGCATAGGCCGCGGTCAGCTCGAGCAGCGACACGGTCGAGGTGCCGAGCGCGATCGAGGCGTCGTCGCCGATCGGCGTCGAGATGCCGAGGTCGCGCGCCGCCTGGGTCACGCGGCGGACGCCGAGCTGCTGGGTCAGCCGCGCCGAGACGACGTTCGAGGATTTGGCGAAGGCCTGGCGGAGCGTGATCTTGCCCGCATAGCGCCCGTCGCTGTTCTCGGGCTTCCAGCCGGCGATCTCGACCGGGCTGTCGTCGACGATGCTGTCGGGGGTCATGCCGCTGCGCAGCGCCGCGAGATAGACGAACAGCTTGAAGGTCGATCCCGGCTGGCGCCGCGCCTGGGTGGCGCGGTTGAACGGGCTCTCGCGATAATTCTTGCCGCCGACCATCGCGATCACGCGCCCGTCGGGGTGCATCGCGACGATCGCGATCTGCGACTTGCGCAGCCCCGCGCCGCGCACCGCGCGCTCGGCGGCGTCCTGGGCGCGGCTCTCCAGCGTCGTCTGCACCGTCTGCTCGGTGCCGACCGCGCCCGCCCGGTCGCGCGCCTGGGGGAGAACCCAGTCGGCGAAATAGGTGCCGTTGGGCAGGTCCTCGCGCGACTTGGTGACGTGGAGCACCGCCGGGCGGATCGCCGCGGCGCGGCCCTTGTCGATCAGCCCCGCCGCGACCATCGACTGGATCACCAGCTTCTGCCGCTCGCGCGCGCCCTTCAGATTGCCCGTCGGCGCGAGCCGGCTCGGCGCCTGGACGAGCCCGGCGAGCAAGGTCGCCTGGCTCAGGCTCAGCGCCTCGGGCTCGACGCTGAAATAATGCCGCGCCGCCGCGCGCAGGCCATAGACATTGTCGCCGAAATAGACGTTGGAGAGGTAGCGCGAGAGGATCTCGTCCTTGCTGAGCCAGCCTTCGAGCCAGAAGGCGATCAGCACTTCCTGGAACTTGCGCGCCGCGGTCCGGTCCGAGCTCAGGAACGCGTTCTTGGCGAGTTGCTGGGTGATCGTGCTGCCGCCCTGCGATCCGCCGCTGCTCGTCATGTTGTGGTCGAGCGCGCGCAAGATGCCGCGCGGGTCGACGCCCCAATGGCTGTAGAAGCGCCGGTCCTCGATCCCGATGAACGCGTCGCGGACATGCTTGGGCAGCTTCGCCGCGTCGACCGGCTCGCCGATCACCGCGCCGCGCCGCGCGATCGGCTTGCCCTCGGCCGAGAGCAACGTGATCGACGGCGGCGCCGGCGGCTGGAGCGACTTGGAGAGCGGCGCGGTCAGCGCGAGCCACGCCACCGCGAGGATGAAGAGCAGGATGAGCCCGGCGGCCGCCCAGCTCGCATAGCGCCACCAGTTGCGGGGCTTGAGCACCACCGGCAGGTTGGTCGTGTAACCGCCCGCCGGCAGGGGCTCGGCGGTCACCGGCGCGGGTGGCGGCGGGGGAGGC
>CBIFVW010000312.1:0-3085 GCA_966186155.1 uncultured Sphingomonas sp.
TGGTTGTGGAGGCTCCACGCCACGTCGCGGCCGTCGCGGGCGACATAGATGTACTTGGCCTCGGCGCTGAACACGAGCGCGTCGACCGGCAGGTGCGTCTTGAGGAAGCGGCGATGCTCCTGCGCCTCGACCGCGGCGCGCTTCACCGGCGCGGGCGGCACGCGCAGATCCATCCAGGGCGAGAGCTCGGACACCGAGATGTCGGGGTCGCCACCGAAGATGAGCTGACCGACGATCTGCTGCGTCCAGGTGGTTCCCGACTTGGCATAGCTGGCAATGACGATGTCGTCGTGGCGGAACGCGAAGTCGTTCCACACGGTCGAATCGAAATGATGATTGTGCATTTCGCGCAACTTGCGCGGCATTGTTGCCGGAATCGCGTCCGGCGCCAGCATGGCGATCATCCTCAATTCCCTGAATACTCGAAAGCGGGGCGCACTAGGTTCGTGCTCGACTAGGGTCAACCCGATTTCGGTACGCAGCCGTTCCTAAGTTTGCGCCGGGGCATAGCTGGTGGTTATGGTTCTGGTTTCGCGCCGATCCACCCCCGAAGCGTCACCCGGCACAAGGCCGGGATGACGAAAGAGGGGGAATTCAGAACTCGAACGTCGCGCGCAGAGTCGCGACCGTGACGGTCCGCGCATCCGCGTCGCCGCCCCGGTGCCAGATCAGCTGGAGATCGGGCTGGAGCGTGAGGAACGACGTGAGCTTGTCCGCATAAGTGAGCTCGATCGCGCTCTCGGCGGCGGTGGCGTCGACTCCGCTGGCGCGCAGCGCGTCGCGATAGCCCTCGGAGAGATAGGCCTGGTTGACGCCGAACGAGAATTGGCTGTCCGGCCGTCCGGGAAGCAATCGGCTCACCAGCAGCCCCGCCTGCCAGCCGCCCTTGAACGGCGTGGTCTTGCCGTCGGAAAGGCCGGCGCGGGCGAACAGGCTCACCGCCTGCGCGCCCTCGGGGTCGCCGAACGCCTTCTCCGCGATCGCATAGAAGCCGCGCGCCTCGCGCTGGACGGGATCGCCGGCCGCGTCGACCGCGAAGATGTCGTCCTGGCGGTCGGTATAGGCCCAGGCGCCGAGCGCGAGCTTGTTCCCGTCCTTCTGGATGCCGCCCTCGCCGATCAGCAGCGCGCCATGGCCGAAGTCGAAGGTGTTGCCCGGATGGTTGCCGAGCGCGCCCGCCGTGGCGTTGAGCACTGCCGCGCGGACGAAGCCCGCCTGGCCGAAGCGATGGTCGACCCGCACTGCGAGCGCGGTGGTCGGGAAGATCGACGGGCCGTTGGGGCCGGTCGCGGCGATCTCCGAGCCCACGCCGAACGCCGGTGCGATCAGCAATCCCGAGGAATCGCTCGCATAGAATTCGCTGTTGAGGTCGTAGAGGCCGGCGCGGACCGTGGTCGCCTTGCCGAGCTTCTGCTCGATCCATGCCTCGTACAGCCGCAGCCGCGGGCGCGCGACTTCGATGTTGTTCACGCCCTGCAGCGTGCCCGCCAGGTCATTGGGTCGGTCGCCGAGATTGTTGAGCACGTCGGCATAGAAGGTCGCGCCCTTCCACCCGGCGAGCTTCTCGAGATCGGCGGTCACGTCGACATTGAGATCGTCGAGCCCGAAGCCCCGCATCGCCTGCCCGTCCGCGGCGACACCGGCGACGTCGACTCGATAGGCTGCGTGCAGCTCGACCGGCTTTTCCTGCGCCTCCTGCGCCCGGGCCGGTACCGCGACCGCCACCGAAACAAGGCCGGCCGCTCCGGCCAGAACCATGAACCGCATTCCCTTGAACCCCCGATATTCGAAGCCTCCCCCCGCGTTAATTGTAGAGGCGGCGCGCCCCTCGGCTTCGATTCCGCCTATAATTAATGCCGAGCCCCGGGCCCGATCCGGCGCCGCCTGGAGACCCGTGAAAGATGACTTCGCTGAACCGCGCCACGACCCGCGCCGCCGCCTTCATGTTCGGCATCACCGCCGTTTCGGGCTGCACCGGCCTGTGGGTGGCATGGCAGCAGAGCAGCGCGCTGGCCGAGCAGGCGGCGGCGGCGAGCCTGCTCCGCAACCACATGGAAGCGGACATGATGCACGACGCGATCCGCAGCGACGCGCTCGCGGCGATCCAGGCAGGCGACCCGGCCAGCGGCATCGCTCGCCAGGAAGTCGACGCCGACTTCAAGGACCATCTCGACACGCTCGCGCGGACGATCGCCGAGGACATCGCCTTCCAGGGGTCGACCGAAGTCCAGGCCGCGACCGGCAAGCTCAAGGCGCCGGTGGACGCCTATGCCGCCGCCGCGCGCAGCATCAACCAGGCGGCCGCCGCCGATCCGGCCGCGGCCAAGCGCCAGCTGCCGAGCTTCCTCACTCAGTTCCGCGCGCTCGAGGAATCGATGAGCGAAGCGTCGGACGCGATCGAGAAGCATGCCCAGCAGGTCCGCAGCGCGGCGAGCACCTTCGGCGTGATCGGGATGATCATCCTCGCGCTGACGCTGGCGCTCGGCCTCGGCGCGGTCGCCGCGCTGTCGCTCGCGGTGCGCCGCATGCTGATCCGGCCGCTGCTCGGCCTCGCCGGCACGATGCGCGCGCTCGACGACGGCAATCTCTCCGCCAAGGTACCGCACACCGATCGCGCCGACGAGCTCGGCGACATGGCCAAGGCGATCGACACCTTCCGCGGCAAGCTCGAGGCGGCCGAGGCGGCCAAGGAGGTCCAGGTCCGGCTGATCGTCGACACGATCGGCCAGAGCCTCGACGCAGTGGCAAAGGGCGATCTCACCGCGACGATCGACGCCGATCTCGGCGGACCGTTCGCCGGGCTCAAGCGCAGCTTCAACGAAGCGATCGCGAGCCTGCGCACGCTGATCGCCAACGTCGCCACCGGCTCGGCGAACATCCGCGTCGGCGCGGGCGAGATCGCCCAGGCCTCGGAGGACCTCGCGCGCCGCACCGAACGCAACGCCGCTACGCTCGAGCAGACCAGCGCCGCGATCGGCGAGATCGACCAGCGCATCAAGGCCAGCGCCACCGCCGCCAATCAGACCGTCGCGCGCGCCGACACCGCCATCTCGGTGGTCGGCACCGGCCGCGCGCTCGCCGACGA
>CBIFVW010000313.1:0-3050 GCA_966186155.1 uncultured Sphingomonas sp.
CGCGGACCTCGAACCCAAGCCGCCGGAAAAAGCCACGCGTACGCTCGAAACTGGCCGACGAGAAAAGCGGCCGGATGCTGTTGGCCAAGAACATGCTCCCCCTTGATACCGGCAGAGTTCGTCGAGCGCGTTGCTCGCGTCAACAGCGAAACGGGCCCGCAGGTCACCCCGCGAGCCCGTCCCACACCCTCTCCCGATGATCCTCAGAACTTGGTGCGCACCGTCACGCCATAGGTGCGCGGCTCGGCCAGATAGGCCGAGAAGAGCTGGCGTCCGCCCGGATATTGCGGGTCGGTGAAGGGCGCGCCGACCGAGCCTTCCTGGAAAGGCGAGTTGAACGCGACCTGGGTATAGTTCTGGTTGAGCAGGTTCTGCGCCCAGACCTCGACCGCCCAGCGCTCGTCACGCCCGCGAATGCCGATGCGGCCATTGACCACCGCATAGCCGTCCTGCCCCTTTTGCGGGAACAGGTCCGAGCCGGTGTTGTAGTCGTCGGTCAGGCGCGTGTCGAAATAGACCAGGCCGGAGAGCCCCGAGCTGCCGAGCTCGGGCGTCCAGGCGAAGGACGCCGTCGCCACGATCTCGGGCGCGTTGGACAGGAGCTTGCCGGGCAGCTTGCGCAGCGCCTGGTCGAGCGGCGCGCCCGAGCTGTTTCCGACCAGGTCGTTGCGATATTTGGTCTTGGCATAGGTGAGGCCCAGCCCGACCCTGAGATCGCGCGCGGGGACCAGCGAGGCCTCGAGCTCGAAGCCCTGCGAGAGCACGCCATAGCTCACATCACCGCCCGGGCAGGCGCCGGTGGTGGCCGCCGCCGCGTTGTAGTTCCCCGCGGTGCTGAACTTGCTCTGGTCGCGATCGCCGCTGTTCAGGCCGCTCGTGCAGCCGTTGATGTTCTGCACGAGGAAGACCGTGCCGTTGAAGGTGTTGAGCTGGAAATTCTTGAATTCCTGCCGGAACCCCGCGACGTTCAGGCTGAACGCCCCGGTCGAATATTTCATGCCGGCTTCATAGGCGTTGACGATCTCGGGGTCGAACTGGAGGTTCCCCACCAGCGCCTGCGCGCCGCCCAGCGACGCGAAGGGCAGGATCGGCACCTTGAGCGCCGACCGGTCGAGGTTGAAGCCCCCCGCCTTGTAGCCGCGCGACCAGCTGGCGTAGAGCAGCAGGTCGTCGGACGGCTTCCACGAGAGCACCGCGGTGCCGGTGAACTCGTCCTCCTTGCGCTCGTCGCTGATCGAGACGCCGTTGAGCTCGGCGGTCGAATTGCCCTGGCACGACAGGCCGAGGATCCCGTCCACCACCGCGGTCAGCGCCGGGTTGGCGCGCAGGGCCAGGATCGACGCCTGGTTGGCGGTGCAGACGCCGTTGTCGTTGCCGAAGGTCGCGCTGAAGCGCTTGCGCTCGTTGGTGTAGCGCACGCCCAGGGTCAGATCGACGTTCTTGGCCAGATGGACGATATTGTGCGTGAACAGCGCCCAGTTGCGGCTGTTCTGGAAATAGCGGTCGCGCGTGCTGCCGAGATTGTTGAGGCTGTCGAGCCGGTCGATCGCCGCGTAGATCAGCGGCGAGGCCGCGCCGAACGCCGCCGGCCGCGCCGCGAGGCAGCCTGCCGAGGTCGGCGAATAGAGCGCGGCCAGCCCGCCGCCCGAGACCAGGCGGCACGTGGCGAAGCGGCCATATTGGTTGCCGAACCTGAGATCGTCGACGACGGTCAGGTCCTCGTCGGCATAATAGCCGCCGATCAGCCAGTCGAGCTTGTCGCCGAACGCCGTGCCCTGCAGCCGGAGCTCCTGGCTCCACGTCTTGAACGCGCGGTTCGAGCCGCCCGGGGCGCGATAGAGGATGTCGACATAGCTATAGTCGGTGTCCGATCCCTGGTCGCTGAAATAGTCGCGATAGCCGGTGATCGAGGTCAGCGTCGCGCCGCCCAGGTTCCAGTCGACCTGCAGCGAGACGCCCCAGTCCTTGGTGATGCCGTCATAGCTGCGGCCCGGCGTCACATAGACGTTGCGGCTATAGCCCTCGGTGAACGCCGCCATCGGCTGGCCGAGATCGCGCAGCACGCGCACGATGCTGTTCTGCGCCGGATCGTTGAGCCCGCCGATATAGGGATTCATGTCGCGGCTGACATAGGTCGCCGCGCAGCAGCTCTCGTCGCGCCGGGTATAGTCGCCGATCAGCCGCACGGTGAGGTCGCTCGACGGCTCGAACTGCAGTTGCCCGCGCAGGAAATAGCGATTGCGGTCGTTGATGTCCTTGCCGCTGGTGACGTCGCGGTAGAAGCCGTCGCGCTTCACATAGACGCCGTCGATCCGCCCCGACAGCGTCGTGCCGAGCGGGACGTTGAGATAGCCGGACAGGCGGATCTGGTCGTAATTGCCGTAGCTCGCCTCGGCCCCCGCCGCGAAGGTCGGCGACGGCGCCTTGCTGACGATGTTGATGATGCCGGCCGAGGCGTTGCGGCCGAACAGGGTGCCCTGCGGCCCGCGCAGCACCTCGACGCGCTCGATCTCGCCGAGCTCGTTGAGGCCGATGCCCGAGCGCGAGCGGTAGACGCCGTCGATGAACACCGCGACCGAGCTTTCGAGGCCGGGATTGTCGCCCACCGTGCCGATGCCGCGGATGCGCGCCGATCCGTTCGCCTCGCTGCCGGTCGACGAGACGAGCAGCGACGGCGCGATCTGGTTCAGCTGGCGGATGTCGGTCGCGCCGGTCTGCTGCAGCGTCTCGGCGCTGATCGCCGATACCGCGAGCGGCACGTCGGCCAGGACCTGCGCGCGGCCCTGCGCGGTGACGACGATGTCGTTGGGATCCGTGACCGTCTGGTCGTCATTGTCCGCCGGGGCCTGGGCGTCCTGCGCGAAGGCCGGGGCCGCGAGCGCCAGGACGAGCGCCGGCGCCGCAACGGCCGACAAAAGGCGTAGCCGCATCATCATCTCCTCTCCCACCACGGGCCAGAGCGCTTGGCGGCTCCATACCCTATCCTCGAATAGTGCCTATTCGCTGAGAGCAGTCAAGCAGAACAAAGGTTGCAAAAGGGGACTGGACAC
>CBIFVW010000314.1:0-3038 GCA_966186155.1 uncultured Sphingomonas sp.
CAATAGCCGTCACCCCGACGAAAGCCGGAGTGACGGCTGTTGTTGCCGAACCTACCGATAGTTCGTCATCGCGAGCAGCATCGGGATCGACAGCAGCACGTTGGTCCGGGAGGCGATCAGCGCCGTCTTCGCAGCCCTGGCCTTGGCGGCGTCATCGGCGGCGACCAGGCCGAGGACCTTCTTCTGGTTCGGCCAGATGATCGCCCAGACGTTGAACGCCATGATCAGCGCCAGCCACATGCCCACGCCGATCAGCTCGAAGCCGGTGCTGAAGCTGAGCGCCTCAATGAGCTCGCCATAGAGCCAGGCCAGGATCAGGCCGGTGAGCACGGTGAGCGCCGCGCCCCAGCGAAAGAAGAACAGCGCCTTGGGCGCGATGAACTTCGAGATGCCCGGCTTCAGCTCGGCGGGGATCGCCGGCATGGTGGGGATCTGCACGAAGTTGAAATAGTAGAGCAGGCCGATCCAGACGACGCCGAAGAAGACGTGCAGCCACTGGAACACGCCGATCGCGACCGTCGCGGGCGCATAGAAGGGCGAGAAGACCAGCCCGAGCGCGAGCACCAGGCCCACCACCAGAACCATGTGAAGATTGCCGAAGAACTTGTCCATGCGTTTGGCTCCCCCTCGAGTGGAGCCGGTGCCCGCCGGCCCCTTCGCTGCGCGCATCCTACGATCGGAATTTTCATTTGTCACACGCAACGAAATTTGCGGGACAGCGTCCGATTTCGCGGGCTAGGGGAGGACCGCAACCCGCTCCGGATCGTTGGGCGGGCGAAGCCTTCGCAAACGGAGTAGACTCATGGCGTTCGAACTTCCCCCGCTGCCCTTCGACAAGGACTCGCTGGCGCCGCACATGTCGGCCGAGACGCTCGAGTTCCATCACGGCAAGCATCACAAGGCCTATGTCGACAAGACCAACGGCTTCATCGCCGAGAAGGGCCTCGAGGGGCGCAAGCTCTCCGAGGTGATCGCGCATGCCAAGCAGACGGGCGACAAGGGCCTGTTCAACAATTCCGCGCAGATCTGGAACCACAGCTTCTTCTGGCAGGGCCTCACCCCCGAGAAGACCGCGCCGAGCGGCAAGCTCGCCGAGCTTATCGACGCGCAGTTCGGCTCGACCGAGGAGCTGGTGAAGAAGCTGGTGGCGGAATCGACCAACCATTTCTCGAACGGCTGGGGCTGGCTCGTGCTCGACGGCGACGCGCTCAAGGTGACGTCGCTCCACGACGCCGACACGCCGGTGGTCTATGAGGGCATGAAGCCGCTGCTCACCATCGATGTGTGGGAGCACGCTTATTACATCGACTATCGCAACATGCGTCCCAAATATCTCGAGACGATCACCGCCAACATCATCAACTGGGACTTCGTGTCGCAGAATCTCGACGGCGAAGGCGTCGGCCGGGCGGACCAGCAGAGCTGAGCCGCGATCTCCCTCTCCCCGACGGGGGAGGGAGACCTCACCCCTCGGGCGGGATCGGGGCGTCGGCGGGCTTTTCGAGCTGGAGGCCGTGGCGCATCAGCATGGGGATGTTGATCATCGCGAAGACGAGCGTGACGGGAATCATCACCCAGGTCTTGAAGATCACCCATTGATCCCAGCCGAGCATCTGCCGCGCAGCTTCGTTCGCCGCCGCGGCGGCGACGAAGAACAGGGACCAGTTGATCGTCAGCAGCCTCCAGCCCCGGGCGGAAAGGCCCGGATAGGCCGTCTCGAGCAGCATCTGGAGCAGCGGCTTGTCCGCGATCAGCCCATAGCCCAGCACGATCGCGAACAGCGCGTAGATGATGGTCGGCTTGATCTGGATGAAGACCTGGTCGTGGAAATAGAGCGTCAGGCTGCCGAACACGAGCACGAAGGCGGCGGTGATCCACAGCATCGGCGAGATGTGGCGGGTCTTCCACCAGCTCAGCGCCATCGCCAGCGCCATCGCGATCATGAAGCCGATCGTGGCGGCGAATATCCGCGCGAGCACCGGCCCTTGCGCCACCGTGTTGACGATGAAGAAGGCCGCCAGCGGCCCATAGTCGATCAGCATGCGGAGGCCCGGCGAAGCGGTCTTTTTGTCAGCCATGGCGGCGTTCTTCCACGCCCGCGATGATCCGCGCAACCTCCTCGGCGTCGAACGGGCGCAAGTCGTCGACCTTCTCGCCGACGCCGATCGCGTGGATCGGCAGCCCGTATCGCTCGGCCGCGGCGACGAGCACCCCGCCGCGCGCGGTGCCGTCGAGCTTGGTCATGACGAGGCCGGTGACTCCGGCGACTTCCTTGAACACCTCGATCTGGTTGAGCGCGTTCTGGCCGGTGGTGGCGTCGAGCACGAGCACCACGTCGTGCGGCGCGGCGGGGTTCAGGCGCCCGAGCACGCGGCGGATCTTGGCGAGCTCGTCCATCAGCTCGCGCTTGTTCTGGAGGCGGCCCGCGGTGTCGACGATGAGCACGTCGATGCCCGTCTCCGTGGCCTGCTTGACCGCCTCGAACACGATCCCCGCGGCGTCGCCGCCCTCGGCGCCCGAGACGATCGGCACGCCGATCCGCTCGGCCCAGGTGCGAAGCTGGCCGATCGCGGCGGCGCGGAACGTGTCGCCGGCGGCGAGCATCACCGAATAGTCCTGCTCGAGGAGCAGGTTGGCGAGCTTGGCGATCGTCGTGGTCTTGCCCGATCCGTTGACGCCGATGACCAGGATCACCTGCGGGCGCGGAAAGGCTTCGATCTCGAGGCGCTTCGCCACCGGCGCGAGCGCCTTGGCGACTTCGTCGGCGACGACCAGCCGGATGCCGAGCTCCTCCATGTTGCGCTCGAACTGGCCCTCGGCGAGCCGCTGGCGGACGCGCGCGGCGGTCTCGGGCCCCAGATCGGAGGCGATCAGCGCCTCCTCGATCTCGTCGAGCACCGCCTCGTCGAGCCGCGCGAGGCCGAGCCCGGCGAGGTTGCCCATCAGCCGGTCGGAGGTCTTGCGGAAGCCGCCGAGAAGGCGTTCGTGCCAGCTGGGCCCGCTCATGCGATCAGCTTCCCGTCCTGCACATCCGCGAT
>CBIFVW010000315.1:0-3038 GCA_966186155.1 uncultured Sphingomonas sp.
CGACGCCCAAGGACAGCGCGCCCATGATCGTCGCGCCCGAGCGGCTGACGCCCGGGATCATCGAGATGCACTGGATGAAGCCGATACCGATCACGCGGACGAGCGGGATCTCCGCGATGCCGTGAATGGTGGCGCTCTTCACTAGCCGCTCGATCACGAGGATCGCGACGCCGCCGAGGATCAGCGCCCACGCGACCACCATCGGCTCGCCGAGCAGCTTCTCGATCTCGTCATGGAGCGCGAGGCCGATCACCGCGGCGGGGATGAAGGCGATCAGCAGGTTCCGGGCGAATCGCCACGAGACCGGATTGCGCTGGATCAGCCCGAGCGCGACGGCCCAGAAGGTCCGCCAATAAAGCACCACTACCGCGAGGATCGCGCCCAGCTGGATGACGACGTTGAACATCGCCCAGGTCGCCGCGTCATAGCCGAGCAGCTCGCTGGCGAGGATCAGGTGCCCGGTCGACGAGACCGGCAGGAATTCGGTGATCCCCTCGACGATGCCGAGCAGGATCGCGACCAGAAGCTCGCTCATTCGGACCTACGCCCCTTCCTCGATTGTGGCCGGAGCGCCGGCCCTTTCCCTGAATTCAAGCGGCCTGGCCGGCCCGGCCGAACCGCCCATGCCTGCGGAAGCGCACCAGCCATGCAGGCGCGACGCTCGCCAGCGGCGTCGGCGCAATGCCGAACGCGGCGAGCCCGTCGGCACCCGCCACGACATTGTCGCTGCCGAGCATCCGCCATTGATCCTGCGTGATCGGTGCGCCGGGGAAAGCCCCGAATGCGGCGATCAGGGCGCCCAGCGCGTCGGGCAGTTCGGCGAAGATGGGCTTGTGCCCGGTCGCCTGCGCCAGCCAGCGGAACAGCTCGGCCATGGACAGCACGTCGGGACCGCCGAGTTCATAGGCCCTGCCGCCATGGGTTGCGGGATCGCGAAGCGCCGCGACCACGGCCTGCGCCACGTCGACGGCATAGACCGGCTGCATGCGCGTCTGGCCGCGCAACACCGGCACCACCGGCAGGGTCGCGACGAGCCCGGCGAAGCGATTGGTGAACCGGTCCTCGCGGCCGAAGACGAAGGACGGACGCAGGATGGCGGCGTTCGGAAAGGAGTCGCGCACCGCCGCTTCGCCCGCGGCCTTGCTGCGGCCATAGGCCGAGCGCGACTCGGGATCGGCGCCGAGTGCGGAGAAATGGACGAGCGTACCGACTCCCGCCGCCTTCGCCGCGGTCGCGACGTTACGCGCGCCTTCGGCATGGACGGCGTGAAAATCGCCCTTGAGCACGCCGGCGAGATTGACCACCGCATCGGCGCCTGCGACCGCGGCGGCGATCGTTCCGGGCTGGCGCACGTCGGCGGCGACGAACTGGGTCTGGCCGAGCCCGCCCAGGGGCTTCAGGAACCAGGCGTCGCGGGGCCGGCGCTGGGCGATGCGCAGCCGCGCGCCGGCGGCGAGCAGTTCCTGCGCGACGTAGCGGCCGACGAATCCGCCGCCGCCGATCAGCGTTACGAGCTTGTCCTTCATCCCTTTGTCCTGGTCTTGCCGCGAGCGCCGCGGGAGAGCCGCTTCCCATGCCGCGCGGCGCCGCAAACGGCAAGCGCGGATGAAAGTTGACAACCGCCCCGCCCCTCCCCTAGAGCGCGCCGCCTACCCCGTGCCCAGATGGCGGAATTGGTAGACGCACCGTCTTCAGGTGGCGGCGATCGAAAGGTCGTGGAGGTTCGAGTCCTCTTCTGGGCACCACTTTCCCATCCACGGACGTCCAGGAACGTCCCGTAAGTGGCTCGGAAACAAGCGCTTTTTCTGCTACTTTGTCCGGCGAGGTTCGGGTGGGTTTCCCCACAGATACCCCGCTTTTGGGGTACTTTTTGGGGCCATGATCCACCCGTTTTCGGATGGAGATACCCCCATGGCGCTCACCGTTCTCGCCATCAAGAATGCCCGGCCTCGAGCAAAGGCATACAAGCTCTTCGATGAGCATTCGCTCTTCCTCCTCGTCACCCCCATCGGTTCGAAATACTGGCGACTCAAGTATCGCTATCTCGGCAAGGACAAGGTGCTGTCGCTCGGCGTCTGGCCCAAGGTCAGCCTCGCGGAGGCAAGAGAGGCGAGTGATGCCGCCCGCAAGCTGGTCGCGGACGGCATCGATCCAGCTGCGGAAAAGAAGCTCAAGCGGATGCGGGCGCAGTTCGACGCCAGCAACAGCTTCAAGTCAGTCGCGGAGGAATGGGTCACGAAGATCACCCGCGAAGGCCGTGCCGGGATCACGCTCGAAAAGGTGCAGTGGCTGCTCGGGATGGCGTATTCCGATATCGGCTCGCGCCCGATCAACCAGATCGAGGCGCTGGAAGTGCTGGCCGTGCTGCGCAAGCTCGAAGCGACGGGACGCTATGAAAGCGCCAGGCGCATGCGCAGCGTTATCAGCCGGGTCTTTCGCTACGGTATCGCGACTGGCCGGGTGCAGCGGGACGTGGCCGCCGACCTGAGGGGCGCGATCGTTGTCCCGAAGACCCGACACTACGCGGCTATCACCAACCCCAGGGACGTGGGTGAGCTGCTGCGCGCGATAGAGGCGTTCTCGGGGTACGGCATCACCCAGTACGCGCTACGGATGTCGCCGCATGTATTCGTCCGGCCGGGCGAGCTACGTCAGGCCGAATGGAGCGAGTTCGATTTCGACCGGGCCGTCTGGTCCATTCCCGCCGAGAAAATGAAGATGCGATGGCCGCATCAGGTCCCGTTATCCAGGCAGGTGCTGGCCTTGCTGGAGGAGGTAGGACCTCTCACCGCACATAGCCCATATGTGTTTCCGGCCTGCCATACGTGGAAGCGCCCATTGTCGGAGAACACGATCACCTACGCGCTGCGGCGCATGGGCTATGGCAAGGATCAGATGACCGCGCACGGCTTCCGGGCGATGGCGGCGACGCTGCTCAACGAGATGGGCATCTGGAACCCGGACGCGATCGAGCGCCAGCTCGCCCATATGGAGAATAATGGCGTGCGCCGCGCCTATGCGCGCGGGCAGTATTGGGA
>CBIFVW010000316.1:0-3017 GCA_966186155.1 uncultured Sphingomonas sp.
CCTCCACCACCGAGCTTCGCTCGGCGGTCCCCCTCCCCCTCCGGGGGAGGATTGGAAGGGCCGCCTCCTGAATGGAGGCTGGGACGGATCGACATTCGGCGGATCCTCCCCCCGGAGGGGGACCAGCCGCAGGCTGGTGGAGGGGTAATCTCCACTTGCGACGTCGCCTGCTGAACCTACCCCTCCACCACCGAGCTCCGCTCGGCGCCCCCCTCCCCCTCCGGGGGAGGATTGGGAAGGCCGCCTCAGGGCGTGGACTCTATTTGCTCGGCCACATCGCGAGGCTGGTGTCGATCAGCGCCTTGAGGTCCTGGCACGACGCACCGGCGCCCGCCTGCACGGCGAGCCCCTGCATGATCGCGACGAGGAAGGAGGTGAGACCGACCGGATCGGTGTCGGCGGGCAGGTCGCCCTCCGCCTTGGCCCGCTCGAAACGCGCGACCAGCGCACGCTTGGCGACCACGCCGCGCTGGATCACCTCGGCCCGGATCGACTCGGCGTCGGCGCCGCAGGCCACCGAATTGATGACGCCCATGCAGCCCTTGGGATCGCAGCTGCTCATCTGCATCTCGAGCGCGTTGTGCAGCAGATGCTCGGCCACCGCGCGGGCGGTGGGTTGCTTGAGCGCTTCGCCTATATAGTCGAGCTTCTCGCGCTCGTAGAGGTCGAGGGCCTTGCGGAACAAAGCTTCCTTGTTCCCGAAGGCGGCATAGAGGCTCGGGCGTGTGATGCCCATCGCGTCGGTCAGGTCGGTGAGCGACGCGCCTTCATACCCCTTGCTCCAGAACACGCGCAGCGCCGCGGCGAGCGCCGAGTCGGCGTCGAATTCGCGGGGGCGTCCCTTGGCGGCGTGGCAGGCTGTCATTTCCATATTGACCGGTACATAATGTGTCTCGCCCGAAAAGTCCAATGGCGATCGGGGCTTGTTCTGCAATATGGGCGGCGGCCGCTGAACGCTCCATTACGTAGGACTACCAATCGCGGCGCGCGATTTTCCGGCCTAGCGAGGCATCCCCGCGCTCGCGCCGGACGACCCACGCATGCAGAAACCGGTTGATCCTCCTCCCCGCCGCGGCGGCCTTCTCCTCATCGAAGGCGAGGACGAGGCGCGGCGCGCGCTCCAGCTGCTGCTGGAGGGGCGAGGCTTCGACGTGCTCGCCTTCGCGACGGCGCGGACGGCGCTCGCCGCTCGTCCCGTGGAGGCCCGCTTCCTCGTGGCCGATCGCGCGGCCGGCGAGGCGGGCGTCCTCGCGACGCTGCGCGGGCGCGGTTGGGCCGGCCATGCCGTGCTGATGACCGAATCGTCCGCCGAGGGCGGCGAAACGAGCTTCGCCGCGGTGATCGGCAAGCCGGTCCGCGCCGGCGAGCTCCTGGCCGCCCTGGACGGATGAGGCTCCGCCGGTCTTTCGGGCCCGGCTGCCCCATGTTAGCCTCGTCGTAAACCGGCAGGTTGCCAGCCGGCGACGACGGAGACGAACGCCGCTTTGACGCCCCCGATCCTGCAGCGCCTGACGGGCTATGGCATCGCCGCCGCCGCAGTCGCGCTCGCGGCCCTGCTTCGCATCGCACTCGATCCGTTGCTCTTCACGCGCGCGCACTATCTGCTGTTCGTCGTGGCGATCCTCGCCACCGGCGCATTGGGCGGCACGGGACCCGCGATCCTGGCGACGATCCTCAGCGCGATCACGGTCAACCAGCTCTACGGCATGCCGCAACAGGGCGGAATTGCCGAGCTGATCGTGTTTCTCCTGGTCGGCGCGAGCGTCATCCTGATCACGCTGCGTCTCACGGGCCTGCGCCGGATCGCGGAGGCGAGCGCGCGCCACACGCACCGCCAGGGCAAGCTCGCCAAGGACCTCGCCGACGAGCTCAACCTGCTGATCGACGGCGCCGAGGGCCATGCGATCTACATGCTCGATCCCGAAGGGCGCGTGACGATCTGGAACAAGAGCGCCGAGCGGCTCAAGGGCTGGAGCGCGGCGGAAGTCGTCGGGCGCAGTGCCGAGATCTTCTATCCCGAGGCCGCGCGCGCTGCGGGCAAGCTCCAGGCCGACCTCGCCCGCGCCCGCGCCGAGGGCAGAGTGAAGGAGGAGGACTGGCGGCTGCGCAAGAACGGCTCGGAATTCCTCGCCGACGTCACGCTGACTCCGCTCTATGACGATCAGGGCGCGTTGCGCGGCTTCGGCAAGGTGATCCGCGACGTCACCGCGCAGCGCGCCGCCGAGCGCCAGCTCAGCGCGAGCGCCAACCAGTTCCGCTCGGTGCTCGCGACCGTGCCCGACGCGATGATCGTGATCGACGACGCCGGCCGCATCCTCTCGTTCAGCGCCGCCGCCGAACGGCTGTTCGGCTTTCGCGAGGAGGAAGTGATCGGCACCAATGTGAGCGGGCTGATGCCCTCGCCCGACCGCGAAAGGCACGACGGCTACATCCATCGCTATCTCACGACCGGCGAGCGCCGCATCATCGGCCGCGGCCGCACCGTGATCGGCCAGCGCCGCGACGGATCGACCTTCCCGATGGAGCTCTCGGTCGGCGAGGCGATCACCGAGGGCGACCGCATCTTCACCGGCTTCATCCGCGACCTGACCGAGAAGCAGCGCGCCGAGGAGCGGATCGAGCAGCTGCGCTCCGATCTCGTCCATGCCGCGCGGGTGGGCGCGATGGGCACCATGGCCTCGACGCTGGCGCACGAGCTCAACCAGCCGATCACCGCGGTGGTCAATTATGTCAGCGGCGCGCGCAACCTGATGCGGGGCGCGACGCCCGAGGAGCTGGAGACGGTCCGCGAGGCGCTCGGCGAGGCCGCCAGCGAGGCGCTGCGCGCGGGCGGGATCGTCCGGCGGCTGCGCGAGTTCGTCGCGCGCGGCGAGACCGAGAAAAGCGTCGAGGACCTCGCCGGCCTCGTCGACGAGGCATCCAAGCTCGCGCTGATCGGCGCGCGGGAGAAGGGCGTCGACGTCGCGGTCGACTTCGACCCCACGGCGCGCGCCCTGCGGGTCGACAAAGTCCAGATA
>CBIFVW010000317.1:0-2954 GCA_966186155.1 uncultured Sphingomonas sp.
CTCCTCCTTGAGCACCGCCTCGAGCTCGGGGGCGATGCTCTCCTCCATCTCGAGGCGGATGACGCGGCCGCGGCGGCGACGCGTGATCGCCGAGCGGAAGGTCATGACCAGGTCCTCGGCCTCTTCCTCGATCTCGATGTCGCTGTCGCGCAGCACGCGGAACGCCGCCGCGCCGAGGACGTCGTAGCCGGGGAAGAGCAGGTGCGAGAAATGCTTGAGCACCGCCTCGACCGCGACATAGCGCGCGGGATCGCCCGGCAGGCGCACGAAGCGCTTCATCGTCGTCGGCAGCAGCACCAGCTCGCGGATCGGCTCGTGGTCCGCGCGGCGGACGAGATCGAAGATCACGCTCGATCCCTGGTTGGGGATGAACGGGAACGGGTGCGCCGGATCGAGCGCCTGGGGCGTGAGGATCGGGAAGATCTGCTCGCGGAAATGGTTTTCGAGCCAGGCTTCGGTCTCGCCTTCGATCCCGTCCGGATCGAGCACGTGGATGCCGGTGGCGGCGAGCTCGGCGCGGATGTCGTTCCAGATCGCCTGCTGGCCGTCGGCCAGCGTCTCGGCCTCGGCCGAGATCGCCGCGAGCTGCTGGCCGGGCGTGAGCCCGTCGGCCGAGCGCGCCTCGATCCTCTGGATCTGCTGGCCCATCAGGCCGGCGACGCGGACCATGAAGAACTCGTCGAAGTTCGAGCCCGAGATCGACAGGAAGCGCAGCCGCTCGAGCAGCGGGTGCGCGGGGTTGCACGCCTCCTCCATCACACGGCGGTTGAATGCGAGCCAGCTGAGCTCGCGGTTGAAGAAACGCTTTCCGCTGTCTTCCGCCGGAGCGGTCATGGCCGGTTCCTCGCTGACACGTCTGGTTGCTGCCCTGGCCATGGCGTTAGCTGTCGTCCGTTTCGGTTATGAGACCGGCTGCCGCCAGTGTGGCGCGCGCCGCCGGGATCGACAAGCGCCGCCCGGCTTCGGTCTCCAAGGCATCGGCAACGCGCAGGATCGCGATATGGCTGCGTTCGATCCGCTTGGCGATCCAGGCGATCACGTCGGGCTTGGCGTGGAGGAGATGCCGCTCGAAGGCGCGTTCGAGCAGCTGCGGGATCAGCGCGTCGTCGGGCGGCCCGATCTCGAGCAAGGGCGAGGCGGCGAGGCGCGAGCGCAGGTCCGGGAGCTTGACCGCCCAGGCCGGCGGTGCGGCTTCGGCGACGAGCAGCAGCGGCCGGCGCTCGCCCTGGGCCTGGTTCCAGGCGTGGAAGACATCGGCTTCCTTCATCCGATCGGCATCGTCGAGGACGCGCGCGCCGCTCTTCGCGGCGAAGATGCGCGCGAGCAGGCTGCGGCCGGACTTGCGCGGGCCCGCGAGCAGCGCGGTCATCACCGGCCAGGTGCCCCAATGCTCGAGCTGATGGACCGCGCGGGCATTCGATTCGCTGACCAGGAACTCCGTCTCGCGTGCTTCGGGCAGGCCCAGCGGCAGGCGTAGCTGCGTCATCCGCCGTTCGAGCTGTCCGTTGTCGGCTGGGGCGTCGGCGTCGGCTGGGTACCCCCGCCTCCCCCGCCTCCCGCGCGGCGGATGCGGAGCACGCCCGGCCCCTCCTGCACTTGCCAGCCGCGCGCCTCGAGCGCCACGCGCAGGCCGCCGATCGCGCCGTCATAGCCGACGCGCATCACCGAGATGCCGCCGAGCGCGAGGCTGGTGGTGTTCGCCGATCGCACGCCTGGCACACCGCGCAGCGCGGCCTCGCCGGCGGTGACCGAGCCCACGTTGGGCGTGTCGAACTGGATGCTGATCGTGGCGCCGGTCGCGGCGCTCGCCTCGGGGGTCGGAGTCGCGGCGCCGGTCTCCTCGTCGGTCGGCGTCTCGATGGCCTTGGGGCTCGGCGGGCGCGTGGCGAGCAGCCGGTCGGTGTGGAGGATGCCGGCGGCCAGGGCCTCCTGATAGGCCTTGTCGATCCGTTGCACCCCCGCGTCCATCAGCGCGTCGAGCGAATCGCCATTGTCGACGCGCAGCGCGAAGTCGGCGATGTGCTGGCGGTCGGGGCCGTGAGTCGCCGAGAAGATGCCGACGATCGCGCCGCCCGGATAGTCGCGGCGCAGCTGCACCTCGGCGACCAGCACGTCGGACGCGCCGTACTGGTCGAGCACGGTCCGCCACCAGTTGCGGCCGCGGCGCAGCACCTGGCCGGCGTTGAGCAGCAGCGCGTCGGGTCCGGTGCCGCGGACGCGGACATAGTCGACGGTGCTGCCGCCGCTCCGGAATCGGTTCCAGGCGCGCGCCCATGCGGTCTCGCGCTCGAACACCAGCCCCGCGCCGCCCGAATATTCGAGCGGCACCAGCAGCATCGGCGGCGACTGGTTGACAGCGACGTTGACGCCCAGGATGCTGCCGGCCTTCCCCCGGTCGAACAGCACGCCGAGCCGCGCGATGTAGCGCGTCGGGCCGATCTGCTCGCGCTCGACCACGATGCCCGTGACGAGCGAATCGAGCGCCGAATCGGATAGGCTCGAAGGCTTGCCGGTGAGCTTGCGCGACAGCATCTCCCAGCCCTTGCGCTGGGCGAGCCGCCAGCCGCCGAGCCGCGCGGCATCGGCGTCCTTGCCCTTCACGTCGACGGTGACGCCCGAGATCTCGAAGCTCCCCGAGGAGTCGATCGGCACCGCGCTGCCTCCGCCCGGCCCCTGCGCGACGACGGCGCCGACCCCCGCGAGCGCGAGCGCGGAGGCGATGCCGACGATCAGGGAGGTGCGTGCGAGAGCCATTCGGCGCCCTTTTGGCGAACCGGGCGTGGAAATCCAAGCGCGATGTGGCTAGGCGCGTCTCATGAGCGAACCCGAAGCCTATACCTATGCCCGTGCGGGCGTCTCGATCGCGGCCGGCAATGCGCTGGTCCGTGCGATCGGCCCGCTCGCCAAGTCCACCCGCCGCGCGGGCGCCGACGCCGATCTCGGCGGGTTCGGCG
>CBIFVW010000318.1:0-2907 GCA_966186155.1 uncultured Sphingomonas sp.
TCGGGGATGAACGGGGGTTCGGGGTGCAGGATCCGCAGCGGCAGCGCTTCGAGGCACTGGACATGCTCCGCGGCGTCGCGGCGCTCGTGGTGGTCGCCTTCCATGCGACGAGCATGGATCATGCCCTATCGCCGGTGCCGCGCGGCTATCTGGCGGTAGACCTGTTCTTCGTTCTGAGCGGCTTCGTGCTCGCGCATGCCCATGGCGCCGAGCTCGCGCGCGGCGGCGGGCTGCGGGCCTTCATGGTCCGGCGGCTGATCCGCCTCTATCCGCTCTACCTGCTGGCGACGCTCGCCGGCGCCCTGCTCGCGCTCAACGAGCTGATCCTCGCAGGCAAGGGCGCCTATGCCTATTGGGGCGTCGAGATCGCCACCGGGCTCTTCTTCCTGCCGGCGCCGCTCGATCCGTCGCGCGACACCACCAGCCTGTTCCCGCTCGCCTTCCCCGCCTGGTCGCTGATGTGGGAACTGGCCGCCAACCTGCTGTTCGCGGCGCTGGCCCCCTGGCTCGGCCGCAAGCTGCTCGCCGGGCTGATGCTCGCCGGCCTCGCGGCGACGCTGGCGATGGCGGCGGCCGCCGGATCGCTCGACATCGGTGCCGAATGGCCGGGCTTCTGGAGCGGCGGCGCGCGGGCCCTATGGGGCTTCTTCGCGGGCGTGGCGCTGTTTCGCGTCCACGCATGGCTGCCCGATCGCGTCCGGCTGCCGGACTCGCTGATCGCGCTGCTGCTCGTCCTGGTCCTGTTGCCGGCGCCGGTCGGCTGGGCCTATGACGCGGCGCTCACCTTCCTGGTCCTGCCCCTGCTGGTGCTGCTCGCGGCCCAGGCGCGCACGACGCCGGGCTCGCGCCGGCTGGGACTCCGGCTCGGCCATGTGTCCTACGGCTTCTATCTGATGCAGGCGCCGGTGCTCGCGATCCTGAGCAAGCTCGCGCTGCTGCTCACCGGCACGCGCCTTTCCGCGCTTCCGCAGCTGCCGGTGATCGCGGCGACGTTGCCGCTCGTGCTGGCGCTGGGCTGGTACGTCACCCGCCGCTTCGACGAACCCGGGCGCGCATGGCTGAAGCGCCTGCGCGCGCAGGGGATCGATCAGGCAGTCACCACCAGGGCTCGGGCCGCGCCGTGAACCCCGCGCGCTGCTCGATCGCCAGCCCGGCGTCGAGCACGCCCTGCTCGTCGAGCGGCTTGCCGATGATCTGCAGGCCGAGCGGCAGCCCCTGCTTGTCGAGCCCGCCCGGCACGCTCATGGCCGGCAGCCCCGCCAGGCTCGACGGCACGGTGAAGACGTCGTTCAAGTACATCGCCAGCGGATCGCTCTTCTCGCCCAGCGCGAACGCCGCCGAGGGCGCCGTAGGGGTGAGCAGCAGGTCGCAGAACAGCCATGCCCGCTCGAAATCGCGTGCGATCAGGCTGCGCACCTTCGATGCTTGGGTGAAATAGGCGTCGTAGAAGCCCGCCGAGAGCACATAGGTGCCGATCAGGATGCGGCGCTTCACTTCGTCGCCGAAGCCCTCGGCGCGTGTCGCTGCGTACATCTCCTGCAGGTTGGCGCCCTCGGGCAGCTCCCTCAGGCCGTAGCGCACGCCGTCATAGCGGGCGAGGTTCGACGAGGCCTCGGCCGGCGCGATGATGTAATAGGCCGGCAGCGCATATTTGGTGTGCGGCAGCGAGACCTCGACCACTTCGGCGCCCGCGTCCTTCACCCATTCGATCCCGGTCTCCCAGAGCTTGACGATCTCGCTCGGGGTGCCGTCGATCAGATATTCCTTGGGGATGCCGATCTTCTTGCCCCTGAGGTCGCCGGAGAGATTCTCCTCCCATTTGGGCACCGGCAGCTCGAGCGACGTCGAATCCCGGGGATCGAAGCCGCTCATCGCCTCGAGCAGGATCGCGCAGTCCCTGACGTCGCGCGCCATCGGTCCGGCCTGGTCGAGCGACGAGGCGAAGCTGACGATCCCCCAGCGCGAGCAGCGGCCATAGGTCGGCTTGATGCCGCTGATGCCGGTGAACGAGGCCGGCTGGCGGATCGAGCCGCCCGTGTCGGTGCCGGTCGCGCCCGGGCAGAGCCGCGCCGCGATCGCCGCCGAGCTGCCGCCCGACGAGCCGCCCGGCGCGAGCGGGGCGTTGCCGCCGTCCCGCCGCCGCCAGGGGGAGACCACATTGCCGAAATGGCTGGTCTCGTTGGACGAGCCCATCGCGAACTGGTCCATGTTGAGCTTGCCGAGCATGCCCGCGCCCGCGTCCCAGAGCTTCTGGGAAACGGTCGACTCATAGACCGGCTTGAAGCCCTCGAGAATGTGGCTCGCCGCGGTGGTCTGCACGCCCTTGGTCGCGAACAGGTCCTTCATGCCGAGCGGCACGCCGGCGAGCGGCTTCAGCGCCTCGCCCTTCGCCACCGCCTCGTCGGCGGCGCGCGCGGCGGCGAGCGCATGCTCGGGCGTCTCGACGATGAAGGCGTTGAGCTGCTTGGCGCGGCTCACCTTGACGATGAACGCGTCGGCGACTTCGCGCGCCGAGAACTTGCCGGCGCGCACCCCGTCGCGAATCGCCGCGACGCCGAGATCGGTCAAATCGTTCATTCGACCACCTTCGGCACGGTGAAGAAGCCGTGCTCGCCCTGCGGCGCGTTGGCCAGCACCGCGTCGCGCTGGTCGCCCTCGGTGACTACGTCCTCGCGCAGCCGGAGCTTGTTGGGGATCACGGCGGTCATCGGCTCGACCGACGAGGTGTCGACCTCGCCGAGCTGCTCGATCCAGCCCAGGATGTTGTTGAGCTCGGGCGCGAGTCGCTCGGCATCGGCATCGCTGATCGCGATCCGCGCCAGGCTCGCCACCTTCTTCACGGTTGCAGTGTCTACGGACATGCGGAGGCGGCTAGCAGAGCGTGCGGCGGCGGCGCAACGCTATTCG
>CBIFVW010000319.1:0-2898 GCA_966186155.1 uncultured Sphingomonas sp.
TGGAGCGGGCGAAGGGAATCGAACCCTCGTCGTAAGCTTGGGAAGCTTCTGCTCTACCATTGAGCTACGCCCGCGCGAGCGCTCGCTTGCCACAGGCCCCGCCGCGCGGTCAACCTACTCGACGAGCACGCCCCCCTTCATCACCGCCGCCGGCCTCTCGAGCGCACGGATGTCGGCGATCGGATCGCCTTTCACCGCGACCAGGTCGGCATAGCGGCCGGGCGCCACCGCGCCGACATCCTTCTGCCAGCGCAGCAGCTCGGCGGCGACGCTGGTGGCGGACTGGATCGCCTGCATCGGCGTCATGCCCCAGCGCACCATATAGGCGAACTGCCGCGCGTTCTGCCCGTGCGGATAGACGCCGGCATCGGTGCCATAGGCGATCTTCACGCCCGCCTTCACCGCCGAGCGGAAACCCTCGCGCTGCTTCTCGGTGGTCTCGAGATTCTTGCGCAGATATTCCTCGGGCCAGCCCGCCTTGCGGCCCTCGGTGTCGATATAGTCGCCATTGTAGATGTCCATGACGAGCCAGACGCCCCTGGCCTTGGCGAGCGCGATCCCCTCGGCGTCGATCAGCGAGGCGTGCTCGATCGAGCGCACACCCGCCCGGATCGCCGCCTTGATCCCCTCGGCGCCGTGCGCATGCGCCGTCGCATAGCCGCCATTCGCCGCCGCCTCGGCGACTGCGGCGCGCATCTCCTCCTCGCTGAGCTCGAGCCGGCCCGGTTCGGTCCCCATCGCGAGCACCGCGCCGGTGGCGATCAGCTTGGTCGAGTCGACGCGGTGCTGGTAGAGATAGCGGACCTTCTCGCGCGCCTCCTCGGCGCTGCGCACCACGCCCAGCCGCATGTCGGGCGGGATCGCCACGTCGGGCGCGAAGCCGGTGACGTCGCCGCCGCCGCCGGGCACGGTGACATAGGCGCCGACCACGTTCATCCGCGGCCCCGGCACCCAGCCGGCATTGATCGCGTCGCGCAGCGCGACGTCGGTCAGGCCGCGATAGGCGCCGACATCGTGCACCGTGGTGAAGCCCGCGCGCAGCGTCGCCCGGGCATTGTCGGCGCCCTTGAGCGCCGCCTCGGCCGCCGAATGCGTCAGCACCTTGGCCGGATCGGATTCGGCGAAGTCGGCGATATGCGTATGCATGTCGATGAGGCCGGGCAGCACCGTAAAGGCGGACCAGTCGGTAACCGGCCCGTCCGCCGGCGCGCCGCTCCAGGGGCCGACCGCGACGATCCGCTCGCCTTCGATCCGGATCAGCTGGTCGTCGAGCACCCTGCCCGCGACCACGTCGACCAGATGCCCGGCGCGGACATAGGCGACCTGCGCCGCCGCGGGCAGCGCCGCCAGCATCGCGATGAGCCCCAAGAAAAGCCGCCGCATCGCCCGTCCCCCGTTGACCTGTACCCGAGGAGGTCTAGCTTTACGCCCGTTCAACAGGGAGACAAGGGATGCGGGTTCTCGCGGGTGCGGCGTTGCTGGCGATGGCGCTGACGGCTTCGGCCGCGCAGGCGCAGACCAACCCGCAGGCCGAGGCGCAGGCGCTCGAGCTGCTGAAGCGCGGCATCGCCTTCCGCACCGTGGCCGGGCCCGGCAACCAGACCTTCGACTATGCGACCTGGCTCAAGGAACAGCTCGTCGCCGGCGGCTTCGATCCCGCCGATATCCGCGTCGAGAAGCTCGGCGACACCGCCTATATGGTCGCGCGCTACAGGGGCACCGGCGCGCCGGGCAGGAAGCCGATCTACATCTCCGGCCATATGGACGTGGTCGAGGCCAAGCCGGCCGACTGGACCCGCGATCCGTTCACCCCGGTAATCGAGAACGGCTATATCTTCGGCCGCGGCGCGACCGACATGAAGTACGACCTCTCGACGATGATCGCGACGCTGATCCAGCTGAAGCGCGAGGGCTTCAGGCCGAGCCGCGACATCCTCCTCCTCGCCTCGGGCGACGAGGAGACGAGCATGAAGACCACCGCGGCGATGGCCGAGCAATATCACGATGCCGAGCTCCTGCTGAACATCGACGGCGGCGGCGGCAGCCTCGACGAGAACGGCAAGCCCGAGATCTTCGGCCTGCAGGGCGCCGAGAAGACCTATGCCGATTTCGAGCTGACCTTCACCAATCCGGGCGGCCATTCGAGCGCGCCGACCAGGACCAACGCGATCTACCAGCTCGCGCGCGCGCTCGGGAAGATCGAGGCCTATCAATTCCCCGGCCAGGTCAACGAGATCACCCGCGCGGGCTTCCTCCAGGGCGCCAGGACGACCGACTCCCCCACCGTCGCCGCCGCGATGAAGCGCTTCGTCGAGAATCCGGAGGATCCCCAGGCGCTCGCGGTGCTCCGTGCCGAGCCCGGGCTGGTGGGACAGACCGGCACGACCTGCGTCGCGACCATGGCGAGCGCGGGCCACGCCCCCAACGCGCTGCCCCAGCGCGCCAGCGCCAACATCAACTGCCGCATCTTCCCCGGCACGCCGGTCGAGGAGGTCCAGGCGACGCTGGTGAAGGTGGTCGGCGACCCGCAGCTCAAGATCGCCAACGTCACCGCGGGCGCGATCGCGAGCCCCGCCTCGCCGCTCCGCCCCGATCTGATGGCGCTCGTCACCAAGGCGATCCACGCCCGCTTCCCCGGCGTGCCGATCGTGCCGGCGATGTCGGCGGGAGCGAGCGATTCGATGTGGTTCCGCGCCAAGGGCGTCCCGAGCTACGGCGTCAGCCCGATCTTCATGAAGGGCAGCGACAGCTTCTCGCACGGCCTCAACGAGCGCACGCCCTTGAGCGAGATCGCGCCGTCGATCGTCTACTACAAGACGCTGCTGACCGGGCTGGCGAAGTAGAAAATCCTCCCCGGAACGGGGAGGGGGACCGCCGCCGAAGGCGGTGGTGGAGGGG
>CBIFVW010000320.1:0-2888 GCA_966186155.1 uncultured Sphingomonas sp.
CAGTATTTCAACAGCTGGGAGTATGAGAAGGCGCCCAAGCGCAAGGGCGGGCGCGTCTATATCGTCGTGCGCGCGAGCGGCGAGGTCGCCTTCCACGAGGGCTATCTCACCCGCAAGGAAGCAAGGCGCGCGGAGCGCGGCGAGGCACCCGGCACGGAGCAGAAGCCCGCACGGCCCGAGGTCACCGGCACGATGCAAGCCTATCTCGACCTGCACCGCCACGCCGCCGTGCGCGCCGCGCTGACCGGCTTCCCGCATGTCGCGCTGCGGCTGATGGTCGCGCATGCCATCCTCGGTTCGCCGCTGTGGAGCACCCGGGCCGAGCCGCAGGCGGCGCGGAGCGAGGAAGTCCGCGAGTCGGTCGAGACCTGCAAGGGCGAAACCGTGTTCGACGAGAAGCGCCGCGCGGTGCTCGCCCTGCTCGGCTTCGATCCCGAGCGCCCGACCGTGGTGCGCAACCGCCTCGACAACTATGAGCTGGTCCGCCTGTTCCTGCGGCTGCTCGACCTGCCCGACCCGGCGCTCATGGACGTGATCGCGATCGTGATGGGCGAGACGCTCGCCAGCGGCAGCGCGGCGGTCGAGGCGGTCGGCGAGCAGATCGGCGTGCGCATGGCCGACTGGTGGCAGGCCGATCCGGTGTTTTTCGAGCTGATCCGCGACAAGGAGGTGCTGCTGCGGATCACCGCCGAGGTGGCGGGCGAGACGGTCGCCGCCGCCAATGCGGGCGAGAAGACGAAGACCTTGAAGGCGGTCCTCCGCGATCATCTGGACGGCGCCAACGGCCGGCCGAGGGTCGAGCGCTGGGTGCCGAAATGGATGGCGTTCCCGCCCTCCGCCTATACCGGGCGGGGCGGCGTCGGCACCGTCCGCGCCGCCGAACTGGTGTCGGCGGCCCGCGCCCGAGGGGACGAGCCCGAGCCGAGCGGTCCGGCCGCGGTGCTGGCGCTGCCCGCGCCGGATGCGGAGCCCGGGCCGGTCCCTGAACCGCTCGCGGCGTGACCTTAGTGGGCGGCGGCACTCCGGTGCCGCCGCTTGCTTTCCGACTTGGAAAAATTTCGATGCCCGCTTCGAAACCCGAGGATCTGGCGGCGAATGTCCGAGAGTGGGTGGGAAGCCGGCTGGCGGCTTCGCGGTGCAGAACGGTGGAAAGCGGACGGCCTGGAGGGTCGTGCGCAGGAATGCTGTCCCCACGCGGCCCGCAATCGCCGGATCCGCTGACGTCGAAAGGCCAATCCTCAAGATGCGCAATTCAGCGTTCAAAATCGTGAGCCGTTGGAAAGAATCTAGTTGGTGGGCGCGGGCGATATGAATGACGTCGGCTTGCAACCTGGCTTGAGGCCGACGATGGCTTGGCTCTTCGCCCTCTTGTAAAGAGAGTTAATTGCTTCGTCATTTGGGTATTGGATGAAGCCGGTTACAAGTGCTTCGCCGGCCTCTGAAAGGCGCGTGATGGTGAAGCGCCCGCCGAGCTTCAATTCGTCCAGGTGCTCGGTGCCCCAAGTCAAACCCTTGTACGGGCCTTTCTGCGCTACCTTGAATTCATATTCGCCACGGCTGTCCCCATAATATGCGTGAGGAAAGGTGCGCCAGGCGCCGTCGTCCCGCCTCCACCTTATCGTTTCCCGATGAGGTTCAGCGATCGCAGTGGAAGCCGACGAGTAAACGACGAATTGCGTTGGGGTGATTCGCCCCTCCGACGTTTCCTCGTAGGCGCCCGAGGATCTCATTTTTGCGTCGAGACCGAGAACACTGACACTCACGTGAGTCGTGACTGGTTGTTCGGTTCCCGTCTGTTCGACGAGCACAAGCATCTCGGTGCTTCCCTCTGTCAGCCGAGCGCCGCCGCAACGGTCAGCAGCAAACGCTTCCGATGGTTGAAAGGCAAAAAGAACGGCAAAAATCCGTCGGATCATATGTCTCCCCCGCGCGACGATAGCCCCAGCCTTTCCTGGTCATCAGCTGGAATGCGCACTCTGGTCAATTCTGTCACGGTAGAAAGGGCGGCGATCGTCCCTTGCTCGGCTTCGTGAACCAAGGTCAGCTTTCGGGTCATGCGACCGCCGGCCTCAATGGCTGGCTTCGGGGCGTTAGCGGACGTTCGCCTCGCTCCTTTCATTCTGTCAACGCACAGCTCGCTGAGTCGAGTGTCGCCGTCTTTTTGCTGCCGTAGACCGGTCCTAACCGCTTGCGCAACGATCTCGAAAAGAGACCTCAGGGAACAGTGTCGGAAAGGGGTTCTGGAAGGATGCCCCATGCGCCTCGCGTTCGCTTCGCCCGCCGCTTCGGCCGTAATTGATTCGGTGCGCATCTGGCGCGTCGCCCGCGACCTCGGCCAGCCCGTCCAGCCCAGCCTCTATGCTCGGCTCGAGAGCCTCGGCAGCGGCATCCTCGCGCCGGTGCTCGACGGGTTGTTGACCCTGTTCGAAGCCGGATTCCGGCGCCGGTTCGACGCCGGGGATCCGGCCGACCCGGCGCTGACCGACGACGAGCGCCAGCTGCTCGCATTGCTCGACCGCGACGCCTGTCCCGCGCCGGCCGGGCAGGTCCGGCCCGAGCTCGCCCCGGCGCTGCGCACAGCCTTGCGCTCGACCCGGATCATGCTGCGCGCCGCCCTCGGGCGCGCGCCGGGCGATGCCGGCGCGCGCGAAACCGCGTCCTGACGATCGCCAGTCAGACCAGACCGGTGTCGATCGGCAAGGTCAATTGGCCGTCGCTATGGCTCGGCGGCGCGAGCTGCGCGCCGATCCAGCCGGTGAGCGCGTCGACGGCGTGCAGCCGTTCGCGCACGGAAGCCGCGGTGAGGCCCTGGCGGTAGGCGAGCGGCGCATCCTCGATCGCGCGGGCGATCGCGCCGAGCGTGTCGGTGTCGAGTCGGGTCATGCGCC
>CBIFVW010000321.1:0-2887 GCA_966186155.1 uncultured Sphingomonas sp.
TCGAGCGGGAAGCCGTGGACCGCCACGACATCGACCGCGTCGAGCGCGCCATGGCCCTGCATGCGCCGCAGCCAGTGCGGATCGATCGGCGACATTCCGCCCAGCACGCGCGGCAGGCCCGGATTGACGTCGCGGATCGCGGCGCCCGCGCGGACGACATGCTCCGCGAACAGGCTCCAGTCGGGATCGAGCCCGGGGTCCCAGTGCGACTTGTTGTTCGGCTCGTTCCAGAGCATCGCCGCCTCGATCATGCCGCGCCTCCCCGATCGGGATAGACGGCGGCGGGGCCGAACTGCGCGAACGGCACCTCCGCGACACGGCAGAGATAGACCTCGGGCTCGGGATGCGCCTCGATCGCGAAGCCGGCGGCGCGGAGCAGCGCCTGGCTGCACGCGGCATTGGGCGCCCACCAGTTGGTCCAGTCGTGCGCGAACTTGCGCTCGATGAAGTGCATCCGCGGATAGGCGGGATTGTCGAAATAGCCGGGCGGGTTGCTCGTGCCGGGGACGTGGAAGGGATGATCCTCGGGCACGAGCAGCACGTCGTCCGATCCCTGCTGCATCGTCTGGAAGAGCAGCATGTCGCCGGCGACATGCTCCCGGATCAGGTCGAGCGCGAGCAGTGGGTGACGCAAATGGTAGAAGACGCCCATGAAGATCACGAGGTCGAACCGCTGCCCCAGCGCGGCGACGTCATAGACCGAGAGATTGCGGAACTCGATATCGTCGAAGCCGAGCACTTCGCCGGCTAGCCGTGCCTGGTCGAGATAGCGCTCGTCGCTATCGATGCCGAGCACCCGGGCGGCGCCGCGGCGCTTCATCTCGATCGAGTAGAAACCGGCGTTGCAGCCGATGTCGAGCACCGACTTGCCCGACAGGTCGCTCGGCAGCGCATCCGCGAAGCGCGCGAACTTCGTCGCCGGATAGTCGCCCAGGAAATGGTCTGGCGCGGTCTGGATGCCGCGCAGCCGCAGATTGTGGAACCAGGGTCCGAGCGCCTCGATGCGCGCGCGCAGCGCGGCGCTCCTGGCCGGATTCGAAATATGTTCGACGAGCTGATGCAATGCGAACCTCTATGGCTTTGGCGTTCCAGCGGGGCCGCTGGCCGCGGGACAAGGACGACACCGTTTCGCAACGATCGGCATAACCGACTGTTCCGAATTAATAACAAAAGCTTATGGTCCTAACTTAAGTGAATTTCTCAAGAAATTTGTGCTCGGATGAGGAACTTGCCGGGGGCGCGCGGCATTGCGCGAAGCATGTCGGATCGCATGCAGAATTGGGTGGCGGCGATGCGCGCGGAGCGGTTCGAGGCCGCCTGGGCGCTTTCCCGCGAGGCGCTCGACGCACGCGACCCCGCCACGCGCGACGACCCCACCCTGCCCTATCATCTCCGCTGGGTATGGGACGGCCGCGACGTCACCGGCCGCCACGTGCTGGTGCGCTGCTATCACGGGCTCGGCGACACGCTGCAGTTCGCGCGCTACCTGCCCGAGCTCGCCCAGCGCGCCGCCTCGCTGACGGTCGAGGCGCAGCCGCGACTGCTCGACCTGCTCGCGGGTATCGCCGGCATCGACCGCCTCGCCGCCTTCGACCCGCTGCGCCCGCTGCGGCCCTCCGCATGCGATCTCGAGATCACCGAGCTGGACTTCGCGCTCCGCATGCCGCCCGCCGCGGCGCCGCCGCCCTATCTCGGCGCCACGCCCGCGATCTTGCCCAGGGGCAGCGTCGCGCTCTGCTACGGCGCGGGCGAATGGGACGCGGACCGGTCGATCCCGCCCGAGCTGCTCGCGCCGATCTGCCGGCGCCGCCCCTGCGTCTCCCTGATGCCCGAGCCGACCGCCCTGGACGTGCTCAACCCCGGAGGCTGCCCGTTCGACATGGGCGTGACCGCCTCGCTGGTGGCCGGCGCCGCGCTCGTGATCACCGTCGACACGATGATCGCGCACCTCGCCGGCGCAATGGGCAAGCCGGTATGGCTGCTGCTCAAGGCCGAGCCCGACTGGCGCTGGTCGCCGCGCGAGACCCGAAGCCCCTGGTATCCCTCCATGCGGCTCTATGTGCAGCCGCGCCCGGGCGACTGGCCCGCGGTGGCGGCCCGAGTGGAGCGCGATCTCGCCGCGCATGCGCTGCTGGCGGCGGAGGGCTGAGCGATGGACCGGCTCGAGAACCCCTGCGTTCCAGTTTCCTGGGGCGAATTGCTCGACAAGATCACGATCCTCGAGATCAAGCGCGCACGGATTGCCGCCCCGGAGGCGCGCGCCAATGTCGAGAAGGAATATCAGCTGCTGCGCGCGATCGGCGAGCGGGTGCTTGCCCGCCGGCCGATCGGTGCGCTGTTCGAGGCGCTGCGGCGAGTCAATGAGGAGCTCTGGGAGATCGAGGACGCGATCCGCGAGCAGGAGGCGCTCGGCCGCTTCGGAGCGGCGTTCATCGAGCTCGCGCGCTCGGTCTATCGCAAGAACGACACCCGCGCCCACATCAAGCGCGACATCAACAACTTGCTCGGCTCCGCGCTGGTCGAGGAGAAGAGCTACGCGGATTTCGCGGCGAGCGGCACCGATCCGGCGGCGGGACTTATCGCAGAGCCCGCGCATTGAACCTAGCCGGGCGCATGCCGGGCTCCTCCAATATCATCACCGAAGCCGGGCCGCAGTCGAGCGCGAGCATGCGCTCGAAGCCGAGGCCGAGCCGGGCCGCAGCCAGCCCTCGGATCACGTCGCAGTGCGTGACGCAGAGCGCCGGCCTTGCAGCGGCGGCGAGCGCGGCGAGGTAGGCCTCGGCGCGCGCCACCACTTCCGCCATCGTCTCGCCTCCGGGGCAGCGGAAGCTGCCGCGCTCGGCATTCCAGCGCGCCCAATCGGATTCCCCATCGAGCAGCGCGAAGG
>CBIFVW010000322.1:0-2833 GCA_966186155.1 uncultured Sphingomonas sp.
TCACCGGCGAGCTGCGCGGCGCGGTCAAGACCGACATCAAGCCCGAGCTCCAGCTGAACCCCGCCGACATCCAGGCCTATGGCGCGTCGAACATCGGCGAGCTGATCACCGCGCTTTCGGGACAGCTCGGCACCGGCGCGGGGCGCGGCGGCGAGCAGCCGGTCATCCTGCTGAGCGGCCGGCCGTCGAGCATGAACGAGATCAACTCGCTGCCTCCCGAGGCAGTCGAGCGCATCGACATCCTGCCCGAGGAAGTCTCGCTCCAATATGGCTACAGCGCCTCGCAGAAGGTGATCAACTTCGTGCTGCGCCGCCGCTTCCAGTCGCTCACTGCCAGGATCGAGGGGCGGATGCCCACCGAGGGGGGCAATTCGGGCCAGACCGGTGAGCTCGACATCCTCAAGCTCAACCGTGACGGCCGCGTCGAGCTCAATCTCAATTACGACCAGAGCTCGAGCCTTCTGGAAAGCGAGCGCGGCGTCACCCGCGCGGGTTCGTCGCTGTTCGACACGCGCGGCAACATCACCGGCTTCGCAGGGGGCGAGATCGATCCGGCGTTGAGCGCGCTCGCCGGCTCGACGGTCACGGTCGCCGGCGTACCCGGCGCGGCGGCGGGCGGCCCGCAAGGCCTTGGTGCCTTCGCGGCCAATGCCAATGATCCCAACGTCTCCGATCCCACGCCCTATCGAACGCTGGTGTGACCCCATAAGAAACTGACGATGAAGGGAGTCTACAACCGCGTCTTCTCCCCCCATGTCCAGGCCACGGCGACGGTGCAGCTCAACGTCACCGAGAACCAATCGCTGCTCGGGCTGCCGGGAGTCACGCTACGCCTGCCCACGGGCAATCCCTATTCGCCCTTCTCCCAGGACGTGCAGCTGCTGCGCTACCTCGACAACCAGGCGCCGATGGAGCGCTCCGTCAGCGGTCAGGATCTGCAGGGCCAGATCTCGTTGAACGGCGACCAGGCCCCCTGGTCCAAGGACTGGGGCTGGTCGCTCCAGGGCAGCTATGAACGCTCGACCAGCGAGACGCTCACCGACACCGGCGTCGATCCGGCGATGATGCAGGCGCGACTCGACGCGAGCGATCCGAGTTTCAATCCCTTCGCGCCGGTCCCGCTGGACCTGGCCACCATTCGCGCCGCGAACGTCGCCCGCTCGGTCTCGACTGCCGGGAACGTCCAGTTCCTGACCAACGGCCCGCTCTTCTCGCTCCCCGCCGGCAAGGCGAATGCGAGCATTCGCGTACGGGGCAGCACCGACGACCTTTCGAGCGAGTCCTTCCGCTTTGGTGCGACCACCGCATCGGACATCTCGCGCGACACCGTCGGGGTGCGCGGCAACCTCAACCTGCCGATCACCAGCCGCCGCAATGCCGTGCTCGACGCGATCGGCGACTTGACCCTCAACGCCAATTTCGAAGTCGAGCAGCTCTCCGACTTCGGCCGCCTGGTCGCGACCGGCTATGGATTCAACTGGTCCCCGATCCCGCAGGTCCAGGCGCGCGTGAACTGGACCGACGACAGCAACGCGCCCAGCTCGCAGAATCTCGGCGCTCCCGTGATCACCACGCCCAATGTCCGCGTCTTCGACTATGTCCGCGGCGAGAGCGTCGACATCACGCAGATCACCGGCGGCAATCCGTCGCTGCGCGCCGACAGTCGGCACGTGTTCAACGTCGGGCTCAACATTCAGCCGCTCGCCAAGACCAATCTCGCGATCTTCGCCAACTATACCAACCAGCGCTATCGCAACACGGACATGCAATTTTCGGGCGTGACGGCGGCGATGGAGGCGGCGTTCCCCGACCGGTTCGTCCGCGACGCCGATGGCGATCTGCTCAGCGTCGACGCGCGCCCGGTGAACTTCGACCGCCGCGACCTCGAGCAGCTGCGCTGGGGCTTCAGCCTGTCGCTGCCGATCCCGTCGCCCCAGGCCCAGCGCATGCGCGAGCGGCGCGAGGCGTTCCAGAAGGCGCGGGCGGAAGCGCAGCGCACCGGCCAGCCGCTTCCGCCCGAATTCACGGCGCAGCTCGAACAGTTCCGCCGGATCGGACAGCAGGGAAGCCTGTTCGGCAGTCCGGCCCAGCCCGGTCAGGGTCGCGGCCCTGGTCGCGAGCAGGGACAGGGGCAGGACGGGCAGGGTCCGCCGCGCGGCGACGGGCAGGGCGCCGGCCCCGGCGGGCCCGGAGGCGAAGGCCGCCGGTTCGGCGGCGGAGGCTTTGGCGGCGGTGGCGGCGGAGGCCGCGGGGGCTTTGGCGGCCGCGGCGGCGGGGGAAATCGCTTCTTCCTCAACGCGTTCCATAGCTGGGTGCTCAAGGACGAGGTCGTGATCCGGCCCGGCCTGCCGGTGCTGGACCAGCTCAGCGGCCAGGTCTCGGGCCGCGCGAGTCCCGCGCATCAGGTTCAGGTTCAGGCGGGGATCAAGCGCGACGCGCTCAGTTTCCGGCTCGACGGAACCTGGAAGAGCGGCACCCAGGTCTCTGCCGGCACGCTCGGCGGCGGCGATCAGTTGACCTTCGGCAGCCTGACCACGCTCAATCTCCAGGCCGAGGCCAATCTCGGCCAGGACATCGACCTGCTGCTCAAGCATCCCTGGCTGCGCGGCACGCGGATCACCTTGCGCGTCGACAATCTGTTCAACGCCCGGCAGCGCGTGACCGACGAGAATGGCGCGACGCCCGCCGCCTATGCGCCCGGGCTGATGGACCCGATGGGGCGCGTGGTGCGGCTGAGTATCCGGAAGCTGTTCTTCTAGGGATTGGCGGCGGCCCCCCGGCTCGCGCTCAGCCCGGGCCGGAACCGCCCCTGCGGGTCCTGGTCCAGGATCCG
>CBIFVW010000323.1:0-2802 GCA_966186155.1 uncultured Sphingomonas sp.
CCGCTGGCGCAGGCGATGCGCGCTCGACCGCGACATGCCCGCGGCGCGCGCCGCGCGGACGACGCTGCCGGCCTCGTGCAGCGCGGCGAGGAAGATGCGCTGCCGGGCGGGCGTCCATTGCGCGCGGTCCGGCGGCGCGGGCGGCACCCGGAGGTTGCAGGAAGCGGCCGGCGCGGCATCGCGCGCGGGCGGCGGGTTGCGGTTCGATTGCTGTTCCATCGATCAGGATGGAGCAGACCAAATCCTATTTGGGAAGTTCTTTTTCCGTTCCGGGCGAGCCGGCCTCAGCCCGGCACGCGCCCGAACGGCCCCGGCGGGGCGTCGTTGCGCAGCCAGCCGGTGATCGAGAAGCGCAGGCCCGGGCAGAAGGACGAGACCATCTCGACGCTGTGATCCTGCGGCACGCCGAAGATGTTGAGCCCGTTGAAGATCGGGCGGAAGGCGTGCTCGACGTCGTGGCGATCGTCGAAGAACTGGAGATAGCCGCCCCAGTCACGCTCCCAGACCGGCGTGAAGTTGAGCACATAGGCGGCGACGCGGTGGCCGGTCGGCTCCTCGTCGGTGTGCGACTTGAGGAAATTGCCCGAGCGGAACAGCGTCGCGTGCGCGTCCACCCACTGGACGTCGTCGCGCCCGGTGAGCGCGCGGAAGAAGGCGAGCGTGTCGGGCCGGTTGAGGAACTCGAACACCTCGAGCACCGGCAGCTTGGGCGCCGTCGGCGTGAAGTACATCGAGACCATCGGATAATATTGATAGAGATACTGATATTGGGTGCGCGCACGCTCCTGGATGCCGGCGAGCATCTGGTTGAGCCGGGGCTGATCGAGCGTGGCGAGATATTCGGGCGGGAGCTGCTCGACCTTGTCGCCGACATTGTAGACCAGCCACCACGGCGTCTCGCGCAGTATCTGGTGGATGCGCGCGGCGTCCTCCGCGACGAGAAAGTCGCGGACCTGCATGCGTTCGCGCGCGCCCCAGACCTTCGCCAGCGCCGCCGGATCGTGCGCGGGGTTGATACGGATCACGCTGCTTCGCTCCACGATCGGGTTGGCCGGAGGGCAGCTCTAGAAGCGCGCGGGCCGGCTGTCACGCGCCGCGGCGGCGGGTTCAGCCGAAGACCAGCGGATCGGGGCCGATGCGCCCGGCGGGATCGTCGAGCGTCGCGATCCGCGCGAGATCATGGGCGTCGAGCGCGAAGTCGAGCACGTCGAGATTCTCGCGCATCCGCGCCGCGCGCATCGTCTTGGGGATGACGATCAGGCCGTTCTGCAGATGCCAGCGCAGGATCACCTGGGCGACGGTGCGGCCATGCTTCTCCGCCAGCGCCGCGAGCAGCGGATCGCCGAGCAGCGCGCCCTGGCCGAGCGGGCTCCACGACTGGACCGCGACGCCGCGGGCGGCGCATTCCGCGCGCAGCGCCGCCTGCTGGAACGCCGGGTGGCACTCGATCTGGTTGACCGCGGGAACCACGCCGGTCTCGGCGATCAGCCGGTCGAGATGGTCGGCATTGAAGTTGGACACGCCGATCGCCCGCGCGCGGCCCTCCTCGCGCAGCCGGATCAGCGCGCGCCAGGTCTCGACATAGAGGCCGCGCGCGGGCACCGGCCAATGGACCAGATAGAGGTCGACATGGTCGAGCCCGAGCCGATCGAGGCTGGCGGTGCAGGCGGCGAGCGTCGCGTCGAAGCCCTGGTCGCTGTTCCAGACCTTGGTGGTGACATAGACCTGCTCGCGCGGCAGCCCGCTGGCGCGCAGCCCCGCCCCGACGCCCGCCTCGTTGCGATAGATCGACGCGGTGTCGATGTGGCGATAGCCGATCGCGAGCGCCGTCTCGACCATCGCCGCGGCCTCGTCGTCGGGCGCCTGATAGGTGCCGAGACCGATCTGGGGGATCGAGCTGCCGTCGTTGAGGGTGAGGATCGGCTGGGGCATGGGCTAGGCTCCGTTCGGGGGACGGGCCGAGCTATTAGGCGAGGCGGGACAGGTAGTATAGTATGACGAATGCGCGCGGGTCAGGCGGCGGGGTGGCCGGGCGCGAAGGCGATCAGGTCCCAGCGATTGCCGTAGAGATCCTCGAACACCGCGACCTTGCCATAGGGCTGGACTTGCGGCGGGCGGACGAAGCGGACGCCGGCGGCGGTGTAGGCGGCGAAGTCGCGGTCGAAATCGTCGGTGGCGAGGAACAGGAAGACGCGGCCGGCGGCCTGGTTGCCGATCGCGGCCGCCTGCTCGGGCGTGGCGGCGCGGGCGAGGAGGATGGTGGCGGCATGGGGCGGGGCGTGCGGCGGGCGGATGGTGACCCAGCGCTTGCCCTGCTCGGGGACGGGCGTGTCCTCGACCAGCGTGAAGCCGAGCTTGCCGATGTAGAAGGCCAGGGCCTCGTCATAGTCGCGGACGACGAGGGCGACATGGGCGAGATGGGGCATGGTGCGGGGTCCGTGGTCGAAGGGGGCGGGAGTCCCTCGCGTGGCGCGCTCCCTCGCCTTGCGCTAGTCTCGCCGCTTTCCTGTCCTAGCCGGCGGACGAGCCCATGACCAAGCACCGCATCTACAGGATCAGCTTCGCGAGCGTGTACCCGCATTATGTCGCCAAGGCCGAGAAGAAGGGGCGGACCAAGGCCGAGGTCGACACGATCATCGAATGGCTGACCGGCTATGGCCCAGCGGCGCTGGCGGCCGAGCTGGAGGCGGGGACGGACTTCGAGCATTTCTTCGCCAAGGCGCCGCGGATGAACCCGGCGCGGGAAGGGGGTACGGGCGTGGTGTGCGGCGTGCGAGTGGAGGAAGTGGAGGAGCCGCTGAT
>CBIFVW010000324.1:0-2796 GCA_966186155.1 uncultured Sphingomonas sp.
AGATCGGCCTGTTCGGCGGCGCGGGCGTCGGCAAGACCGTGCTCATCCAGGAGCTCATCAACAACATCGCCAAGGGCCATGGCGGCACCTCGGTGTTCGCCGGCGTCGGCGAGCGTACCCGTGAGGGCAACGACCTCTATCACGAGTTTCTGGACGCGGGCGTCATCGCCAAGGACGCCGACGGCAACGCGATCTCGGAGGGCTCGAAGGTCGCGCTCGTCTATGGCCAGATGAACGAGCCGCCGGGCGCCCGCGCCCGCGTCGCGCTCTCGGGCCTGACGATCGCCGAGTATTTCCGCGACGTCGAGGGCCAGGACGTGCTGTTCTTCGTCGACAACATCTTCCGCTTCACCCAGGCGGGCTCGGAAGTGTCGGCGCTGCTCGGCCGCATCCCCTCGGCGGTGGGCTATCAGCCGACCCTGTCGACCGACATGGGCGCCCTTCAGGAGCGCATCACTTCGACCAACAAGGGCTCGATCACGTCGGTGCAGGCGATCTACGTGCCCGCCGACGACTTGACCGACCCGGCGCCGGCGACGTCGTTCGCGCACTTGGACGCGACGACGGTGCTCTCGCGCGCCATCTCGGAGCTCGGCATCTATCCGGCGGTGGACCCGCTCGACTCGACCAGCCGCGTGCTCGAGCCGCGCGTCGTCGGCCAGGAGCATTACGAGACCGCCCGCGCGGTCCAGTCGATCCTGCAGAAGTACAAGTCGCTGCAGGACATCATCGCCATCCTCGGCATGGACGAGCTCTCGGAAGAGGACAAGCTGACCGTCTCGCGCGCCCGCAAGATCCAGCGCTTCCTCTCGCAGCCCTTCCACGTCGCCGAGGTGTTCACCGGCATCCCGGGCAAGTTCGTCAGCCTCGAGGACACGGTGAAGTCGTTCAAGGCAGTGGTGAACGGCGAGTACGACCATCTGCCCGAGGCTGCCTTCTACATGGTCGGCGGCATCGACGAGGCGGTCGAGAAGGCCAAGAAGCTCGCCGGCGAGGCGTGATGCGTTCGCGCGCCGCCCAGGCTGTCGCGGTATGCGCCGCGTTGCTGGCCGGCGCGCCGGCGATCGCGGCGGCCCAGACTGCGCCTGCCGCCAAGCCGCCCGCGGCATCGGCACCGGCGCTGCCGGCGTTCGAGATATCGCTCATCGCCGAGCGAGCAGCGGATACCGTCTCCCGGCTGTGCGTCGACATGCTGTCGGGCAAGGCGAAGCTGCCGGCAGTGGGCGACGATGGCTGGTGGCGCGGCTATAAGCTCGGCGAGGGCCTGCCAAAGGCGGCGACGGACGCGCTTGGCCGTGACGGTGTTCCGCTGATATCGGGCGCCACGTTGGCGCACGGATCTGCCTCGGACGGCGACTTCGTCGTCGCACTGGGCGGATCGGCAGGGGAGACCTGTCGCCTGATCGTCTATCGTGCGGTGCCCAGCACGCGCCTCGCCCAACGCACCGCAGCGGCCTTGGCGACGCCGACGCTCGGCTGGAAGGCCTTGCCGGTTTCACCGCAACATGCCGTAGCCGACAAGCTCAGCCTAGTGCTGCGTCGCGATGGCAGACCTTATCTTGCCAACCTGCTCACTCCCAAGACGCCTGGCGCCATCGCCATGGTGATCGTCGTCGTTGCGGTTCCGCCGCAAGTAACGCTACCCTCAGGATTCTGATATGCCCCTCCACTTCGAACTCGTGACTCCCGAAAAGCTCCTCCGCTCGGAGGAGGTGCACATGGTCGTCGTCCCCGGCACCGAGGGCGATTTCGGCGTGCTCGAGGGCCATGCCCCGCTGATGTCGACGATCCGCGATGGCGATCTCGAAATCTACAAGGCCGGCGCCACCACGCCCGAGACGATCCGCATCGAGGGCGGCTTCGCCGAAGTGAACGAGAAGGGCCTGACGGTCCTGGCCGAAAAGGCGGGCTGACGCCTCAATCGCCCTTGCGGGCATATTCCCACAGGATCGCCCGGCTGCCGTCGGCCAGCGCGATCTCGGCCATCAGCTTGTCCTCGTCGCGCCAATAGCGGATGCGCTGCGGATAATCGTGCTCGGCGTTCCCGAACGTGACGGCGAGCTCGGCGACGTCGTCCGCATTGGCGCGGAAATCGGCGGGCGCCTGGCCCCTCGGCTCGGCATGATAGACATAGCCGGTGCCGTCGCGGCGGATCTCCATCTTCTCCTCGCCCACCACCGCGTCGCCGCGGCGCGTCTCGCTCGTGCCGCGCATCACGCCGTCAGCCATCGGCGTCCAGGTCTCGCAGGTCTGGCGATGCTTCACCGGATCCGGCGCACTGCACCAGCGGCCGACCAGCCAGCCGAACGCCGGCTCCTGCTGCGCGGCGAGCGGCGTGGCAGTGGCCAGCGCCGCGAGAGTCGCGATCGTGCGGATCATCCCTGTCCTCCTCCCGAAATCGCTCCTTCGATAGCGCGCCGCCGCCGATGCTGGCTTGAACCGACGCGACATGCCAGTCTGGCGCGCGTGAAATATACTGAGCTTCCGCTTCCTCCGGAACTCGACGGCCTCGTCGCCGCGGTCTGGACGCTCGCGGCCGACAGCTCCGATTGGGTCGTCCATGAGGCGACGCCCGACGGTTGCGTCGAGCTGATCCGGCGCGAGGCGGGGCGTTCGGTCTGGCGGCGCGAGCAGCCGCCGCTCTTCGCCGCGGGCCTGGCGCTCGCCCCGGCCAAGCTTGCGTTCAGCGGCGATGCCCGCTTCACCGCGATCAGGCTCTGGCCCTGGGCCTGGCACGCGCTGGGCGGCCCGCCCTGCGCGTGCCAGGCCCAGGGCCAGAGCCTGATCGCGGTGAAG
>CBIFVW010000325.1:0-2747 GCA_966186155.1 uncultured Sphingomonas sp.
ATCTCGATGGCAGTAAGGCCGGCGCCCAGATCCTCACCCATGTCGGTCACATCGCGGAGCATCTCCGCGAGCTCGCTGCCATAGGCACGCGCCATGCGCCGCGCGCGCGCCTCGCCGAGAAAGGGCCAGCGGGCACAGACGGTGGCAAACCATTGGTCGAAGCCGGCGATCGCGCCGCCGGGGAAGACGCGGGCGCGAGTCACCGGCTCTGGACGGACGCGGAGCGCGGGGCCGAGCTTCGCCATCGCCTCCTCGGCCAGCGCGCGGGCAGTGGTGATCTTGCCGCCGAACACCGAGAGCAGCGGCGGCCCCTCGCGGTCGAGCTCGAGGACATAGTCGCGGGTAACCGACTGGGCCTTGGCGGCGCCGTCGTCATGAAGCGGGCGGACGCCCGACCAGCTCCAGACGATGTCGGCGGGGGCGATCTGGCGCGTGAAATAGCGATTCGCCGCGTCGCAGAGATATTGCTTCTCCGCGTCGGAGCAGGCCGCATCCTCGGGGCGATCGACGGCGACGTCGGTGGTCCCGATCTCGGTGAATTCGTCCTCATAGGGAATGGCGAAGACGATGCGGCGGTCGGGCTGCTGGAGGATATAGGCATGGTCGCCCTCGAACAGCCGGGGCACGACGATGTGGCTGCCCTTGACCAGCCGGACGCGCGAGCGGGTCGCGATGCCGAGGCGATCGAGCAGCGCCAGCACCCAGGGGCCGGCGGCATTCACGATGCTCCGGGCTTCGACGCCGCGACCGTCGGACAGCTCGGCGCGCCAGAGCTCCCCCGCGCGCCGGGCGGAGACGAGCGCGGTGCGCGTCGCGATCTCGGCGCCATGGGCGGCGGCGTCCTTCGCATTGGCGAGCGTGAAGCGGGAATCGTCGACCCAACAATCCGAATAGACGAAGCCACGATGATCGCCCGCGAGAGGACCGGTGAAAGCCTTGTCGCCGCGGCCCAGCCCGCGCGCGCGGGGGAGCGAGGACTTGCCGGCGAGCAGGTCGTAGAGCAGCAGCCCGGCGCGCACGATCCACCATGGCCGCACGGCATGCGCATGGGGCAGCACGAAGGCCATCGGGCGGATCAGATGCGGCGCGGCGGCGAGCAGCCGCTCGCGCTCGTGCAGCGCCTTACGGACGAGGCGAAACTCGTAGGTCTCGAGATAGCGCAGCCCGCCATGGATCAGCTTGGTCGAGGCCGAGCTGGTATGGGCGGCGAGATCGTCCTTCTCGACGAGCAGCACCGAGAGGCCGAGCAGCGCCGCCTCGCGTGCGATCGCGCAGCCGTTGATCCCGCCGCCGATGATGAGAAGGTCATAAGGCACGGGCGCCACGCTTAGAGCGTTGGAGAAACCGCCGCGAGTCCCTATCTAGGTGTCCAATGGCAAGAACCAAAACAAAGGCAGGACTGCCCACGCGGCAGCAGATCATCGAGTTCATCTCCAATTCCGACACCCCGGCGGGCAAGCGCGAGATCGCGCGGGCCTTCGGGCTCCACGGGCAGGACAAAATCCTGCTGAAGCAGCTCCTCAAGGACATGGCCGACGAGGGGCTGATCGACAGCGCTCCCGGTCGTGCCTTCCACAAGATGGGCGGGCTGCCCAAGGTCACCGTGCTGCGCGTCACCGACGCGGACGGCGACACCGTCTGGGCGGTGCCCGAGCGTTGGGAAGCCGAGGGCGTCCCGGTACCTCGCCTGAGGGTCCGCGAGCAGCGCGGCACGCGCTCCGCGCTGGGCATCGGCGACCGCATCCTCGCTCGCACCGAGGAGGCCGGGAGCGGCTGGATCGCGCATCCGATGAAGAAGCTCGCGCGCGGCGAGGAACTGATGCTCGGCGTGCTCCACGAAGAGGCCGGGCGGCTGTGGCTGCAGGGGGTGGAGAAGAAGGAGCGGCGCAACTGGCCGGTCTCCGACGCGGGCGGCGCGGAGGCGGGCGATCTGGTGCTCGCCGAGAAGACCGGCCGGCCGCCGCGGATCACCGCCAAGGTGGTCGAGCGGCTGGGCGATCCCTTCGCCCCGCGCAGCTTCTCGCTGATCGCGATCCACCGGCATTCCATCCCCAATGTCTTCTCGGATGAAGTGATAGACGAGGCCGAGCGGGTATCGCGTCAGGAACTCGGCGAGCGCGAGGACCTTCGCCATCTTCCCATAGTCGCCATCGATCCGGCCGACGCGCGCGACCATGACGACGCGGTCTGGGCGGCGGCGGACGACGATCCCAAGAACTCCGGCGGCTGGAAGGCCGTGGTCGCGATCGCGGACGTCAGCTTCTATGTCCGCCCCGGCTCGGCGCTCGATCGCGAGGCACGCAAGCGCGGCAATTCGGTCTATTTCCCCGACCGCGTCGTGCCGATGCTGCCCGAGATATTGTCAGCCGAGGTCTGCTCGCTGAAGCAGGGCGAGGACCGCGCGGCGCTCGCCTGTCATCTGCAAGTGGGGGCGAATGGCGAGTTCAGGAGCTGGCGGTTCAGCCGGGCAGTGGTGAGCATCGCCGCAAACATCGCCTATGAGGACGCGCAGGCACTTATCGATAACAAGCCCCTCCCCTTCAGGGGAGGGGTTGGGGGTGGGGCAGTCGATCTTGGCGACGATGGGCTCGGCAAGGCCGGTGTCGATGTCGTGCGCCAGACGGCGGAGAGCGCCGCCGCGCTGGCCATCACGCTCTACAACGGAGAGAATCCGTCGACCGCCGAGCTGGCGCAGCAGAAGGACCCGGAGTCCGGCGGGTACGTGCCGTTCGTCAAGCTGGACCCGA
>CBIFVW010000326.1:0-2728 GCA_966186155.1 uncultured Sphingomonas sp.
GCCTCGAGGCGATCGCCGAGTTCGACCCGCTGTATCTCTATCTCGACCGGCGGCCGCGCTGACCCACGGCCAATCGCCGCCCCGAGACGCCGCGCGATTTCGTTGCACGTCCGGATTGCAGTCGCACGCACGCAAGCTATAGTTGCACCGTCCTATTGCCTTCGGGGGGAGGCGTTTCTGAAGTACGAGCCAGTAATGGTGCCGGCCTCGCGCCGGGATTCTCGCACTGCGCAAGTGTGATCCCGGCATGATTCGCATCTTCAACTTCCGGAAAACTCAAGTGCGCCCGCCGACCTGCCTGAAACGTCGGTGGAGCTGAACGACAACAAAGGGGGAAATCAATGAAGACCTATGCCATGTTTGCAGCGGCGATCGTCGCTGCCATGTCCAACGGCCCGGCCGCCGCGCAGGAGGTCCCTGCTCCACAGGCCGTGGCGGCTGAGCCGAGCTGCGAGCTCCACGTCTTTCCGACTCTCGAAGGTCAGGCGATGACGACCGGCCTGCTTTCCGGCTTCGGCGTGATCGGCGCCGTGGCCGATGCGGCCAAGAACAAGAATCGCAATGTCTCCGAAGCGGAGTACCTCAAGGACGCGCTCGGCCCGGGCTTCCAGGTCGAGGCCTTGAAGACCATCGATCTGGTCAAGGAGCTGAAGCTGCCTCCGTCGACGATCATCTACGAGACCCCCATCGCCGATCGCAAGATCACGACCAAGGCGACCAATCGTCTCAGCTCGTCCGCCGCAAGCTGCTATGTCGAGCTGATCATCACCCAGAATTTCTACACCAAGAAGGCGATCTACGGCCGCTCGCTCAACAACCGCTTCATCTTCAAGGACTTCCGCGAAGGCAAGACCCAGGCGAAGCTGGTCAAGGGCCGCGGGGGCAACGGCCTGTCGCACTTCCCGGCCAAGACGGAGGAGGAAAAGCCGGCCGCCGCGCAGGATCTGCGCGAGGCGTTCACCAAGAACTTCCTCGAATTCTCGAAGGGCATCGCGGCCGGCCGATAGGGCGCTCGTCCGATACTGGATGGAGCCGCCATGCTTCGCGGCGGCGGCTCCGTCGCATCGCGTGAGGAGATCAAGCATGCGGAAATTGCTCGCCCTCGGCATCGCGCTTTCGCTCGGCGGGGCCGGTGCCGCACACGCGTGGGAGAATGAAAAAGCGCCGGTGGTGCTCGCCGAGAAGGACCGCAGCGCTCCCGGAGGCCGGGCGGTCCAGCTGGTGCTCGCGCAGAGCGAGATCGCCACCACCGTCGATATCGGCCGCGTCGCCAGCTCCGCCAATGGCGGCGGCCTGCTGGGTGCGGTCATCATCAGTTCGATGGACGACAAGCGCAAGCGGATGCAGCGCACGGCGATCGACAAGGCGGAAGGCATCGCCACGCCGCTTCGCCAGACGCTTCTGGATTTCGATGTCGCCGGCCCGGCGCTGGCGGCGACTCGATCGGGGCTGGCGAAGCCGGTCTGGTTCCAGGCGCAGCCGATCGTCGTGACTCGCGACGGATCGCGGCAGAACCGCACCGCGGTCGCTGCCTCGGCCGGCACGCCGCAAGTCGTCTTCGTCGACTATTGGTATGGGCTGTCGCCCGATTTCTCGCAGATCCGCGTGCTCGCCGACATCCGGATCGAGCGCACGGGGAAGGCGAAGGCCGACATCGGGCAACCGCTGTTCCACCAGCGCGTCTGGAGCGTCGTCCAGCTGCGTTCGCGCTCCTATTCGCCGCAGGAGAACGCCGCGCAGTGGAGCGCCGACAACGGCAAGCGCGCGCGGACCGCGCTGACCTTGGCATTCTCCCGCTTCGAGGAGCTCATCCCGCACGCCCTCGGCCTCGGCGCGAAGGACATCGCCGCCTTCACCGCCAAGGGTCGCGAAAAGGCCTTCGGCGCGGACTTCTATGGCCCGTTGATCAGCCGCGATCCAAGTAACCCGCAGAATCTGCTGCTCTGGTCCGACGGGCTGGTCCAGGTGCAGCCGATCGATTGAAGAGAGACGAAGGGCCGGTCAGCGCTTCACGCGCCGCGCCGTCAGGATCTTCACCGGAGCAGCGGGCACCTCGCCCTTGAACGCGCCGCGGATCGTCGCGGTGGGCGAAGTCGGCGCGTCGAAGATCTTGAGGACGACGTCCTGCCCTTCGACCACGTGCGCGAAGGTCGCGAAACCGAGATTGTCCCCCGGCTTGGAGGGATCGGCATCGAAGGAGGGCTGATCGCCGAGCATGATGGTGAACTCGCCCTGCGCCGTGCCGGGCGCGCGGCGCGGAGTCGAGAGAGTGAAATCGGTGTGCTTGATGCCGGTCACCGTCGTCGGCTCGTGCTTCACCGGCGGCAGCACCTTGGCCGGCGCGTTCTGCACGCCGAACTGGACGAAGCCGAAATGGTCCTGCACCTTGACGGTGCGATAGAAGCTCGCGCCGTCGAGCCGCTTCTGATCGACATAGCGCAGGAAGTTGCCGCCGCTGATCGGCGCGCGGACATTGTCCACTTCGACGACGATCGTGCCGGCGCTTGTGGTCAGCGCGACGCGGGGCAGCGCAGGCGCCGGGCTGGCGGGCGGTGCGGTCTGCGCGGCGGCGGGAAGCGCGAGCAGGCCGAACAACAGCAGCAACAGTCCACGCATCCTTCCCTCCTTTATTGCGCCAACGCCGTCTTGAGCAGCTCGTTGACCACCGCCGGATTGGCCTTGCCGCCCATCGCCTTCATCGTCTGGCCGACGAAGAAGCCGAACAGCG
>CBIFVW010000327.1:0-2722 GCA_966186155.1 uncultured Sphingomonas sp.
GCTCCCCTCCCTTGTCAGGGAGGGGAGCCTTTGAGGCGTGGAGCGGCGTCACGCTCGCGATCACGCGTTTCCACAGCGCCGCTTCCTCGGGCGCGAGGCGTCTCACCGCTGGGGTTGCGCGACCGGCGCGGCCCGGGCCGCCTGCAGCTTCGCCAGAGTGCCCGTCGGCACGAGCAGCCACGCCGTCCCCCGCGAGTTCATCCCGCCCGCGATCGCGCGTGCCTCGTCGCCAGCGCCCCAGAAGGTATCGACTCGGTTCGGCCCCTTGATCGCTCCGCCGGTATCCTGCGCGATCCACAGGCCATTGGCCTCGGCGCGGTCCATCGAGAGGAACACCGGCGCGCCCAGCGGGATGAAGCGCGGATCGGTCGCGGCGCTTGCCCGGCCGGTCACCGGCAGGCCCAGCGACCCGTTGGGCCCGGCGCCCTTGAGTTCCTGGAAGAACACATAGCTCTTGTTCTCCCACATGATCGCCTGCCCCTCCTCGGGATGCTCGCGCAGATAGGCCATGATCCCCTGCATCGAGGCGCCGCCGGGCTTCAATAGCCCGCGATCGCGCATCAATGCGCCGATGCCGACATATTCGCGGCCATTCTGTCCCGCGAAGCCGATCCGCATCACCTGGCCGTCGGGGCCGCGCAGCCGGCCCGAACCCTGGATCTGGAGGAAGAACAATTCGATCGGATCGGCCGCCCAGGCGATCTCGAGCCCGCGTCCGGCAAGGGCGCCCTGGTCGATCTCCTTGCGGTCGAAATAGGGGACGAAGCTCTGGCCGTTGACGCGGCCGCGGATCCGCTTGCCCTTGAGATCGGCCGAGAACTGGCCGAGATCGACTTCGATCAGATCGTCGGGCTTGGCATAGACCGGCACTTCATAGCCCGGGCGCCGGTGGCGCGAGCCGGCGATCTCGGGTTCGTAATAGCCGGTCGCCTGCGCCTTGCCGTCGGCGACCTGGATCGTCTCGAACCAGCGGGCGAAGAAGCCGCGGGCGTCTCGCGCCGGCCAGGCCTGGGCCGCGTCGCACGAAGGGGCCCAGTCGGCGCCCTGGGTGAGCCCGCTGCTGTCGGTGCGGCGAACGAGCGAGCGGCAGCTGAGCTTGTAGGCGGCGAGCGCGCGGGCGGCGCCGTCGTCGGTGAGCGGCAGGCTGTCGAAGGCGGGACCTGCGACCACGCCCGCCTGCACCGCGCTGGTGACGCCCGTGGCCGCGGCGGGCGCGGGCACCCCGGCGAGCGGGACCGCGGGAATCGGCTGGCGCGCGGCGGGGCTGGAATGCGGCTCGGAAACCCGCGGCGCCTCGGCGGGCGCGCGATAGCCCGGCTCGACCGAATGCGGCACCACCCCGCCCGAACAGGCGCTCAACAGCGCCGCGAGCGCGACCACCCCCCAGATTCGCATCAATCCGCCCCTCAGGCTTCGTCGGTCTCGACGAGCTTCCAATTGGGATCGTCGCTGCGGAGGTTCCGCGCGAAGGTCCAGATATCGTGGGTCTCGACCGCGTCGCTGAGCGACCCGGCGACAACATTGCCGTCCTTGTCGCGCGTCACCGCGGCGATGTCGGCGTCGAAGCGGACGGTCACGCGGGCGAGCTTGCCTTCCACCGACGCGTCGGAGATCAGCGCGCGCTCGATCGCGACCAGGCGATTCTCGAGCACATGGCCCGCCGCCTCGCGATCGGCGATCGCCTGCGCGAAGCCCGCGCGGACATCGTCCTCTACCAGCCAGCCGAGCGTTTCCTCGTCGCCCTTCCAATAGGCTTCGAGGATCATCTTGTAGGCGCCCTTGGCGCCGTCGAGGAACTGCGCGACGTCGAAGCTCGGATCGGCCGCGATCACTGCCTTGAGGCCATTCTCGGCGCCGGTTTCGATCGTGCGGCCGCTGGGCTCGCGGACCTCGGGCGCCTGATCGATCGTGCGCGGCAGCGGCGGGACGGCGATGCGCTCCTCGGCCGGCTTGGGCAGCGGCTGCTCATGGCCGGTGCGCTTGCCGAGCACGGCATAGAGGCGGAGCGCCAGGAAACCGGCCACCATCGCGAACAGGATTACGTAGAACACTTCGCCTCCAAACTCGTCATCCGTTACATAAGCCCAAGCGGCGCGCGTTTCAAATCGCGGCATGTCCGGCAATTGAAACGCTCGCGCCCGCCTGCTAGGCGCGCAGCCGATCAAACGCGTCATATGCGTGAAACTTTCCGGAAAAGAGGTAACTTCGAATGGCCGAGAACGACACGACCGCCGAATTCGGCGAGCCCGCCGCCAATGGCGAGGACACGGCGCCGGCGGCGGGTCTGCTGTCGCAATATGTGAAGGACTTCTCGTTCGAGAATCCGAACGCGCCCGCGATCTACCAGGCGCAGACCGCGCCGGCGATCGACGTGCAGTTCAACATCGGCTCGGGCAAGGTCGGCGACGACGTGTACGAAGTCGTGCTCAAGATCGAAGTGCGCGCCCAGGCCGAGAGCCAGGTCGCCTTCCTCGTCGACCTTTCCTATGCGGGCCTCTTCGCGATCCGCAACGTGCCCGAGGGCGAGCAGCTCGACGGCTTCCTGCTTGGCGAGGCGCCGCGCCTGCTCTTCCCGTTCGCCCGCCGCGTGCTGGCCGACGCGGTGCGCGACGGCGGCTTCCCGCCGCTGCTGCTCGAGCCGATCGACTTCGGCGGCATCTACCTCCAGCAGCGCGCGCAGGCGGACACGCTCGCGAGCGGCGAGGCCGCGGGCGAGGCCTGA
>CBIFVW010000328.1:0-2704 GCA_966186155.1 uncultured Sphingomonas sp.
CGCCGCGACTCGGGCGATCGCGGCGTCGAGCGTCGCGTCCTCCTTGACGAAGCAGAAGCGTACCACACTGGTCACCGCCTGCTCGGCATAGAAGGCCGAGACGGGGATCGAGGCCACGCCTGCCTCGTCGAGCAGCCGATCGGCGAAGGCCGCGTCGTCGAGCACGATCCCGGAGGCCTCGAGGTCGACCGAGAGGAAGTAGGTGGCGGCGCTCGGCAGCACGGTGAAGCCCGCGCCCTCGAGCCCGGCCCTGAGCCGGTCGCGCCCGCGCTGGAAGCGGTGCCGCGCCTCCTGCACCCAGCCGTCCTGCGTCGCCAGCCCCTCGGCGACTGCCCATTGCAAATTGGGCGGCGTGGTGAAGGTCAGGAACTGGTGCGCCTTGGAAAGCACGCGGGCGAGGGGAGGGGCGGCGCACATCCAGCCGACCTTGAAGCCGGTCAGCGCGAAGATCTTGCCGGCCGACCCGATCTTCACCGTCCGCTCGCGCATGCCCGGGAAGCCGATCAGCGGCAGATGCCGCGCGCCGTCGAAGGTGACGTGCTCCCATACCTCGTCGCAGATCGCGACGAGATCGTGGCTCACGCAGAAATCCGCGAGCATCGCCAGCTCCTCGGGCCCGCACATCGTCGCCGCGGGGTTGAGCGGATTGTTGAGGATCAGCGCACGCGTCTTGCGCGACACCGCCGCCTCGAGCGCCGTCTTGTCGATCTTCCATTCGGGCGGCTGGAGCCGGACGAACCGGGGCACGCCACCCGCCTGGCGGATCAGCGGCACATAGGCGTCGTAAAGCGGCTGGAAGCAGATCACTTCGTCGCCCGGGCGCACGATGGCGAAGATCGCCGCCGCCAGCGCCTCCGTCGCGCCCGAGGTCACCACCACCTCGTCGGCGCCGAGATTGAGCCCCTGGTGGCGCGCATAGTGATCGGCCACCGCCTGGCGGAGCTCGGGAAGCCCGATCATCGGCGGATATTGGTTCGACTTGTCGAGCACCGCCCTGGCCGCCGCCTCGAGCACCGCCTCGGGCCCGCGCCCGTCGGCGAAGCCCTGGCCGAGGTTGATCGCGCCGGTCTCGCGGGCGCGGGCGGACATGGCTTCGAAGATGGTCGTGCCCATCTCGGCGTATAGCGGGTTCATCCCGGCCTTGTGGCGGCTTGCATCTTGGGGTGCAACCGCCGCATTAGCGGGGCGTTCAGCCTATACAAGGAAGACCATGAGCAAGAAGCCGCCGCTGCCCGAAGAAGCCGTCTCCCCCTATCCGATCGAGGAGGCGCCGCACGACCATTCCGACGAGGGCGGCGAGGCGATCAAGGTGGCCAAGGAGATCGCCGAGGCGAAGAAGCGCTGGAAGCCCAGCGCCCGCGACATCGGCATGGGCGCCGCGATCGGCATCGGATCGGCGGCGATCGTCGCGGGCCTGCTCTACTGGCGCGGCGGCAAGAAGTAGCCGAAGCGCCGCGGCCGCGATATCCTCCGGGTCCCGGAGGATCCGCCATGGCCGAAGACCTGCCGCCCGACGACAGCAAGCTCACTCGCTCGAAGCGCGCCTGGGCCGAGCAGCGCAAGTTCCTGACCGGCCGGATCGCGCGTTCCGACACCGAGCGGCTCCCGCCCGGCCAGCATCTCGTGCGCGACTGGCCCGTGCTCGATCTCGGCCGCCAGCCCGACATCGCCACCGCGCGCTGGCAGCTGCGCATCGACGGATTGGTCGAGCGCCCGGTCACGCTCGACTGGGCGGCCTTCCAGGCGCTCGACCAGTCGGAGCGGCTGAGCGACATCCACTGCGTCACCACCTGGTCGCGCTACGACAATCGCTGGCAAGGCGTCTCGACCCGCGACCTGCTCGACCTGGTCCATCCGAAGGATGAGGCGGCGGCGGTGATGCTCCATTCGTACGACGGCTACACCACCAACCTGCCGCTCGCCGATTTCGCGGCCGAGGATGCGCTGCTCGCGCGCACATGGGAAGGGAAGCCGCTCGCCCGCGAGCATGGCGGCCCGGTGCGGCTCGTCGTGCCGCACCTCTATTTCTGGAAGAGCGCCAAGTGGATCTCGCGGATCGAGCTGCTCGGCCGGGACCGCCCGGGCTTCTGGGAGATCAACGGCTACCATATGCGCGGCGATCCCTGGGCGGAGGAGCGCTATTCGGGCGATTGAGCGCCGGGAAGCGCATTCTCCCCGGCGCCCGGCGCGCTCAGCCCGGCATCGCCGCGTCGGGGTTCATCCAGGCTGGCTCGAAGGTGTTGCCGTCCGGATCCTCGAAGGTGCGGATGTACATGAAGCCATGGTCCTGCGGCGGGCGGACATCGGCCTTGCCGCCATGGGCGCCCGCGGCCTCGACGATCGCGTCCACCGCCTCGCGGCTGTCCTGCGACAGCGCGAACAGCGCCGCGCTGGTCGCATGCGCGTCGGCGATCGGCTTGGCGGTGTAGGTCGCGTAATAATCATGAGTCAGCAACATGAAGGTGATCGTGTCGGACCAGACCATCGACGAGGCCGTCTCGCCGCTGAACGCCTCGTTTTTGGTGCAGCCGATCGCTTCGTAGAAGCGAGTCGAGGCGGTGAGGTCCTTCACGGGCAGGTTCACGAAGATCATCTTGGGCATTGCGGGTCTCCTCGAGGCGTGAGTGCCTCCGCACTCACGACGAGCGGGCCTTACGGGATTCGACACGCCATCGGAAAAATTTTTCAGAGGCCGGCCGTGGGC
>CBIFVW010000329.1:0-2686 GCA_966186155.1 uncultured Sphingomonas sp.
CCCAGTAGCGCTGGAACGCGAAGCCATCCAGCGGATTGACGGTGCTGCCCTCCTTCCTGCCGTCCTGGCGGTAGTCCTCGGGCGAGATGCCGACGACGATGCCGGCATTGGCATTGCGCTCGGCGCGGGAGTACTGGCTCATGCCGTTGGTGACGACGCGGTCCGGCTCCGAGGTCGCCGCCACCACCGTGCCGCCCGGGCACATGCAGAAGCTGTAGACCGAGCGGCCGTTCTTCGCGTGATGGACCAGCTTGTAGTCCGCGGCGCCGAGGATCGGATGGCCGGCGTTGGGGCCGAAGCGCGCCTTGTCGATGATCGACTGCGGATGCTCGATGCGGTAGCCGATCGAGAACGGCTTGGCCTCCATATAGACGCCGCGGGCGTGCAGCATCGTGAAGGTGTCGCGCGCGCTGTGACCGAGCGCGACGACGACATGGTCGGCGCGGATCTGCTCGCCCGAGGCCAGCGTCACGCCGCGCACCTGGCGCTGGCCATCGGCGCCGGGCTCGATCAGCAGGTCGGTGACCTTCTGCTGGAAGCGGATCTCGCCGCCCAGGCGCTCGATCTCGGCCCGGATCTTGATGACCATGCTCACCAGGCGGAAGGTGCCGATGTGCGGCTTGCTGACGTAGAGGATCTCCTCGGGCGCGCCGGCCTTGACGAACTCCGTCAGCACCTTGCGGGTGAGGAAGCGCGGGTCGGAGATCTGGCTGTAGAGCTTGCCGTCGGAGAAGGTGCCGGCGCCACCCTCGCCGAACTGGACATTCGATTCCGGGTCCAGGACGCTCTCGCGCCACAGGCCCCAGGTGTCCTTGGTCCGTTCGCGGACCTGCTTGCCGCGCTCCAGCACGATCGGCCGCAGGCCCATCTGGGCCAGGATCAGCGCGACGAAGATGCCGCAGGGGCCGAAACCGATGACCACCGGACGCGGCCGTTCGCCGGCGTGGAAGTCCGCGGGCGCATGGCCGACGAACCGGTAGCGGGTGTCCGGCGACGGCTTGATGTGGGCGTCACTGCCGTGGCGCTGCAGCAGCGCGGCCTCGGCGGCGGCGTCGCCGACCTCGCAGTCGACGGAATAGATCAGGACCATCGCGGTCTTCTTGCGCGCGTCATAGCTGCGCTTGAAGACGGTGAAGGCGCTGAGTTGCGCGTCGGGGATGCCGAGCCGCTGCAGGACGGCGGCGCGCAGGGCCTCCTCGGCGTGATCGAGGGGCAGGCGGAGTTCGTTGATGCGGATCATGGCGATTGATCGGGCAGCAGGGCGAGGTCGCGGCGGGCGGCCGGACGTCGCAGAAAACAAAACAGGCCCCGCCGGGAGGCATGGGCCTGTTGTCGAGTCGCTGGGGTCTTGCTCCCCGCGACCTCAACCCGAGTGCGGACGCTTGCCCGGGTTCTTCTTCGAGCGGGTGTGCGAGCCGCGCTCGAGGCTGCTCTTCTGGCCGCGGTGCGTGGTGACGGTCACGCCCTTGGGCGCGGCGGGACGGGGGGAAGCCTTGCGGTCGGCTTCGGTGACGATCTTGTTGCCCATGTTGGCTCCGGTAATGAACGAGAGACACCTGCCCGAAGTCACAGACTCGCCGGCCTCGGGCCCGAGCGGGCGACCGGTTGCCTTGAGCAGCGTCGGAAATACGGTGAAGGGCGGGAGTTTACACGCGTCGCGCGCGGCTCAGCGCAGCGGCGCGTTGCCGGTCGGCTGAGGGGCGTCCACCGCATCCGTCCGCGGTTGAAGCTCAAGGGGCGCCAAGCCGCGCCAGACGAGCATCGCGCCGCCGGCCAGGAGCACCAGCGAGCCGAGGTAGTGTCCGAGGGCCTCCTCGAACAGCGTCGAGGGCAGCGACCAGCCGATGCCCGCATTCCACGCCGCCGTGCACGTCAGCACCGCGGCGCCGACCAGATAAGAGATCCTCATGTCCCAACCTCGATGCTGATGGCCGGGACTGTAGTCGCGCCCAGGGGGCTTGGGCGCCTCGGACCACCCGGATGGGTGGCACTTGTGCGGCAAATGTGGCGTCAGTCGACAGCGTGACCGCCGGCATCCAGGGCGGGCGGGCGCAGCAGGTCGGCGTCCACGCCCATGACCTCGCTGGCGCGCTCGACCGCCTGCCAGAGCGCGGCGGGCATCGCCAGGATCTCCTCCGGCGTGTCGGAGCGGGCGATCCAGGCATCGATTTCCTGATGCTGTTCCAGCGTGATCAGGTCGAGGTTCAACATCTCGTCGATGGTCTTCACGGCGGCCTCCTCTTTCAGTCGTGCGGGTCTCAACGGCGAGTCGCTCGCGCCAGGGTACCAGCCTCCCGCGACGCCCCAGCGGCAGTCGATCACGCATATCGCCCCTGTCCATGCGCATCCGAGCGCGTTCAAGCGCGTCCTCGCGCCTCCATGCGCCGATCCCGCCCTCGTCCACCGCCGGGCCGGGCCCGCCGATTGCCCGTGTTCCGACCCGCGAACGAAAAGTCGAAGGGATACGGCCATGAAACACCTCCGCATCGCCCTCATCACGGCGTCGGTGACCGTCGTCGCCGCGGCGGCCATCGCCCAGACGCAGGAACCGCCGCCCTCCTCGGCCGCGAGCCGCAAGCAATCCGGCGTCGTGGGCCCTCCGCTGGACGCGGCGCAGATCCAGCAGCCGCCGGCGTCGACAGCCGTGCCCGCTCCCGCGCCCGCTCCCGCCTCAGCGGTCGCGCCG
>CBIFVW010000330.1:0-2636 GCA_966186155.1 uncultured Sphingomonas sp.
TCCCCGCCCCTCTATAATGAACCTGAGGGGCACATCCGCCCCGCTCAGTTCCATTCGACGGGGCGGCTTTGGAAGCGATCAAGAAACTGGTGGCCCAACTGGGCCCGAAGCGGCTGATGCTGATGGGCGGCGTGGCGGCCATGCTGCTTGCGGTGCTCGCCTTCGTCGCGACACGCGGCTCGAACCCGCAAATGGGGTTCCTGTTCACCGACCTCGACCCTTCCGCCGCCGCGGCGATCACCGAGAAGCTCAAGGGGCAGAACGTCCCCTATCAGCTCTCGGCCGACGGCACTTCGGTCATGGCGCCGCAGGACAAGCTCGCCGAGCTCCGCATGAGCCTGGCCGGCGAGAAGCTCGGCGGCAAGATCGGCTATGAGGTGCTCGACCAGGAGCAACCCTTCGGCGTCTCCGCCAGCCGCGCCAAGATGAACGAGACCCGCGCGGTCGAGGGCGAGCTCTCCAAGTCGATCCAGACGATCCAGGACGTCAGCGCCGCGCGCGTGCACATCGTGATGCCCGAGCGCGCGATGTTCGCCAACGAGAGCCGCAAGGCGACCGCGGCGGTGACGGTCAAGACCAAGGGCCGCCTCTCCTCCGAATCGATCGCGTCGATCCGATACCTAGTCGCTTCCTCGGTTCCCGAGCTTTCCCCCGACGCCGTTTCGGTCGTCGACCAGACCGGCGCGCTGCTGGCGCGGGCGGGCGATCCCGGCTCGGCCGGCGCGGGCGATGCCGACGAGCGCCAGCAGGCGGTCGAGGCCAAGCTGCGCTCCGAGATCGAATCGCTGCTCGAGCCGATCGTCGGCCAGGGCAAGGTCCGTGCCGAGGTCTCGGCCCAGATCGATCGCGACCAGACCCGCGAAGAAGCCACCGTCTACGACCCCGACAAGCAGGTGATCTCGCGCCAGGTGAGCGTCGAGACCGGCGACCAGAACCGCGAGAACGATGCGGGGCCGCAGACCACCTCGGTCGGCAACCAGCTTCCCGAGACCCAGGCCCAGCCGGCCGCGGGCCTCGGCACCAGCCGCCAGTCGGCGAGCAACCAGACGTCCGAGGACACCAGCTACGAGAACAGCGCGACGCGCACCCTCACCGTCCGCGCGCCGGGCAAGGTCACGCGCCTGTCGGTCGCGGTGATGGTCGACGGCGGCGAGAAGGGCCTGCCCCAGGCGCAGATCGACCGGCTGCAGCGCCTCGTCGAGAACGCGGTCGGCGCCGACACCGAGCGCGGCGACAGCGTCGTCGTCGAGAGCATGAAGTTCAGCGGCGACGACAGCCTGGCCGACCAGTCGAGCGGTATCTTCTCCAACCTGCCGATGGACCGGATCTGGAGCCTGCTCCAGCTCGTGGTGATCGGCGTGGTGGGCCTGATCGCGCTGCGCATGCTCAAGCCCAAGGTCGTGCCGGGGCTTCCCGTCGCCGCCGGTGACGAGGCGCCCGCGCAGCTCACCCCCCAGTCGCCCGAGATGCTCGCGCTCGCCGAACGCGCCGCCGATGGCGACGAGGCGGCCCAGCAGCAGCTCGAATCGCTGCAGGCAGGCGACCAGCCGCTGCTCGATCAGGAGATCGCGCTCGCCCAGGTCGACGGCCGCATCAAGCTCTCCGCGCTCCGGCGCATCGGCGATGCGATCAGCGCGAGCCCGCCCGAGGCGGCCTCGGTGATCCGCCAGTGGATGAATGCATAGGACACGCCCCATGGAACCTGAACCGCACGACATCATCCCCACGGATGCCCCGGCCGAGCCCGCCGGTCCGGTTCTCGAGGATTTCGAATCGCTTCCCGGCGCCGATCTCGGCATCGGCGGGGCGGAGGCGCTCGAGGCCGTGCACGACGTGCCGGTGAAGGTGCAGGCCGTGCTCGGCCGCGCCCGCATGCCGATCGGCGAGCTGCTCCATCTGGGCTCGGGCACCGTGGTCGAGCTCGACCGCCGGGTCGGCGAGCCGGTGGACATCTTCGTCAACGACCGGCTGATCGCGCGCGGCGAGGTCGTGCTGATCGACAATGCGCTGGGCGTGACGCTCACCGAGATCGTGCGGACCGACCGCTGATGCCGGGAACGATCCGCATGCTGCTGGTCGGTGCGCCGGGGACCGAGCTGCGCCTCGCCGCCGAGCTGGCGCGCGGCGCCGGGGCCGAGGTGGCGATGGCCGACACGACCGAGCAGGCGCTGGGCGCGCTGCGCGCCGAGGGCGCCGACCTGGTGATGATCGACGTCGGCGCCAATGTCCGCGGCTTCCTGCACGACGTGCGCGTCGAGCGCTTCACCGTGCCGGTGCTCGCCTGCGGGATCGACGCACCCGCGGAGCGCGCGGTCGCGGCGATCCGCGCGGGCGCCCGCGACTATGTCCCCCTTCCCCCGCAGCGCGAGCTGATCGCCGCGGCGATCGCCTCGGTGGTCGAGCGCAAGGCGCCGGTCCGCATCGGCGGCCACCCCGCGCTCGAACGCGCGCTCGCCCTCGCCGCAGCGATCGCGCCGAGCGGCGCGCCGGTGCTCGTCACCGGCGAGAAGGGCAGCGGCAAGGAGATGCTGGCGCGCGCGATCCACGACGCGTCGAACCGCGCCGGGCCGATGATCGCCGCCGAATGCGCGGGCGTGGCGCCCGACATCCTCGAATCCGAATTGTTCGGCCACGAG
>CBIFVW010000331.1:0-2508 GCA_966186155.1 uncultured Sphingomonas sp.
TCGCGCTGTCGGACGGCTGGCGCCGCATCCGGATCGACGTGGTCGAGGGCACGCTCGCCGGCGGGCATGTGCGGCTGCACTATCTGCTCTCGGGCTTCGCCGGGCTCGAGCCGCGCCTGCTCGCCGCCCGCCGCCTGCGCGCCTTGTGGGAGCGGCGCCGCTTCGTCCGCGCGCTGTTTCCGTCGATGGCCGGCCTGCCCCGCCGCCTCGAGGCGCTGCGCGTCGCCGACGCGCTCGCCGACGGCGCTTCCTATCGCGAGATCGCCTGTGCCCTGTTCGGCGAGGCGCGGGTCCGCGCCGAATGGCGGGCCGGCTCGGAGTTCATGCTCTCGCGCGTCCGTCGCCGGGTGGCGGAGGCGCAGCGCATGACGGCGGGCGGCTGGCGCGACCTGCTGGGCGCCTGAGGGACAGACGATCGGGGTCGCTGCGCTCGGGCCTGCCATCGCTTTCCGGAGGGCGGTTGCGCGATCGGGCGAGAGTACGGTGCCTCGCACCGCGCCGGCGATGCGGGCGGACGCGGGGACAATCGGGCGTACACCGCCGGACTGCCGTGCAGCCGCCGGGGTCCGCGCGCCTTGCCGTGCCCCGCGGGCACGCTTGCTCGGCTGCCGGGGGGCACGGCGGCGGCTGGCCCACAGGCCCGCGCGCACGCCGCCGCGCCGGCCGGCGCTTGCAAGAGTGCGTTCCGGTTGCCGCTCCCGGCGGAGCGGCGGGCATCGCCCGGGCGCTGCGCGACCGCGCTCTACGCCGCTACGGCTTCGCCGCCGCGGCGCCGGGCCGGTTCCCGTCCCGGCCTGTCGGTGACGATCGCTGGCACGCCGGCGCCTGGCGGCGCCGGATGCGCGGACGCCGCACCCCGAGCGGTGCGGCGGCGCTGCTGGTGGCCTGTCCCGGTCGAGCGGGTCTGGCCGGCGCGCCCTGCTAGGCCCGCTGCGTCGGTCCGCAAGCCGTTCCGGCTCCTCCAGTGCCTTGCGGCCCTGCGCCACCCCGTCGCGCGAGCGCGACGAGGTCCCGGCTTGGGTGCGGCCCGCCGCCGGTGCGGGCCTTTCCGGCCGCTTCGCCGCCCATCCCCGCTCGCCGGGAAGGCCATGGGGTTTTCGGGGCGGGAAGGAGGCGATGATGGACCTGCTTACCGAGAGGCTGCGCGCGGTGCTGCGCGCCAATGCCGAGGACGCTTGTCAGCCGGGTCACGATCCCGTGCCGGCGGTCAAGTTCTTCAACCCCTGCGGCGCCGCGACCTGGCTCGCGACCGAGCTCGACGCCGATGGCGACACGCTGTTCGGCCTTGCCGACCTTGGCTTCGGCTGCCCCGAGCTTGGCAGCTTCAGCCTTGCCGAGATCGCGGGCGTGCGGCTGCCCTTCGGCCTCACCATCGAGCGCGACCTGCATTTCTCGACCCAGCATCGCCTGTCGCGATGGGCCGACGCGGCGCGGGCCGCCGGGTCGATCATGGGCGCCGAGACCATCCTCCGCCGCGACGCGCGCTGACCGGGCTTCCGGACCCCGGCGCGGGCGCTCCGCCCTGTCGGGAAGCCGGATGACGTGGCGGCCGTCCGCCGCCGACCGAGCCGGTCCCGTCACCTCTTCGCAAGCAAACGGGACCGGCGCTCACAAGGAGCATTCCCATGAAACTCGACTTCATCCCCATCGACAAGCTGTTCGTCGACAAGGCGAACATGCGGCACGGCAGGAAGGCGCCCGACGTGTCGGACATCCTGCCGACCATCCGCGCGCGCGGCGTGATCCAGCCGCTGCTGGTGCGGCCCGCCAAGGACGAAGCGGGCCGGTTCGGCATCGTCGCGGGCAGCCGCCGCTACCATGCCACCCTCGCCGTCGCCGACGAGCGCCGCGCCGCAGGCGAGGCCGATGACGACGCGCTGCTGCCCTGCGGCATCCTCGACGCGGGCGACGACGCCGCCGCGATCGAGGCGTCGATGATCGAGAACATGGCGCGGCTCGACCCCGACGAGGTGTCGCAATGGGAGAGCTTCGTGGCGCTGGTGAAGCAGGGCAAGACGGTCGAGGACATCGCCGCGACCTTCGGCCTGCCCGATCTCACCGTGCGGCGCGTGCTCGCGCTCGGCAACCTGCTGCCGCGCATCCGCGACCTCTACCGGCGCGGGAAGATCGACGCCGCGACCGTCCGCCACCTGACCATGGCGAGCAAGCGCCGGCAGCAGGCATGGCTCGCGCTCCGCGACGATCCCGAGGCCTGTTGCCCGACCGGCCATCAATTGAAGGCATGGCTGTTCGGCGGGCAGTCGATCCCGGCCGCGCACGCGCTGTTCGATGTCGAGGCGAGCGGCCTCGCCACCGTCGCCGACCTGTTCGGTGAGGACAAGTGGTTCGCGGACCCCGATGCGTTCTGGATTCAGCAGAATGCCGCCATCGACGCGCGCCGTGCCGGCTATCTGGCGGCGGGCTGGAGCGACGTGGTGGTCGTCCCGCCCGGGCAGTATTTCAACAGCTGGGAGTATGAGAAGGCGCCCAAGCGCAAGGGCGGGCGCG
>CBIFVW010000332.1:0-2502 GCA_966186155.1 uncultured Sphingomonas sp.
CCCGAAAGCGGCGAGCGCGAGCAGCCCCTGCACGATCGCGACGCGGCGCAGCGCCGTCATCACCATCGGCCCGCCGGCCTTGTCCGCGCCCTTGGCCCCACCCCAGGCGAGCAGCAGCTGGACGAGCGCGAACCCCGTCGCGAGCCACAAGGCCGCAAGCCCTGCCTCGGCGATCATTGCTCGAGCGACTTCGTGACGTGCTGGTTGCCGGCCATCTGCGGCGGCATGTAGCGCTCGTCGTGCTTGGCCAGCAGGTTGTCCGCGGCGAAGCTGCCGTCGGGGCGGAACCGCCCTTCGGCGACCACGCCCGAATCCTCCTTGAACAGGTCCGGGGTCACGCCCCTGAACGCCACCGGCACGCGCGCCTTGCCGTCGGTGACGACGAAGCGCACCGACACGCCGTCGGCCGCGCGCTGGATCGATCCCTTCTCCACCATCCCGCCGAGCCGGACATTCTTGTCCAGCGGCAAGGGTTTACCCGCGACGTCTCCCGGCGCGTAGAAGAAGGCGGCCTGGTCCTTGAGCGCCGAGAGCGCGAGCCCCGAGGCGCCGCCCACCGCCGCGAGCGCGAGCAGGGCGAGCACGAGCCGCTGATGCTTGGGCTTCATTCGCGCCCCCTGAGCGAGTCCGCCGCCGCTTCGGCCTTGCGCATGCCGAGCCAGCTCGTCAGCGCGAGCCCGCCGGTGCCGATCAGCGTCACGGCATAGGCCGCGGTGATGAACGCCCAATGGTTCATGCCGTCGCCATCCGCCGGAGCCGCGCCTCGACCTTCTGCGTCGCCAGCAGCGCGCGCATCCGCATCAGCACCACGCCCGCGAAGATCAGGGTGAAGCCGGGCAAGGTCAGGAACAGCGGCCAGAGCATCGACTTGTCGATCGAGCTGCTGGTGAGGCCGATGCTCTGCCCCTGGTGCAGCGTGTTCCACCACACCACAGAATAGCGGATGATCGGCAGCAGCACCGTCCCCGCCACGCCGAACAGCGCCGGCACGCGCCCGTCCCCGCCGCGCTCGGCATCGGCGCGGGCGAGTGCGATCCAGGCGACATAGACGAAGAAGAGCAGCAGCATGCTGGTCAGCCGCCCGTCCCATTCCCACCAGGTGCCCCAGGTCGGCCGCCCCCAGATCGATCCGGTGATCAGGCACAGCGCGGCGAACATCGCCCCCGCCGGCGCGATCGCGCGCGCGGCGACGCTCGCCAGCGGGTGCCGCCAGATCAGATAGGCGAGGCAGGCCGCCGCGAGCCCGGTCCAGCCGCCCATGCCCAGCCAGGCGGTCGGCACATGGATGTAGAGGATGCGCACGCTTTCCTTCTGGAGATAGTCGGGCGGCGTCAGCGTCAGCCCCGCCCAGCAGCCGAACGCGGCCAGCGCGACGCCCGCCCAGAACAGGATCGGCGTCAGCGGCCGCGCGATCTTCAGGAAGCGCGCGGGATTGGCGAAGGCATGCAAGGCAGGCACGCGCGGGGATTAGCGGGCTTTGCGGGCGGAATCTACGTCCGGGTTTCCTCGACGAGCGGAGACGCGTACCTTCGGCCGTCATCCCGGCGAAAGCCGGGACCCAGGGTTTCTCTGCCATGCCGCTCGTGCCCCTGGGTCCCGACTTTCGCCGGGATGACGAGGCGCCTCTATGCACCGCCCCCGGACGCCTGGCGCGTCCAGATTGGAATGATGCGTCAATCCGGGCGAAGCCAGTTTTCGAGTGCGAGCCCGTCGATCCGCGAAAATTCGCGTTCGTTATCGGTAACGATCGTGCAGCCGAGCGAAGCGCCATGCGCGGCGATCAGCATATCGTTCGCGCCAATGGGTGTTCCAGCGGATTCGAGCCGCGCGCGCAACTCGCCATAGGCAGCGTCGGCCGGCGCTTCGAACGGCAGCACTTCGAGCGTGTCCAGGACAAGTTCCAACTGCGTTGTCAAACGCCTCGACTGACGCTTGGCTGCACCGAAGCGCAGCTCGGCTGCGACGATAACGCTGGTACAAACCGATGCCTCCCCGACATCGGCGATCCGCGCCGCTATTCGACCCTGCGGATTGCGAATGAGATCCGAAAGGATGTTGGTATCGAGCAAATAGCGCATCAGAGATCGACTGCCTCGGCCGGCAGATCTTGGATCGCTGCGAAATCTTCCTCGATCGGTTCCAGCGTCGCCAGAAGCGCCAGAAGCGACCTCGGCGGCGCAGCCTCGATGATGAGCTTGTCGCCTTCCTTGCGCATGATGGCGTCCGCCCCGGGCAACTCAAACTCCCGCGGTATTCGGACGGCCTGGCTGCGCCCATTGCGGAATAGCCTGACATGGCGCTCGATGTTCATTGCCGCACTCCTTGCATATGCCTCATCATATGCCAAAAGCGACGGTAAATCTACACTTCCCGGCGAACCTCAATGCACCGCCCCCAGATGCCCGAGCTTCTCCGGGTTCCGCGTCACGTAGACTCCCACGATCTTCCCCTCCTCGGCGATCTCAATTCCTCCCCCGGAGGGGGAGGGGGACCGCCGCCGAA
>CBIFVW010000333.1:0-2471 GCA_966186155.1 uncultured Sphingomonas sp.
CCGCGCGCTCCTCGGGCGTGGCGTAATAGTCGAACATCGTCGGTCGGGAGACGTAGAGCGATCCCGCGCGCGAAAGCTCGCCCAGGTTGACGCCCTCCACCGGCCCGCTCGCATTGCCGTAGCTGACGATCAGCCCACGCCGCTTCGCTGAACCGAGCGACGCCTGCCAGGTCACCCTGCCGACGCCGTCGAGCACCACCTCGACTCCCGCGCCGCCGGTGATCTCGCGTACTCGCGCGGCCACGTCCTCCTCGCGCGAGAGCAGCACGTGATCCGCACCGGCCTCCTTCGCGAGCGGGGCCTTGTCGCGGTGGCCGACCGTGCCGATCACGGTCGCCCCGATCGCCTTGAGCCAGCGCACCGCGAGCAGGCCGACGCCGCCCGCCGCGGCATGGACGAGCACCGTCCAGCCCGGCTGCACGCCGGCGCAGCGCTCGATCAGATATTCGGCGGTGCCGCCCTTGAGCAGCGCCGCCGCCGCGGTCTCGTCGTCGATATCGTCGGGCAGCGCGAACAGGATCTTCGCGGGGACGTTGCGCGCGGTCGCATAGGCGCCGAGGCCCGGCCCGAAGGTCGCGACCCGGTCGCCCGGCGCGAAATCGTCGACGCCCTCGCCTACCGCCTCGACGACGCCGGCCGCCTCGCCGCCGAGTCCGCTCGGCAGCGGCGTCGGGTAGAGGCCCGAGCGGAAATAGGTGTCGATGAAATTCAGCCCGACGGCGGTGTTGCGCATCCGGACCTCGCCCGGCCCGGGCAGCGGCAGGTCGACGTCGATCCACTGGATCACCTCGGGGCCACCGGTCCGCTCGATCCTCGCCGTTCGCGCCATGGGCCGCCTTTCGTCAGCGCACCGGCCAGACAGATAGGATCAGCGGCGTCCCGATCAACAACACCAGCAGCGAAAGCGGCGCGCCCAGCCGCGCATAGTCGCCGAACCTGTAACCCCCTGGACCCATTACAAGCGTGTTGCACTGGTGACCGATCGGCGTGAGGAAGTCGCAGCCCGCGCCCACCGCGGTCGCCATCAGGAACGCCTCGGGCCGATAGCCGAGCTCGCCCGCGAAGGTCGCGGCGATCGGCGCCATCACCAGCACGGTCGCGGCGTTGTTGAGGAAGGGCGTCACCGCCATCGCCGCGGCGAGGATCAGCGCCACCGCTCCCCAGGGCGGCAGCTGTGCTGCGAGATGGCCGAGCCAGTCGCCGATCAGCTCGCTCGCGCCGGTGGTGCGGAGCGAATCCGAGACCGGGATCAGCGCGCCGAGCATCACCAGGATCGGCCATTCGATATGGCCATAGGCCTCGCGCACCGGCAGCGCGCCCGAGAGGATGGTCAGCCCCGCCGCCGCGAAGAACGCCACCGCCACCGGCACATAGCCGAGCGCCGTCGCGAGCATCGCCACGCCGAGGATCACGATCGGCAGCAGCCCCTTGCGCGCATTGCCGAGCCGCAGCTCGCGCTCGGCGAGCGGCAGGCAGCCGAGTTCGGAGAGCCGCTCGAACAGGAGGTCGAGCGGGCCCTGCAGCACGATCACGTCGCCTGCCTCGAGCATGATCTCCCCCAATCGGCTCGCGAGCCGCTCGCCCTGGCGCGACACCGCGATCAGGTTGACGCCGAAGCGCTCGTGCAGCCCGAGCCGCCCGGCGGTGCGGCCGATCAGCGGACTGTCGGTGCCGATCACCGCTTCGATCACCCCGGTCTCGCCGCTCTGCGGCGCCGCGCGATGCGCGCCCTCGAGCTCGAGCCGGTCGCTCGCGATCACGCGTTCGAGGCTGTCGGGCGCGCCGGCGAGGATCAGCACGTCCTCCGGCATCAGCGTCGTGTCGGGGAAGGGCGTCGAGCGGATGCCGGCACGCAGGATCGCAGTGACGGTGACTTCATTGTCGTGCCGCTCGCGGAAGGCCGCCACCGTCTCGTCGACCGCGGGCGAGCCGGCGGGCACCTCGGCCTCGGTGACATAGTCCTGGATGTCGATCGCCTCGCCCAGCGTGGGCGCCGCGCGCCGGTTGCGCGGGAGCAGGCGATAGCCGAAGCGCAGGAATATCAACCCCGTCACGGTGAGCCCCAGCCCCACCGGCGCATAGTCGAACATGCCGAAAGGCTCGCCGGTCATCTCCTCGCGCACGCGGCTGACGATGATGTTGGGCGACGTGCCGATCAGCGTGATGAGCCCGCCGAGCAGCGAGGCGAAGGACATCGGCATCAGATAGGCGGCGGGCGAGATGTTGGCGCGCTTGGCCATCTGGAACGCCACCGGCATCAGCATCGCCAGCGCCCCGATATTCTTGACCAGCGCCGATGCGAAGCCGACCGAGGCGCAGAGCAACGTGAGCTGCGAACGGACATGCGTGATCCGGCGCTGGAGCACCAGCATCGCCCGCTCGATCACACCCGAGCGCTGCACCGCGCCCGACAGCACCAGCGCCGAGCCGACGATCACGACGATGTCGTCGGAAAAGCCGGTGAAGGCCTG
>CBIFVW010000334.1:0-2453 GCA_966186155.1 uncultured Sphingomonas sp.
CCGCATGCCCCCGCAGGTCGTGGGCGAGGCGACCGGCGTGGTCAAGTTCTTCAACGGCCAGAAGGGCTTCGGCTTCATCGTCCGTGACGATGGCGGCGAGGACGTGTTCGTGCACATCTCGGCTGTCGAGCAGGCGGGCCTCACCGGCCTGGCCGAGGGCCAGCCGCTCGGTTTCACTCTCGTCGATCGCGGCGGACGCATCTCGGCGACCGAGCTCAAGATCGAAGGCGAGCCGCTCCCCGTCCAGGAACGCGCCCCGCGTGAGGACCGCGGCGGCGGTGGCGGCTTCGGCGGCGAGCGCGGCGGTGGCCCGCAGCGTCAGCTGACCGGCGAGAAGGCGACCGGCACGGTCAAGTTCTTCAACGCGATGAAGGGCTTCGGCTTCATCCAGCGCGACGACGGCCAGCCCGATGCGTTCGTGCACATCTCCGCGGTCGAGCGCGCCGGCATGCCGACGCTCAACGAGGGCGACCGGCTCGAGTTCGAGCTCGAGGTCGACCGTCGCGGCAAATATGCTGCGGTGAACCTCCAGCCCGCGAGCTGAGGCTGGCGCCAGCGAAATCGAAGGGGCCGGGCGGAAACGTCCGGCCCTTTTGCTTGGTTCAGGAGCCGCGCAATTCGCCCAAGGGCAGCGCGGTGGTGAACTTGCGGCGGCGCTTCACGAAGCTCGATTCGTAGCGCCGCACCACCGGATCGCGGCCGAGCAGCGAATCGACCAGAGCGTTGAACGAATCCATGTCGCGCGCGGTGACGAGCAGTGCGACGTCGAACGCGCCGGTGACTTCCAGCTGCAGCTGAACGTGCGGGCTCGCCGCAAGCCGGCGATGAAAGGCCTGCAGCGCGTCGAGCGAATGCCGATCGAGCTGGACCTGGACGAGCGCCGACAGGAACGGCCCGACCTCTTCGGAGACGACCGCCATGTCGGCGGCGATGGTGCCATCTGCACGCATCCGCCGGATGCGTCGTGCGATGGCGGACGGGGACAGCGGCAGCCGTGCCGCGAGCGCGTCCGCGGTCATCAATGCGTCCTGCTGGAGAAGCTCCAGGATGCGCAGATCGAGATCATCGGTCACCATCGCCCGCATCTATGCCAGATTCTGGCAAATCGACATCCCAATTTGCCTCCGCGAAGCCGCGCGGCCGCGCCATAGAGTGTTAGTTCATTAACACACGAGGATGATGATGCGGATATTGGTGGTGGCGGCGGCCATGGCGATCATCTCGGCGAGCGGCGTGACGGCGGCGGCGCAGCAGGCACCCGCCGCCGCGCCCGCGATCGACCGGGCCGAGGTCATCGCAGCCGTACGCAAGGCGATCGCCGAGCATTATGTCGTCGCGGACAAGCGCGCCGCACTCGACGCCGCGCTGGCGAAGGGGCTGAAGTCGGGCCGCTACGAGGTGGCGGACGTGCAGGAGCTGATGCGCCGCGTGGACGAGGATCTCTACGCCGTCGCGCACGACAAGCATCTCGGGCTCATGTACGATCCCGCCGCGTCCGCCGAAGTCGCCAAGCGCGGCGTCCAGGGCGACGAGATCGACGACAGCGCCTTCTTCAAGGCACTGATGCGCCGGCAGAATCACGGTGTCTCGGAGATGCGCGTGCTGCCCGGCAACATCCGCTACGTGAAATATGACGGCTTCGGCTGGACCGGGCCCGAGAGCGCCGCCGCGATCGACGCCGCCATGGCCTTCCTGCGCGACGGCGACGCGGCGATCATCGACCTGCGCGGCAATGGCGGGGGCAGCCCGGAGGCGGTGCGGCGCATGACCAGCTATTTCGTGCCCGAGAACACGCTGCTCGTGACCTTCCACAACGAGAACGCGCCGCCGGACCGATCGGTGAGCGAGGCGGTGCCAGGCGGACAGATCCGCATGCCGCTCTACGTGCTCACCAGCGGGCGCTCGGCATCGGCCGCGGAGGAGTTCACCTCGCATGTCGCGCGGCTCGGCTTCGGCACGCTGGTGGGCGAGACCACGGCGGGCGCCGCCAACCGCAACGCGCATTTCCCGGTGCCGGGCGGGTTCCTGATCAGCGTGTCGGTCGGCTACCCCGAGCTCCCCGGCGGCGGCAATTGGGAAGGCAAGGGAGTCGCACCCGCGATCGCCGTGCCCGTCGACCAGGCGCTCGACCGGGCGCAGCAGGCTGCGGCGCTCGCGCTGATGGACAAGGCCGCCGGCCCGGCTCGAACCGAGCTCGAATGGGCGGCCGCGCTTCACGGCGCGCGCGTGACGCCGGTGGCCCCGCGGCTTCCGCTCGACCGCTATGCCGGCCGCTATGGTCCGCGCACCGTGGCCGTCGAGAACGGCGCGCTCACCTGGCGGCGCGACGGTGGGCCCAAATCGGCGCTCGTGCCGGTCGGACCCGACCTGTTCGCGCTCGAGCTCGATCCGCGCACCCGCATCCGCTTCACCGGCACCGATGCGGTGACCGGCATCGTCATCGAGCGCGCCGA
>CBIFVW010000335.1:0-2440 GCA_966186155.1 uncultured Sphingomonas sp.
TCCCGATCCTGCCGGGCGGCACGCGCACGATCCGGGTGCGCTACGTCGCGCCGTTGTTCAATTCGCATCGCGGGGAAGACGTCTATGTCCTGCCCCTCGACGTCGCGGCGCCCAGGAACGGCTGGTCGATCAGCGTGCGCGCCGGCGGGGTGCGGGCGGCGCCGAGCCTCACCTGGCCCGGCCGCGAGCCGATCGCGATGGAGCGCGAGGGCGACGGCTTCGTCGCGCGCGAGGAAGGCAAGCGCGCGCTCAACGGGCCGCTGATCGTCGGCCGACCGGCGCTGCCCGATGCCCTGGTCAGCCGCAACGCCCTGGGCGAAGGGTTCGTCCAGCTTTCGGGGACGATGGCGGCGGGCGCCACGGTGCGGACCGGCGAGCGCGTCCGTGTCTATTGGGACCGTTCGCGCTCGCGGCTCGGCGAGCACAAGGACGAGCTCGAGCTGCTGCGCCGCACCCTGCTCGCGCTGCGGCCGGGCCGGATCGAAGTCGTCACCTTCAATTCGAGCGGCACGGAACGGCGCGTCGCCGCGAATGCCGAGGCTGCGATCGCGATGCTGCGCGGTGTCCGCTATCGCGGCGCCACCAGCTTCGCCCCGCTCGCGGGCGACCTCGTCTCCGCCGATCGCTGCCTGCTCTTCTCCGACGGCAAGCCTGCGATCGACCGCGACGTCGCGGTCGCGCTGCCGTGCCGGGTCGATGCGGTCACTGCCGCGAAGACCGCGGACCTCGCCTGGCTGCGCCACCTCGCCGCCGGCCATGGCGGCCGCGCCTGGCGGCTGGGCGACGATGTCGGCGCGGTGCAGCGCGCCCTGGTCAATGTCGCGCCCGCGGTGACCGCGGTGCTCGACGAGCAGGGGCGGCGGCTGCCGTTCGTGCCGATCGAGAGCAGCGTCGGCATGTGGCTCGTCACCGCGCGGGCACCGGAGAGCGGCGGTGTGCGCGTGGTCGTCGGCGGCAGCGAAGTGCGGCGAAGCCTGCCCGAGGCGGCCGCGTTCGACGGCGAGGGCGTGCTGCTCGCCGCGGACGCGCTGGCGACGCTCGGCGGCAGCGAGCGCCGCGCCGACTATGTCGCGCTCAGCCGCCGCTACGGACTGGCGAGCCCGAGCCTGTCCTTCCTCGTGCTCGAGACACCCGAGGATTATGTGGCGGCCGAGATCGATCCGCCCGCCGGCTATCCCGATGCGGACCTCGCCGCATATCGCGCGGCGCGCAAGGAGGCCGATGCGGGGAAGGCGGAGGAGAAACGCGAGCGGCTCGACCGCGTGGCCGGGATGTGGGCCGAGCAGGTCGCGTGGTGGAAGCAGCGCTTCGATCCGCGCGCGCGCCCGAAGCGCGAGCGTAGTGAAGCGCCCGTCATGTACTCGCCCGCCGTCGCGCCGGAACCGACGCCGACGCCCGAACCCGTGCCCGACGGCCAGGCGCAGCCGCTCCAGCGGGCGTCGGCGGCGGAGGCCGCGGAGGTCGTCGTGACCGCCTCGCGACACGAGGAAGGCGCGCGCATCGAGATCGACGCCTGGCAGCCCGACCGCCCCTATCTCAGGGCGTTCGATGCCGCGCCGGCGCGGTTCGACGCGCTGTTCGTCGAGCAGGAGAAGCTGCACGGCGGCCTGCCCGCCTTCTATCTCGACACCGCCGAGTGGCTGCGGCACCACGGCCGTGTGGGCGATGCGGCGGAGATGGTGCTCTCGGCGCTCGACCTGCCCGTCGCCAACGAAGTCACCTACGGCCTCGTCGCCGACCGGCTCGAACGCTATGGCGCGCTCGACCGCGCCGTCGAGCTGCGCGTGCGGCAGATGGCGCTCGATCCCGCGCGGCCGCAGCCCAAGCGCTTCCTCGCGCTCGCGCTCGCCCGGCGCGCGGCGCAGCAGCCGGCCAACGCCCGCGCCGATCTCGAGCGGGCGATCGCCCTGCTCGGCGAAGTCGCACTGACGCCGTGGAGCGACGCCTGGGACGGCATCGAGATGATCGCGCTGATGGAAGCCAACGCACTCATCCCGAAACTGCGCGCGCTGGGCGGCGACACCGTTCTCGACCGCCGGCTGATCGCGCTGCTCGACGCGGACATCCGCGTCGTCGCCGACTGGACCACCGACGCCACCGATCTCGACCTCTGGGTCGACGAGCCGAACGGCGAGCGCGCGATCTACAACAATCCGCGCACCGCGATCGGCGGGCACCTCTCGAACGACATGACCAACGGCTATGGACCCGAGGAATATTTCCTCCGCCGCGCCCCGGCCGGCACCTACACGGTGCGCGCCGACGTCTATGCGGGCGACCGGATCGATCCCAACGGCCCCTCGGTGGTCACCGTCCGGCTGATCCGCAACTTCGGACGGCCGAACGAGAGCGAGGAGGCGGTCGACATCGAAGTGCTCGGCAACGACAAGGACGAGAAGCTGGTCGGGCGGCTGGTGGTGGGGCGGAAGCGGTAGGGCGT
>CBIFVW010000336.1:0-2429 GCA_966186155.1 uncultured Sphingomonas sp.
CGCCCACGGAGAGCACCAGGGGCGCGGCGACGCCGAGCTCGGCCTTGGCGGCGGCGCGGTCGCGCGGGGCGAAGCGCGACTGGTCGACGCCGGTAGCGATCGCCTCGATCCGGGATCCGTCCATGCCGAGCGCGATCATGTCGTCGCGCATCGCCAGGCTGACCGCGAGCAGCCCGTCGGCGGCATTGCCCGCGGCGACGATCCGCGCGCCGATGCCCTTGCGCCGGCCCCAGCGATGAATGTCCGATCCGCGCGCCTTGATCGAGACGGGCACGCCGAATCGACGGCCGAGCTCGACCGCGGCGATGCCGTCGGGGAAGAAGAACTCCGCGGCGATGACGTCGAACGGAAACTCCGCGCGGATCCGCGCGAGCAGCGGAGTCGCCGCCGCGACCAGCGCGCGCGCATGGAAGCGGCCGCCGGTGGCGGGCAGGTTGTGGAATCGCGGGCGATCGACGGTGAGCCCGTTCCATCGCTCGTGCTCGGGCAAGGCAGCGAGGGCGGCGTAGCGCGGGATCCGCGCGAGCGGGCCTGGCGGCAGCCCGCGCGGCGCGACGACGCGCACCGCGACATCGCCGCGCTCGGCCAGCGCGCGCGTCTGGCGCTCGACGAAGATGCCGAAATTGGGCCGCGACGCATCGGGGAAGAGCGTCGAGAGGACGAGCACGCGGAGCATGGCGCGCGCTTGTAGCGCGCAAGGGTTAAAAGCCTGCTCTCCAGGCCCGATCGCATTCAACAAATCCTCCCCCGGAGGGGGGAGGGGGACCAGCCGCAGGCTGGTGGAGGGGTAGTTTCGGCAAGCAAGATCGCTCGTGGAGAACTACCCCTCCACCACCGCCTTCGGCGGCGGTCCCTCCCCCTCCGGGGGAGGAATTATTGCTCAGCGGCAGCGCTTGCCGCTGCGCTCGATCTCGCGGCCGGCGACGGCGCCCGCGGCGGCGCCGAGCAGCGTGCCGACGGTGCGGTCGCCGCGCGTGTCGATCGTGCGGCCGACCAGCGCGCCCGCCACGCCGCCGACCACCAGGCCGGTCGTGCCGTCGGGCTTGCGGCAATAGCGGCGACCGTCGCGGCCGCGCCATTCGCGATAGGCGTAGCGCTTGCGGCGCTGCTCCGAATAATTGGCGACGCCGGTGCCCGCCTTGACATAAGGCGCGGCCGCGGCGGCCGGGATCACGGTCGCGGCCGGGACGGCGACCGACATCGCGCCGAGCGCGAGCATAAGTTTACGCATGTCTCACTCCTGTGCATTTCACTGGCAAACCGGGAGCGTAACGTTCCCGATGCGAAGCGGGTTGCATGAACGGAAAACTACATTCCATTCATCGCAGGTGTAGGAGGCGGGATTTGGACGAGGCAAGGGCGATCATCGCGGCACTGGGGCTCGCGCCGCATCCCGAAGGCGGCTGGTACCGCGAGACCTGGCGGGCGGCCGTGGCCGAAGGAACGCGCGCGGGCGGCACTGCGATCCATTTCCTACTCGAGGCCGGGCAGCGCTCGCATTGGCACCGGGTCGACGCCGACGAGCTGTGGCTCTGGCATGCGGGCCATCCGCTCGAGGTGCGGGTGGCGGACGCGGAAAATGCCGATCCGCGCACGACCCGGCTTGGCGGCGACGTGACCGCCGGCTATGCGCCCCAGTGCCTCGTGCCGGCGAATCGCTGGCAATCGACCGAGGCGCCGCACGGATGGGCGCTGGTGAGCTGCATCGTCGTGCCGGGCTTCGAGTTCGCCGGGTTCGAACTCGCCCCGCCGGACTGGTCCCCGCGCAATAATATTTCCTAGTTGTCCCCGTTATCCACAGTATCAACAAGCCGAAAGCCCCATTTACGACTTTGCGCGACTCGGGTTCGGTGACACCATCATGACTGTAAGCGGAACGGTTCGGCAGCGGGAAACCAAAGCAGGATCAATCACTTACACGGACCGAAAGTGGTACGGGCGCCTTCGGGAGCCCTATCGCGGACGGGACGGGGATGCGATGCCCCGGAAGTTGCGGAACCACCGTGCCGCCCAAGCGCCGCGGAGGTTTCGAGGAACGCCGGAGCACGGTTCGCCCCGGAAGCGGAGAGCGGCGCGCAAGCGAGGCTCGAGGCGGATGGAGCGGATTGGATGGACGAAACCCTGGACAATGGTCCCGCGCGAGCGGCGATCACGGTCGAAGGATCGGCCCGATGGTCGAAAGGCCGGTTCGGAGCGCCGCGCGAGCGGTGGTCCGGGTCTGGTGGATCGACCGGGAAAGCATCCAGCAAGGCTTCCGATTTCGGCCCCCGGCCGGATGACGAAGCGGGCCGCCGAGGCTGGTAACCGCAACTCCTTCGGGAGCTGAAAACGGCCAGCCTCGACGACCGACGCAAAGCTCGCATGCCCTTGCCGGCGCGAGCGGAGCATGCCGCCGAAACCAGGCCGAACGATCCGTCCGGATCCACGGC
>CBIFVW010000337.1:0-2412 GCA_966186155.1 uncultured Sphingomonas sp.
CGTCCGGAGGGAGGTGTCACGGCGGTGCTGGCGATCCCGCGCGCGGGAGTGCTCGACGTGATCCGCGGCCTTGCTGCGCGCAAGGCGGGAGCTGCAGGGGTCTTGTCCGCCGGGTTCGCCGAGGAGGGGCTCCGGACCAAATTTTCCTTCTACGCGCCGCGGCCCAACTATCTGGAAAGGGCCAGAATAACGGGAGGAACGCTGCGGCTGGCGGGGCAGGGAAGGGGGCCGGCGGACGCGTCGCCGCTGCTCTTCGTGGCGGGGGACCGATCGTACCAAATAGTCGTTGATGTGGAGGTTGGCGAAGGCGCCGAGGGCGGACTGCTGCTCTTCTACAACGACCGGTTGTACTGCGGCCTGGGCCTTGGCGAAGGCAAGTTGCACGCTTATCGCATCGGGCAGGAGGAACGCTGGCCCCCGGGCGGCCCCGCGTCGGCGAGGCGCATGCAGATCCGCCTGGTCAACGACGAGAATGTCGCGACCTTCCACTACCGCCCCGCCGGAAGCGCTCGCTGGATCAAGGAGCGCTCGTTCGAGGTCTCGGGCTACAATCACAATGTCGCCGACGGCTTCCTGAGCCTGCGGCCGGGGATCTTCGCGTCGGGCGAGGGCGAAGTCGTGTTCCGCGACCTCGTCTACCGCGCCATCCGCTGAAAAAAGAGGGACATCCATGAGCTTTCGCCGCATCCTCCTGGCCGGCGCCGCGCTGGCGGCCGCATTCCCCGCCTGCGCCCAGTCGCTCGGCACCGTCGAGCGGAACGGCGCCCGCGTCGCGATCGAGCCCTATGGACCCAACATCGTCCATGTGACGATCGCACTCGATCCGGACGAGATCGACAAGGGTCCCGGCCAGGGCATCAGCGCCAAGCCCGACGCCGCCGGGTGGGCGCACCGCACCGACGCGTCGGGTGACGTCTTCGCCTCCCCCGCGCTCGGCGTGACGGTCAAGGCGCAGCCCTGGCCCAAGGCGCCGAGCATGATGGAGCGCTATTTCGCGCCCTCGCTCCCGCCGGTCTCGATCGCCCTGACCGCCGCCGACGGACGCGAGATCACGCGGCTGAACGGCTGGGAGATGGCGCCGCAGACCGTGAACGGCGAGAAGACCTTCCGCGTCGGCGCGAGCTTCGCCGACACGCCCGACACCCATTATTACGGCCTGGGGCAGAACCAGGAGGGCATGCTCGACCTGCGCGGCCGGACGATCGACTGCCGCCACAATTACGACGCGCCCGCGGGCGAGACGGTCTGCGTACCCTTTCTCGTCACCAACAAGGGCTATGGCATCGTCTGGGACAATCCCTCGGCGACGACCGTGTCCCCCGGCCTGCACGACGCGACCCGATTCCAGTCGCAGGTCGGCGAGCGCGTCTCCTTCTTCGTCATCACCGGCGAGACCAGCGACGCGATCTATGCCGGCTATGCCCGGCTGACCGGCGAGACGCCGCTGCCCCCCAAGGCCGCGTTCGGTCTCATCCAGAGCAAGGCGCGGTACGAGAGCCGCGACGAGCTGATGCGCGTCGCCGAGGGCTATCGCAGCCGCAACTACCCGCTCGACGTGATGGTGCTCGACTGGTTCTACTGGACGCGGATGGGGCAGATCGACATCGACCGCCAATATTTCCCCGATCCCGCCGGCATGAACAAGCAGCTCCACGACTGGGGGATGCATTCGATCATCAGCGTCTGGCCGCGCTTCGAGCGCGAATCGCGCTATTTCGACATGCTCGCGTCGAAGGGCTGGCTGCTGAAGGACGCCGCGGGCAATGCCGTCGACGGCCTGCCCGTGCGCTCGGACCGGGCCGGCGCGCTGCTCGACAGCACCAATGCCGAGGCGCGCGAATGGTTCTGGAGCCGGATCCGCGACAACATCGCGAGCCAGGGCTTCGACTGGTTCTGGCTCGACGAGACCGAGCCCGACCTCGTGCCCGACGGCTATTTCTATTCGATCGGCTCGGGCGATCGCTATCACAACCTCTACCCGCTGGTGCACACGAGCAGCGTCGCCGAAGGATCGGCGCGCGACCGGCCCGACAAGCGCAACCTGATCCTGTGCCGCGCCGCCTATCTCGGCACGCAGCGCAACGGCTGCCTGTTCTGGTCGTCGGACGTGCACGCGACCTGGGAGGCGCTCCGGCGCCAGGTGCCGACCGGGCTCAACTTCACTGCGAGCGGGCTCGCCTATTGGGGCAGCGACACCGGCGGCTGGCTGTGGCCGCACGGGCCAAAGGCCGAGCGGCCCGTGCTGGTCGATCCCGCCGGCGCGACGGCGATGGCGCCGGACTATCCGGACTATCCGGAGCTCTTCGTCCGCTGGTTCCAGTACAACAGCTTCACGCCGACACTGCGCATCCACGGCCAGCGCCCGGCGACCGCGATCTGGGAATATGGCAAGGCGGCCGAGCCGATCCTCGC
>CBIFVW010000338.1:0-2407 GCA_966186155.1 uncultured Sphingomonas sp.
CCCTTGCGTAGGATTGCGGAGCGGCGCTTGCGGAGGACTGAACCGTGGGCTTCGCCTGTCCCTCGTTCCACCGCCCCATTCGTCGTCGTCGCGAAGGCGGGGACCCATTGGCTAGCTTGTGGACTAGAGTGCTCCGCCAGCGGCAATGAATTCCGACCTTTGCTGAAGTTACGAAAGAAATAGCAGTCCTCACCCCCCTTGGAACCCGGCGCGTCCAGCGCCATTACGTAGCGGGAACAGTTCGAAGAGGATCGGGTCATGCGCGGGATGGTGGTTGCGGCGGGATTGCTGGCAGTGACGGGGTGCGCGAGCCCCGAGAAGGAGGCGCGCTACATGGCCGGGCACTTCAAGGCGCAGGCCGACCTCAAGACCGCCGACGGCACCGATGTCGGCAAGGCGGTGGCCGAGGAGATCGACGGCGCGATCCGCGTGATGGTCGAGGTGCACGGCATGACGAAGGGCGTGCACGGGACGCACGTCCATGCCGTCGGCAAGTGCGAGGGCCCCGATTTCGCGAGCGCGGGGCCGCACTGGAACCCGACCCAGCACCAGCACGGCAAGGACAATCCGATGGGCCCGCACGCCGGCGACATGCCCAATCTCTCGGTGGGCGAGGACGGGCGCGACCGCACGATCTTCACGCTGCCCGCCGGCACCTATGCGGGGCTGATGGACGAGGACGGCGCGTCGCTGGTCGTCCATGCCAATGCCGACGACTACAAGACCGATCCCTCGGGCAATTCGGGCGGGCGGATCGCCTGCGGGGTGTTCCAGGCGATGTAGCTCAGAGCGGCTCCCCCGCGGCCCTCGCCCGGTCGAGCTTGCCGGCTTCGGCGGCGGGGAGCAGCCGGTAGGCGCCGAGGATCGAGGCGAGCGCGAGCGGCAGGACCGCGAAGAGCGAGAGCACCCCGGTCGACAGGCTGCCGGTCAGCGTCGAGACGCGGCCGGCGATGTACGGGCCGAGCGCGAGGCCGATCAGCGTCGTGCCGATGAAGAAGGCCGCGGTGGCGGTGCCGCGCATGCGGGGGAGGACCAGGTCCTGCGTCGTCGCCGCGGCTGCGCCCAGCGCGCCGCAGGTGAGGAACTGGGCCGTCGGGATCATCGCGTAGAACATCGCCGGACTCGACGCAGTGAAGGCGAGGATCGTCGGCACGATCGGCGCGAGCGCGCCGAACAGCATGACGTGGATGCGCCCGACGGGGCTGCGCTCGCGCAGCGCATCGGCGACGCGGCCGCCGAGCGTGATGCCGAGGAAACCCGCGAGCGCGGCCGGAGCGCCGATCCAGAAGCCGACCTCGGCGAGCCGCTCGGGCGGGATGTCGAAGGTGCGGCGCACGAAACTCGGCGCGAAGGCGGCGATCGAATAGGCCATGAAGGCGTTGAGGCCGTAGCCGACGACGATGCAGAGGAATGCCGGGCTGCCGACGATCAGCGCGAAGGTCGGCGGGTCGCGGCGCTTCAGGGCGATCGCCCAGGAGGCGACGGCATAGGCGCCGATGCCGACCGCGCCCCATTGCCAGATCGAGCGCGGGCCGTCGAAATGGACGAGGAGCGTGACCACGAGCGCGGTGACGAGCAGCGCCACGAGGTTCCACATCAGCGCGCGGATGCCGGCGCGGGCGGCGCCGATCAGCGTGAACGGCGGGATGATCGTCAGCAGCTCGTCGAGGAAGCTGCGCCAGGGGTGCGGGTGCGGCGGGGCGATCAGTCCCTCGGACTGGCCGCGCAGCGGCTCCTTCAGCGTGAACACCCAGGCCGCGACGAGGAGTCCGGGCAGGCCGACCGCGAGGAACGCCGCCTGCCAGCCGACCAGCCCCAGCGGTCCGCCGCCCGGATAGGCGAGGTTCCACTTCTGGACGATCAGCGCGCCGATGAAAAGCGAGAGGCCGCCGCCGATATAGATGCCCGAGGAATAGATGGCGAGCGCAGTGGCGCGCAGCCTCTTGGGGAACCAGTCCGAGATCAGCGAATAGGCGGCGGGGCTCGCCGTAGCCTCGCCGATGCCGACGCCGACGCGCGCCGCCGCGAGCTGCCCGCCGGTGCGCGCGAAGCCCGAGAGCGCGGTCATGGTCGACCAGAGCGCGAGGCCGAGCGTCATCAGCCGCACCCGGTGCCAGCTGTCGGCGAGGCGGCCGAGCGGGATGCCGAACAGCGCGTAGAAGACCCCGAAGGCGGTGCCGTAGAGGAAGCCGATCTCCTGGTCCTGGAGATGGAGGTCGCGCTTGATGTCGTCGGCGAGGATCGAGACGATCTGCCGGTCGACGAAATTGAGCACATAGACCAGCACCAGCAGGCCGAGCACGTACCAGGCGTAGGGGCTCGCCTTGCCCTGATCGGGCACGGTCGCTTCGGCTGCCATTTTCCTCTCCCGCTCTGTTTGGCGGGAGGCTAGCAGGGCGTACCCGAT
>CBIFVW010000339.1:0-2392 GCA_966186155.1 uncultured Sphingomonas sp.
GCCGAGGAGAACAACCTCGCCGAGACCGCCTTCTTCCTGCCCGATGCGAGCGGCGAGGCCGATTTCGAGCTCCGGTGGTTCACGCCAGCGGTCGAAGTCGCGCTGTGCGGGCATGCGACGCTGGCGAGCGGGCATTTCGTGCTCTCGGGCGACCCGGCGCGCGACCGGGTGACCTTCCGCACCCGTAAGGCCGGCATACTCGAAGTGCGCCGCGATCGCGACGGCTATGCGATGGCGCTGCCCGCCTATCCGCCCGAGCCCGCCGAAGTGCCGGAGCTGCTCGAGGCGCTCGGCGTCGCCGGCGAGGTGCTCCGCCACCCGGGCGGCTACGACCTGGTCGTGCTGGAAAGCGCCGAGGCGGTGCTGGCGGCGCGGCCCGATTTCCGCGCGCTCGCGGCGATCGGCGACACGCTCAACATCATCACTGCCCCGGGCAGGGAAACCGACGTGATCAGCCGCGTCTTCGCTCCGGCCGCGGGAATCGACGAGGACCCGGTCACCGGCTCGGCGCATTCGGTGCTGACGCCCTATTGGGCGAAGCGCCTCGGCCGCGACACCTTCACGGCCTATCAGGCCTCGAAGCGCGGCGGCCATGTCGCCTGCGGCTTGGCGGGGGAGCGGGTGATCCTGGGCGGCAAGTGCGCGACGGTGATCGAAGGGGTATTCGCGCTCTGAAGGCGCCGGCACGGCCAGCGGCGAACCGTGGCGTCCGCCAGCCCAGCCGCCGCGCCATCGCCGTCGCCCGGCTTCCCAACGTCCCGATCCACCGCCAGAGTTGCACGACAGACGGAGCGTTCGATGCAACACGGCCTTGCCGCCCTCGCCGCCTTGCTTCTCACCGCGGCACCCGTGGCGGCGCAGGATTTCCCGGCCATCGGCAGCCAATATATCGACTTCGGGGCATCAATGGCCTCGGTCGGACAAATGAACAATGTGCTGGGCGCGACGGTGCAGAATCGCGGCGGCCGGCCCGCCGCGGCCAGGCCGCCGACTTCCACTGCCGTCGCCGGCACGGACTACAAATCTTCCCCCGCGGTTTCGGCGCGCCTGCGCGGGCAGTTCGCGGATTTCTTGGCGAGGGCCGATCCGGCCAATGCCGCGCGCCTGCGCCAGGCGGTTCGGCAGAACGACCTGCTCGGCCTTTGGGAGCGGCATGTCGCCGTGGACGGACTGCGCCGCGGCGACGTGGCCGATGCGATGGCTGCCTATTGGGTGCAGAATTGGCAGATCGCCAACAAGGTCTCGTACACCAGCCGCGCGCAAGTGCAGGCGGTGCGCGGCCAGGTCGCGCGCGCGCTCGGCGCCAGCCGGGCCTTCGCGCGCATGGGCGATGCCGCCCGGCAGGAGCTGGCCGAGACCTATATGCTCAACTTCGTCGCGCAGGGCAGCGCCTTCTCCGACGCGGTTGCCCGCAAGGACGCGGCGCTCGCCGCCCGCCTGTCCGACGCCGCGGTCGCGCGGTTCCGGAGCGACATGAAGCTCGATCTGCGCCGCCTGCGCCTGACCCCGGCGGGCTTCGCAGGCTGAGCCGCGGACCGGCGAATCAGGCCGATGCGAGCTCCGCCCGTTCGGTCTCGGCGATCCAGCCGCCGCCGAGTACGCGATCGCCGGCATAGAGCACCGCCGCCTGGCCGGGCGCGACGCCATATTCGGGCGTCTCGAAGACCACACGGTCGCCTTCGATCCGCGCGGGCACCGGCTTGGCGAGCGAGCGGATCTTGGCGGTCATCGGTCCCGAATAGTCGCCACCGAGCCAGTTTATCCCCTCGATCCGCGCCGCGCGCACCGCCAGCGCGCGCTTCGGGCCCACCACCACCTGCTGCGTCGCCGGATCGAGGCGCAGGACGTAGAGCGGCTCGGCCACGCCGCCGATCTCGAGCCCGCGGCGCTGGCCGACGGTGAAGTGGATGAGGCCCTTGTGCTCGCCGAGCTTGCGGCCGGCCTCGTCGACGATGTCGCCGCGGGTCTCGGCCTCGGGGCGGAGCTTCCGGACCAGCGTCGCATAGTCGCCGTCGGGGACGAAGCAGATGTCCTGGCTGTCTGGCTTGGCCGCGACGCCGAGACCGAGCTCGACGGCGAGCTCGCGCACCCGTGCCTTGGGCATGCCGCCCAGCGGGAAGCGCAGATAGTCGAGCTGGGCCCGAGTGGTGGCGAAGAGGAAATAGCTCTGGTCGCGCGCCGGATCGGCGGCGCGGTGCAGCTCGGCGCCCGCCGGTCCGACCATGCGGCGGACATAATGGCCGGTGGCGAGGCAGTCGGCGCCGAGGTCGCGCGCGAGCGCGAACAGGTCGGTGAACTTGGGGCCCATGTTGCACTTGACGCACGGTATCGGCGTGCGGCCCGCGAGATATTCGTCGGCGAAGTCGTCGATCACGCTCGCACGGAAGCTCGA
>CBIFVW010000340.1:0-2385 GCA_966186155.1 uncultured Sphingomonas sp.
GCGTGGAGCTGGCTGCCCGAGCAGTTCGACGCCTCGATCCTGTCGGACGAGGCGAGCGCGCCGGGCCAGCCCAACTTCACCGGCGCGTTCGTCGGCATGGCGTGCCAGGACTTGTCCGGCGCGGGGCTCCACGCCGATTTCGACTGGTTCGACTATCGCGAGCGGGAGTTCAGTCCCGATCCGGCCGCCTGATCAGGCGGCGCAGCGGCGGGAAAAGCGCCTTGCCGCGCGGCTTGGGCTCCTTGCTGAAACGCTCGGCGAGCGCGGCCGAGAGATCGGCGAGCACCTCCTCCTGCCCCTTGAACGCGCGCGCGATCTCTTCCTCGGTCAACGCCTTCATGAAGGCGCAGCCATAGACATTGTCCTTGCGCCGCATCACCTTCGCGGCCCGCGATCCCGCACCCGACAGGCCGAGCGAGACGAGCGTGCCGATCGGCAGGTCGACATCGGAGACGAAGCGGAAGCCGGTGCGCGAGAAATCCTCGACCTGCACGTCGATCGGCCCGCCATCGGGCGTGCGCAGCGTGGACGGCGAATCGGTATCGAAGCGGATCGCGCCTCGGCGGTCGATGTCCCCGAGAATTTCGAGCTTGGCGACGAGCAAGATGGAGGCTCCCTGAAGGCGCGGGAAGCCTAGGAGGCCAGTCGTTAACGAGTGCTTTGCGGCGCGGCGGATGGAGGCCCGGTTCACCATAGTCTCGTCATCCCCGCCTTCGCAGGGATGACGAGAAATAAGGACACCTTGGGCCGATTCCTTGACTTACGGCAGCGTCGCTGCCATATGCGCGCCCATCGAGCCGGCATGGCAGCGTGATCGGACGCATGGCGTCCCGGCCCCGGCTCGGTTGATTTCACGGCTTCCCTAGTCACGCGGGTCGTCAACCTTGACCCGCCTTCGCGCCCGGATTCCGTCCGCGGCGCGCCGGCCGTACGCACAGGATTTTCAATGCAGTTCAAAGACCTCGGCCTCTCGGAGACCGTTCTCGCCGCGCTTGCCGCCAAGGGCTATAGCGAGGCCACGCCCATCCAGGCGAAGGCCATCCCCTCGTTGCTCGAAGGCCGCGACCTGCTCGGCATCGCCCAGACGGGCACCGGCAAGACCGCCGCCTTCATGCTCCCCTCGATCGACCGGCTGGTCGCGTCGGGCAAGCGCGCCCAGCCGCGCGGCTGCCGCATGCTCGTTCTGGCGCCGACCCGCGAGCTCGCCAGCCAGATCGCCGACAGCGCGCGCCAATATTCGAAGGGGACGAAGCTCTCGGTCGCGACCGTCTTCGGCGGCACTTCGATCCACAAGAACAAGACCGACCTCGCACGCGGCGTCGACATCGTCGTGGCGACTCCCGGCCGTCTCGTCGACCTTATCGACCAATGCTATGCGATCCTGCTCGGCATCGAGATCCTCGTGCTCGACGAGGCCGATCAGATGATGGACCTGGGCTTCATCCACGCGCTGAAGCGCATCGTCCGCGAGCTGCCGGCCAAGCGCCAGACCCTGTTCTTCTCGGCGACGATGCCCAAGAGCATCCGCGAGCTCGCGGGCCAGTTCATCAAGGACCCGGTCGAAGTGAAGGTCACCCCAGAGGCGACCACCGCCGAGCGCGTCGAGCAGCACGTCACCTTCCTCCAGCAGACCGAGAAGCAGGCGCTGCTCACCATCCTGCTCGGCCAAATGGAGATCGACCGCGCGCTGGTCTTCACCCGTACCAAGCATGGCGCCGACCGCGTCGTCCGCCTGCTCGCGGGCAACGGGATCGCGGCCAACGCGATCCATGGCAACAAGAGCCAGCCGCAGCGCGAACGCGCGCTCGGCGAGTTCCGCGCCGGCAAGGTCAAGATCCTCGTCGCGACCGACATCGCGGCGCGCGGCATCGACGTGTCGGGCGTGAGCCACGTCTTCAACTTCGAGCTGCCCAACGTGCCGGACCAATATGTCCACCGCATCGGCCGCACCGCGCGCGCGGGCAATGACGGCATCGCGATCAGCTTCTGCGCCGAGGACGAGCGCCCCTATCTGCGCGACATCGAGCGGCTGATCCGCCAGAAGCTGACGGTGGCGCCGCTGCCGGCGGACTTCGTCGCCACCGCCGCCGCGCTCGCCAAGTCGCGCGTCAACGTCCAGCCGAGCCGTTCGGAGCAGGCCGGGCGCCAGGGCCGCGAGATGCAGCGCGACGGGCGACGTCCAGGCCAGCCGCAGCGTCAGCGCCGCGAAGACCGGCCCCGCGGCGAGCAGCCGCGCCGCCACGAAGGTCCGCGTCCCGAAGTCGCATCGGGCGAGCCCCGCCCGCGCCGCTTCGACGCGCCCCAGGGCGACTCGGCTCGCGAACAGCCGCGCAACTATGCCCGCCCGAAGCGCAAGTGGCACGCGAAGCCCGCGAACGGCGGCGG
>CBIFVW010000341.1:0-2371 GCA_966186155.1 uncultured Sphingomonas sp.
TCTCCCGGCGCGAGGATCCGGCCTAGCGCCGCGATCGCGGCACCGTCGGCGGCGTCGACCTCGACGGCGTTGACGCCGCGCTCGAAGGCGAGCGCGGCCGCTGCGGCGGCCTCCTTGGGATCCGCGCCCGTCCGGCCGAGTTGCGTGGTGCCGAGCGCGCATTCCGAGACCTGGAGCCCGGTCCGCCCGTATCGCCGCAAGCGCATCGGCTAGCCCGAGACCGCGGTGATGACGAGCTGGAGCCCCGGGCAGGCGCGGTTCGCCCAGGAGGAGCGGTGATAGGTGCCCGGCTGGCGCGGCGTATCGACGCAGTGGATGCTCGCGGCACCCGGTGCGATCTCCCATTGCCTCTCGGGATCGAGGAGGAACGGGAAATCCCCCGAGATCATGGCCGCGAGCTGGGCCGGCCGGTGCGCCCATAGCGCCTCCGGCGTGCCGCCCCCGCGCGCGACGCGCGTGTCGAGCCGGCAGAGCAGCGCATGCTCGCGCCGCATATAGGCGCGATGGAGCCGCGCATCGATGTTGTCGGCGGGGGTCACGCGCATGCCGGCGCGGCGCCCCAGCGGCCAGACCAGCCGGAACGCGGCGTCCTCGCTGACGCGGTCGAGATGCCAGACGAGGTCCCCGGGCGCGAAATAGGTGCGGATCGCCACCAGCGGCGGCGGACCGCCGGCAAGGTCCTGCAGGAAGGCCTTCAGCGCGGCGATATCCTCGGCGAACAGCGACCGTTCCCGGGCAAAGGCTCCCGGGCCGAGCAGCCGGTCGGCGACCAGTGCGAGCGCCTCTTCGGGCGCGAGCCGGTTGAAGTCGAGCTTGAAGCCCTGCCTGGCGAGCAGCGCGCGGACGAAGTCGCGATAGGGCAGCTGGTCGAGCGGCGGCCGGGGCAGCTCGACTGCTCCGGGCGAGGAGCCGATCAGCGCATCGCGCACGGCCCCGGCGCCGTCCGCGAGTGCGATGCGCGGCGGTCCGATCGTCACCTCTGCATCCGTCTTCTTCACCAGGAGTCGCTTAGCAGGACGCTCGGCGGCGGGCGACCCGGGCGCGTGGCGTCAGGGCCTGTGCGCCTCGCCGCGCGCCGCCGCCGCTTCTTCGGGCGTGAGCTTGCGTACCGAGCGCACCAGGCAGCGCCGCATGGCGTCGCCGCTCGAATCCGGAACGAGCAGCTCGGCGGGGCGCCCCGGGCAGATCCGCTCGCCTCCGCGCGCCCGGATGCCGATCCGCATCGCCCAATCGACATCGGGGCAGTCCGGCGACAGCGTGAGCTCCCACGTCTCCCGGAACCCGATGCGAACGAGCGCGCGGTCGGGCCCCGCCGGGCTGAATCCGCTGACCTGCGAGGGCCAGAAACATTCCTGCGGCGCCGGTTTCGCCGTCTGGCGGGCCTCCGAACCGGCAGAGGCGCCGGTGGCGATCAGGAGAGCGGTCGACACCCATATCGGACGCATCGGGAAATCTCCCGGCAGGAGCGGAAGGAAGCGCGGACGCGCGGCTCGACGGGATCAACGCCTCACGGCCATCACGGGCTCCGGCGCCCCGATCGCCCAACGACGATCGGGCCGCTCCCGAAGGAGCGGCCCGACTTGCGTCAATTCCCGAACTGGACGCGCACGCCGCCCATGATGCGGCGGCCGCCATAGATCAGGCGCATGATCTTCGGCGTGCCGTCGGCGAAGTCGGTATAGCCGCCGGTCGAGATCGTCTGCGATTCGCGCCTGAGGTTGCGACCCTCCAGATAGACCTGGAAGTTGCGCGTGATATTGTACGAGATCTTGGCGTCGATGAACGTGCTCGCGTCGTTGAACCGCGGCACGCCCGGATTGTAGCCCGGCGCGACGAGGCGGACGTTGGTCCATTGCTCGCCCGGATAGTTGATGTCGGTCGTGTTGCCGCCGCAGGGCGTGATGCACGAGAAGCGCTGCGTGCGGTACTGGTAGGAGAGCCGCATGTTGAGCTTGCCGTCGTCATACCAGAGCGAGGCGTTGGCGTAGTATTTCGACTCGTCGGGCGGCAGCATCACGTCGCCGGTCAGCGGATCCTGCTGGCCGGTGGTGACCGCGGAGCTCAGGATCGAGAGGTTCGCGTCGACGCCGGTATATTTGAGCGGCCCGGGCAGGAAGGTATAGGCCGTCTTGACCGCGAACTCCCAGATGTCGCGCTTGTAGCCCGGACCATTGGCATAAGTGGGCACGAGGAACTCGATATCGGCGAGCGGCCGACCGGTGATCGGATCGGTCTCGGTGCTGCCCTCGAACGGCCTTTCGAGCACGGTGACGTTGATCGGCTTGCCGATCTTCACGTCGAGCTTGCCATAGGCGACCGAGAAGAGCGTGTCCGCGTTCGGATACCATTCGAGGCTGGCGTTGTAGCTCCA
>CBIFVW010000342.1:0-2361 GCA_966186155.1 uncultured Sphingomonas sp.
TCTCGGTCGCGCGCAGCGTCTCGACCATGTCGGGATAGAGCGTCCGCGCCTCGCCGAGCACCTCGAGCTTGACCAGGTCCCAGCCGCCGGCCTCGCGCGCCAGGCGAAGCGTGCGGATCGCCTCCTCGGCAGTGAAGCAGCCGGCGGTGTTGGGAAGATAGGTGACCTTCCTGGGGTCGATATAGTCGGTGAGCATCGGCGCCTTGGGATCGCTGACGTTCACCCGGCGCACCGCCACCGTGACGATCTCGGCGCCCGATGCCTCCAGCGCCGCGGCGTTCTGCGCGAAGTCCTTGTACTTGCCGGTGCCGACGATCAGCCGCGAGCGGAAGGTCCGCCCCGCGACGCTCCAGCTGTCGTCCTCGACCCGCGCGGCGTGGTCGCCGCCGCCCACGAAATGGACGATCTCGAGCTCGTCGCCGTCCTCGACCACCACCTGGCCCAACGTCGAGCGCGGTACGACTTCGAGGTTGCGCTCCACCGCCAGCTTCTCGGGCACCAGCCCGAGCTCCTCGGCGAGCTGGGCGATGGTGAGCCCGGCGGCCACGCGCCGGTGCTCGCCGTTGACGGTGATGGAGACGGTGCCGTCGGTGTGCATGAAGCTGTCCTGGGATTTGATCGGAAACGCCGGCTCATATAGGGAAGCGCGCGCAACGCCCGCAACCGAAAGGCTTGGCCTTGGCCGATACGATCTATGTCTTGAACGGCCCCAACCTCAACCTGCTGGGGCTGCGCGAGCCGGAGATCTACGGTTCGGACACGCTCGACGACATCGCCGGGCAGCTCGAGGACCGGGCCCGCGACCTCGATCTCGCGATCGACATGCGCCAGTCGAATCACGAGGGCCACCTCATCGACTGGCTGCACGAGGCGCAGGCGCGCGGCGCGAAGGCCGTGATCCTCAATCCGGGCGGCTACACCCATACTTCGGTCGCGCTGCACGACGCCGTGAAGAGCATCACCACGCCGGTGATCGAGGTCCATCTCTCCAATCCGCACGCCCGCGAGGCCTTCCGCCACACCAGCCATGTGGGCCGTGCCGCGCGCGGAACTATCGCCGGGTTCGGCGCGCTTTCGTACATCCTTGCGCTTGAAGCCGCCGCGCGCTTCTGACAGAGGGCGCGGTTTCATCGTTACAGAAGGGTCGAAATGGCCGATAAGAACGACAAGCCGGGCGCCATGCAGGTCGATATCGACCTGGTCCGCCAGCTCGCCACCGTGCTCGACGAGACGCAGCTGACCGAGATCGAGGTCGAGGACGGCGAACGCCGCGTCCGCGTCGCGCGCACCGTCACCGCCGCGCCCGCGATGATCGCGGCGCCCGCTCCGATGGTCGCGGCGCCCGCCGCCGCCCCGGCGGCACCCGCCGCCGAGGCCGCGCCCGCGCCCTCGGCGGCCAATGCGGTCAAGTCGCCGATGGTCGGCACCGCCTATCTCGCGCCCAATCCCGAGGCGAAGAACTTCGTCACGGTGGGCCAGCAGGTCGCGGCCGGCGACACGCTGCTGATCATCGAGGCGATGAAGGTGATGAACCCGATCCACGCCTCCGCGCCCGGCACGGTCAAGGCGATCCTGGTCGAGAACGGCCAGCCGGTCGAGTTCGACCAGCCCCTCGTCGTCGTCGAGTAAGCCCGTGGCGGAAATCCGGAAGCTGCTGATCGCCAATCGCGGCGAGATCGCGCTGCGTATCCATCGCGCATGCCACGAGATGGGGATCAAGACGGTCGCGGTGCATTCGACCGCCGATGCCGACGCGATGCACGTCCGCCTCGCCGACGAGGCGATCTGCATCGGTCCGCCCTCGGCCGCGGAGAGCTATCTCAAGATCGACCGGATCATCTCCGCCGCCGAGATCTCGGGCGCAGACGCCATTCATCCCGGTTACGGCTTCCTCTCGGAGAACGCCCAGTTCGCCGAGATCGTCGAGACGCACGGCATCATCTTCGTCGGTCCCAAGCCCGAGCATATCCGCACCATGGGCGACAAGGTCGAGGCGAAGCGCACCGCGGGCGCGCTCGGCCTGCCGCTGGTCCCTGGCTCGGACGGGGCGATCAGCGATGTCGCCGAGGCGAAGAAGCTCGCGGCTAGCATCGGCTATCCGGTGCTGATCAAGGCTGCCTCGGGCGGCGGCGGGCGCGGCATGAAGGTCGTCCCCGACGAGAGCCAGCTCGAGACGCTGATGCAGCAGGCGGGCAGCGAGGCGAAGGCCGCGTTCGGCGACGCCACCGTCTACATGGAGAAGTATCTCGGCAATCCGCGGCACATCGAGTTCCAGGTGTTCGGCGACGGCCAGGGCAATGCGATCCACCTGGGCGAGCGCGACTGCTCGCTCCAGCGCCGCCACCAGAAGGTGCTCGAGGA
>CBIFVW010000343.1:0-2339 GCA_966186155.1 uncultured Sphingomonas sp.
AGCTACCCCTCCGTCAGCCCTTCGGGCTGCCACCTCCCCCTCCGGGGGAGGAATGCATTGCCGCCTGAATGCGGGAAGCGAATGCGCCCCCTTGCCTCCTCTCCCCCACCCCCTCTACCACCGGCGCATGCGCTTCGAAGGCACCCAGAGCTATGTCGCGACCGAGGACCTCAAGGTCGCGGTCAACGCCGCCGTCACGCTGCGGCGTCCCCTCCTCGTCAAGGGCGAGCCCGGCACCGGCAAGACCGTGCTCGCCTATGAGATCGCCAAGGCGGTGGGGGCGCCGCTGATCGAGTGGAACGTCAAGTCGACCACCAAGGCGCAGCAGGGGCTCTACGAATATGACGCGGTGGCGCGGCTGCGCGACGGCCAGCTCGGCGACCCGCGCGTCCACGACATCGCCAACTATATCCGCAAGGGCAAGCTGTGGGAGGCGTTCACCTCGCCCCAGGTGCCGGTGCTGCTGATCGACGAGATCGACAAGGCCGATATCGAGTTCCCCAACGACCTGCTCCAGGAGCTCGACCGGATGGAGTTCCATGTCTACGAGACGAAGGAGACCATCCGCGCCGCCGAGCGCCCGATCGTGGTGATCACCTCGAACAACGAAAAGGACCTGCCCGACGCCTTCCTCAGGAGATGCTTCTTCCACTACATAAGATTTCCTGACAGGGAAACGATGCAAGCTATTGTGGACGTGCACTTTCCCGGCATCCAGAAGATCCTGGTGAGCAAGGCGATGGACATCTTCTACGAAGTCCGCGACGTGCCGGGGCTCAAGAAGAAGCCGAGCACGAGCGAGCTGCTCGACTGGCTCAAGCTGCTCCTCCACGAGGAGATGCCGCTCGAGGTGCTCCAGTCCAGGGACCCGAGCAAGGCGATCCCGCCGCTCCACGGCGCGCTGCTCAAGAACGAGGCGGACGTGATGCTGTTCGAGCGGCTGGCGTTCATGGCGCGGCGGCAGCAGGGGAAGGCGTGATGGTCTATACCGGCCGGTGCGCCTGCGGCGCGGTGCGCGCGACGATCCGCGGAGCGGCGGTGGCGGTCCGCCAATGCTGGTGCCGCCAGTGCCAGCAGATCGCCGCGGGGTCGCCCACCACCAACGCGATGTTCGCCACCGACGACCTCAGCCTCGAAGGCGCGCTCGCGTCGACCAGCTATGTCGCGGCGAGCGGCAACACGCTGACCCTGAGCTTCTGCGCCAGGTGCGGGACGCCGGTGATGGGCCAGTCCTCGGCGCGGCCGCAGTTCCGGACGATCCGGCTGGGGTTCCTCGACCCGGGCCATGACCTGAGGCCCGAGGTCGCGATCTGGACCGAGGAGGCGCCCGCCTGGGCGGTGATCGACCCGGCGCTCGAGCGCTTTCCCCGCCAGCCGCCGCCGCCCCAGCCCAAAAACCCCGCTTGAGCGAGGGCCCGGTCCGCGGCGCCACGCGCTTCGCCCGCGTCCGCGCGCGGCTCGAGGCGGCGCGGCCCAAATCGGGCTGGCAGGCCTGGGTCTACGAATTCCTGCTGTTCGGCTTCAAGCAGGGCTGGGCGTGCCTGTTCGGCGCGCTGATGCTGGCGCTGCTCCTCGCCACGCACCTCCTCTACCCCGCCGATGCGCCGCTCGCCCGCTACGACTTCCTGGTGATCGGCGCGGTGGCGATCCAGCTCGCGATGCTCGCCTTCCGGCTCGAGAACCTCGAGGAGGCGAAGGTGATCCTCGCCTTCCATGCCGTCGGCACCGTCATGGAGCTGTTCAAGACCGCGCACGGATCGTGGCTCTATCCCGAGCCGAGCCTGCTCCGGATCGGCGGGGTGCCGCTGTTCACCGGCTTCATGTACGGCGCGGTCGGCAGCTATATCGCGCGGGTGTGGCGGATCTTCCGATTCCGCTTCCCCGGCTATCCGCCGCGCTGGACCACCTGGGCGCTCGCCGCCGCGATCTACGTCAACTTCTTCGCGCACCATTGGCTGCCCGACATACGGCTGGCGCTGTTCGCCGCGACCGGCCTGCTCTTCTGGCGCACGCGCGTCTGCTTCACCGTCTGGCGCGAGGAGCGCTGGATGCCGCTGCTGCTCGGCTGGTTCCTCGTCGCCTCGTTCATCTGGCTCGCGGAGAATATCGGCACCTTCTCGCGTGCCTGGATGTATCCCGGGCAGGAAGACGGCTGGGAGCTGGTCTCGCCCGCCAAGCTCGGCGCCTGGTATCTGCTGATGATCATCTCGTTCGTGCTGGTCGAGCTCGTCCACGGCCGCGACGGCGACAGGGTTAACCGGTCTTAAACCACTGGAGGCTACGTTTTGCTCGGGGGGGTGCCTGTAAGGGTGCCCGAGTATGCGTTTCCGTGTCGCGTT
>CBIFVW010000344.1:0-2327 GCA_966186155.1 uncultured Sphingomonas sp.
CCGGGCGGGGGCCCATAAGGTGAATGGATGGCGGACGCCGAGCTTGCCTGGCCCGATCATGGCGGAGAAATCGGTGCGGAACTGAGGGCGCCCGGGTTCGCGATTCCCGGCCTCGGCCCGGTCGCGGACTGGCCGCACGAGCTGCGCGTCGCGATCGACATCATGCTCGCATCGCCCCAGCGCGCCTTCGTCACCTGGGGCCCCGATTACCGGATCTTCTACAACGACGCGATCCGCGCGACCTATCGCCACCAGCACGAGCGGATCTTCGGCCGCTCGCTTCGCGACGCCTGGCCGCGCATGTGGGAGGAAGTGGGCGGCCATTTCGAGCGCGCCTTCGCCGGCGAGACGGTGATGCGGCCCAATCTCCATGTCGAGATCCGGCATGGCGACGAGGAGAAGACCGATATCTGGGTCGACTTGTCGATCGCGCCGGTCCGCGACGCGCGGGGCAGGCCGGCGGGCCTGTTCGGGATCAGCGCCGACCGTACCGAGCATGTCCGCACCGAAACGCGCGCCGCCGAGGCCAAGGCGGCGCTGGAGGAGAAGTCGCGCGCGCTCGAGATCGTCAACGCCGCGGGCACCGCGATCGCCGGCGAGCTCGACAGCGAGCGCGTGGCGCAGACCGCGGTCGATGCCGGGGTGGCGCTGAGCGGCGCCGAGTTCGGCGCCTTCTTCTACAAGGTCCGCGACGCGCGCGGGGAGAGCTACATGCTCTACACCGTCGCCGGCGTCCCGCGCTCGGCGTTCGACAAGTTCCCGATGCCGCGCAAGACCGACGTGTTCGCGCCGACCTTCGAGGGCACCGGCGTGGTCCGCGTCGACGACATCACCCAGGACCCGCGCTATGGCCGCAACGCGCCCTATCACGGCATGCCGCGCGGGCACTTGCCGGTGCGCTCGCATCTCGCCGTGCCGGTCAAGACGCCGGCGGGGGAAGTGATCGGCGGGCTGTTCTACGGCCATTCGGCGCCCGGCATGTTCGGCGAGGCGGCCGAGGCGAGCCTGGTCAGCCTCGCCGGACAGGCCGCGGTGGCGCTGGACAATGCCCGGCTCTTCCAGTCGACGCGGCGCGAGATCGAGCGGCGGAAGCAGGTCGAGGAGGAGCTGACGCTGCTCAACGAGCAGCTCGAGGGCCGCGTCGCCGAGGCGATCGCCGAGAACGCGGTCGCGCAAGTGGCGCTGCAGCAGGCGCAGAAGATGGAGACGATCGGCAAGCTCACCGGCGGCGTCGCGCACGACTTCAACAATCTGCTCCAGGTGATCTCGGGCAATCTCCAGCTGCTCGCGCGCGACGTGGCCGGGAACGAACGCGCCGAGAAGCGCGTCGCGAACGCGCTCGCCGGCGTGCAGCGCGGCTCCAAGCTCGCGAGCCAGCTGCTCGCCTTCGGCCGGCGCCAGCCGCTCGAGCCCCGGGTGATCAACATCGGCAAGTTCATCGCCGGGCTCGAGGACATGCTCCGCCGCGCGCTGGGCGAGGCGATCGAGATCGAGGTGGTCACCTCGGGAGGCTTGTGGAACAGCCAGGTCGACCCGGTGCAGCTCGAGAGCGCGATCCTCAACCTCGCGATCAACGCGCGCGACGCGATGGGGGATTCGGGCAAGCTGACGATCGAGGCGGCCAACGCCGTCCTCGACGATCCCCATGCGCTCGACCTGGATGACGTGCCCCCCGGCCATTATGTCGTGCTCGCGGTGACCGACACCGGCTCGGGCATGGCGCCCGAAGTGATGGCGCAGGTGTTCGAGCCTTTCTTCTCGACCAAGCCCGAGGAGCAGGGATCGGGGCTGGGGCTGTCGATGGTCTATGGCTTCGTCAAGCAGTCGGGCGGGCATGTGAAGCTCTATTCGGAGCCCGGGATCGGCACGACGGTGAAGCTCTTCCTGCCGCGGGTGCGCAAGCGCGCCGACGCCGTGGTGGCGCCGTCGCGCGAGCCGCTGCTGGCGGCGGGGGGCACCGAGACGATCCTGGTCGCCGAGGACGATGCCGAGGTGCGCGCGACCGTGGTCGAGCTGCTCTCCGAGCTCGGCTACAGCGTGCTCAAGGCCAATGACGCGCAGAGCGCGCTCAACGTGATCGAGAGCGGCGTCGAGGTCGACCTGCTCTTCACCGACGTGGTGATGCCGGGGGCGCTCAAGAGTCCCGAGCTGGCGCGGCTGGCGCGGGCGCGGCTGCCCGACATGGCGGTGCTGTTCACCTCGGGCTATGCCGAGAACGCGATCGTCCATGGCGGACGGCTCGACGCGGGAGTGGAGCTGCTCTCCAAGCCCTATACGCGCGAGGCGCTGGCCCGGAAGGTCCGCGCGGTGCTCGAGGCGCGGGCGGA
>CBIFVW010000345.1:0-2317 GCA_966186155.1 uncultured Sphingomonas sp.
GCGCGATCTCGGCGTCGATCCGCGCCGAGATCGTGGCGCGGGCGGCATCGAGCGCCGCCCGTTCCGCTGCCTCGCCGCGGCCTTGGGGAGCGACTTCGATCTCGGGCAAGCGGAAGGCGCGCGCCACGCCGATCGCCAACCCTGCGGAAGCGGTCACCCCGGCCAGCCTGCCGTCCTCGGACAAAGGCTGCGCGGCCACCGCGGCCGGGGCGCCGGTCGGGATCGGCGCGGGGCCGTGCCCCTTTTCACCCATCCCGCTCTCGATCAGCGCGACGAGCGCGCCGAGCGCGGCTTCGGCGTCGTCGCCTGCGGCAGTCACGCGCATCTCGTCGCCGAAGCGAATGCCGAGCGCCATCAGCGCGACCGGGCTGCGCGCATTCGCCTCCTTGTCTCCCTTCGCCACCCGCACCTCGGCGGCATAGCCGGCGAGCGCCTCGCGGATCCGCGCGGCGGGGCGGGCGTGGATGCCGTGGATCAGCGGAGCCGTCACGACGCGCTCGATGCCGGCGCCGCCGCCTTGGGGACCCGCCGCGTCGCCTTCGCCGAGCGCCTCGACGTGAAAGATCGCGTCGCCCGCCGCCACCAAGCCGTCCGAATGCGTGCGCACCAGCCGGTACCGGTCGCTCTCCAGGAGCAGCACCGGCGTGACGACCGCGGGCGCGGCGCGCACCACGGCGTCCAGGTCGAAGCGGATCAGCGCGTCGCCCTGGCGGACCTGGTCGCCGACCGCGACGCAGGGGTCAAATCCCCTGCCCTCCAACGCCACCGTGTCGAGCCCGATGTGAATCAGGATCTGCGCGCCATTGGCTGCCCGGATCGTGACGGCGTGGCCGCTCGGATGCAGCACCGCGACTTCGCCGTCGCACGGCGCGAACAGACAGTCTCCGGTCGGATCGATCGCCACGCCCTCGCCCAGCATGCGCTGCGCGAAGACGGGGTCGGGAACTTCATCGAGAACCGAGAGCCAACCAGTCAGGGGCGCTGCGATTGTCAGTTTGGTCGGCGGTGTCGTGCTCAGGGCGTTTCTCCCGGAGAGATGAAGCGATGCGGTTGCCGGCGAGCCAGCTGGCCACCGGCTGGAGGTCGTGCGTCAGCTGGACCCAATCGGCAAGCAGGCCCGGCGCCAGCGCCCCGCGCTCCGCCTCCAGGCCGAGAAAGGCGGCCGGATTGGACGCGGCCATCGCCGCGGCGTCGGCATGGGGCAGCCCGAGGCGCCGGACCGCGTTGCGGAACGCCCCCGCCATGTCGAGCGCCGAACCCGCGAGCGTGCCGTCCTCGCCCACGCAGCAGCCATTCTCGACGCGGATCCGCCGCCCGTGCAGCGTGAACTCGGTGAGGTCGGACCCGACGCAGGGCATCGCGTCGGTCACCAGCAGGAACCGGTCGTGCGGACGCGCGCGCATCGCGATGCGCAGCGGCGCGTCGTGAACATGATGGCCGTCGACGATCACGCCGCAATAGACCTGCTGGTCGTCGAGCGCCGCGCCGACGACGCCCGGCGCGCGATGCACCAATGGCGACATCGCGTTGAACAGATGCGTGATCCCCGTCATCCCGGCGTCGATCGCCGCTGTGGCGGCGGCATAATCGGCATTGCTGTGGCCGATGCTGAGGATCACGCCCGCGGCGCGCAGCCGCCTGATGTCCTCGATCGCCACCAGCTCGGGCGCGAGCGTCAGCATCACCTTGCCGCGCCGCGGACGGGTGAGGAGCTCGATCAGCGCCTCGTCCAGGCGCCGGAGCTTGCCCGCGTCGTGGATGCCCTTGCGGTCGCGGTTGAGCACCGGCCCTTCGATGTGCGCGCCGATGCAGCCGGGGACGCCTGCGGCGATCGCCGCGTCGGCCGCGTCGAGCGCCTGCGCGATCACTTCGGGGACGTCGCTGATCAGCGTCGGCAGGAAGCCGGTCGTGCCGAAGCGCGCATGCGCCGCGCCGATCGCCGCGATGCCGTCGACGCTCGGCGTGTCGTTGAACAGCACCCCGCCGCCGCCATTGACCTGCGTGTCGATGAAGCCCGGGACGATCCATCCGCCCTGCAGATCGATCGCGTCGGCGGCCGGGGCCAGCGCGGAATCGAGCGCGACGATGCGCTCCGCCTCGACCTGGATCGAGGCCCCTTCGAAAATGCCGGCCCGCGTGACGACGTGCCCGTTGGCGAAGCTATGGACGGTCATCGCGTCTCGGTCACCTTCTTCAGATAGAGCGGACGATCCGGATCGTGCCCCCGCGCCAACGAGAGCGCGTTGGCCATATGATAGAAGCTCTGGATCATCAGGATCGGCTCGAGCGCCGGATGGTCCAGGAGCGCCGGCAAGGC
>CBIFVW010000346.1:0-2296 GCA_966186155.1 uncultured Sphingomonas sp.
GCGCATGCCGTCGCGCCGCGCCTCCCCGCCCGCACCCCGCGGGACGGGCGACGCGCCGTACGCACGTCAGCCAAAGGCAATCCAGTGAACATCTCCAAGACCGAACAGCGCGTGCTCCACGCGCTGGCGCAGGGCGGCATGATCCGCCACCGCCGCGACGCCGCCACCGGGCATGTCGTCGAGGCGCTCTGCTTCACGCGCGAGGGCCATGTCCTCGCCGATTGCGGCATCGCGCTCTTCCGCCGCCTCAAGCGCCGCGGGCTGATCGCCAGCCTCGGCGGCCAGCCCTATCGCATCACCCGCGCCGGGCTCGCCGCCGTCCGCGCCCAGCTCGACAATCGCTGAGCCGCGCCGCCGCCCGGCGCCGAACGGCCGGGCGGCAAAGCGGCTCCGGTAAAAAACCATTTTCCTACACGAACCGTTCTGGTTACATGATTCGACTCCGTTCAAACCGAAAGGAGTCGATCGATGAAGCACGAACCCATTTCGTCCGCGCCCGAGGCGTCGGGCATTCTCGCCGACTACACGCCCGTTCCTCTCCGTGCCCGGCGCAACGGCTGGACCGCCGAGCGTCAGCGCATCTTCCTCGCGGCGCTCGCCGAGACCGGCTGCGTCTCGCAAGCCTGCCTGGAGGCGGGGATCACTGCGCGCTCGGCCCACCGGCTGCGCGCACATCCCGAAGGGGCCGCCTTCGCGCGCGCCTGGGACCTGGCGCTGCGTGCCGCGACCGGCAAGCTCGTCACCATCGCTTTCGAGCGCGCGCTGCGCGGCGGCCATCGCGAGCTGTGGCGCGACGGCAAGCTCGTCGCCGAGGCGCGTCAGCCCTCGGACAAGCTGCTCATGTACCTGCTGGGCTCGCTCGCACCGATTCATCACGAGCAGGGCACGCGCTGGGCAAAGCTCCACATGATGGCTGACGAGGCCGGAAAGGCGCTGTCCTCGCTCACCGCCGGGTTGGCCGACAGTGCCGTCCCCGCCGATCCGCTCACCAGCGTCGACTTCGAGGCGACGCCGCCCGAGCATGCGCACGATCCGCTCGTGCCGCCCTTCGAGATCGACGAGGAAGGCTGCGCCTATGACGAATATGACGAGGGCGGAGACGAAGAGGGAGCGGCGTGACTCGCGCGCCCACGCCCACGCCCACGCCCACGCGCGCGCACGCGAGTCAGTGTGACTTTAGGGACTTTCCGCGCCCCTCACGCCCGGGCGCGCCGCGCCTCGTCCCGCCCATGGCCGCATTCGGCCTCGCCCGCGCAGACCAGCCGGTCATAGCCGCTGCCCGGGCAGATCGCGTGCGCGGCGAGGATCGCGGGAGTGAGCGCCTCGAGCCCGCGCCCGCGCCGGTCGCCGAGGCGCGGCGGGCTCCGGCGCGATCCCGCCCAGCGCCGGTGCCCCGCACCGGGCTCGGGCGGCGCGGTCACCAGCATGCCCACCGGGCGGTAATCGGCGGGGGCGAGCCGCGGGAAGGCCTGCCGCGCGATCGCGCGCGCCCAGCCGGGCGTCTCGGCGCTCAGCGGCAGCTGCGGCACCAGGTCGCCGGGGAGCTCGTAGCGCAGGCAGGCGATGCGAGTCGCGGCATAGCTCCGCGCGAAGGCGGCGTTGCCCGCGCGCGCCGCGGCGATGGTGGCGACGCTCACCGGCACGTCGCTCCACCGGCCCAGCCGCGCCGCACGCAGCGCCGCGAGGTTGGCGAGCGCGCCGCCCTTGCTGTGCCCGGTCACGAACAGATGCCGCCGCGCCTTGCGGTCGAGCAGGCTCTGGTCGAGCATCGCGTCGATCGCGGTGCGCACGCCGGGCGCGCCGTCCGCGTCGGTCCACAGCCGCCGCATCGATTCGGCGAAGCCGAGATGCACGCCGCCGCCATAGCGCGAATCGGCGACGCAGAAGGAGCAGGCGTCGTTGAGCCAGTCGAGCACCACGTCCCAGCCGTCATGCGCGCCGCCGAAAAAGGGCGGGAGCGAGCCGCGGAACGCGACCACCACGCCCTCGGCGACGCGGCCGACCAGCGCCTGGTCGATCGCGCGGCCGCCGAGCGCGCCCTCGCGCGCGACGACTAAGGGCGGCTCGATCCAGCCGACATTGCGGCCCTGGACCAGCATCCGCGGCTGATAGGCCTGGGCCGAGGCATAGAGCAGGCGGCGTTTCATGCAGTCGTGCATGGGCATCACTCCCCGTGTCGCCCCGGCATGCCCCGCGCCGCGGCGGGCGCGCAATTATGGTTAACGCCCCGTCCGGGCGACTCCCTTGCGTAGGATTGCGGAGCGGCGCTTGCGGAGGACTGAACCGTGGGCTTCGC
>CBIFVW010000347.1:0-2283 GCA_966186155.1 uncultured Sphingomonas sp.
GAGTTGCGATAGGTATATTCGAACACGCCGATGCCGCGGCGATAGGCGTCGATCTGCTGGTCCTGCTTCTGGTACGCGCCCGAGACGAGGATGCCGAAATTGTCCGTGAGCTTGACCGAAGCGAGGCCGGTGAAGCGCGGGTTCCAGCTCTTGCCGTTCTCGCGATACTCGGCCTCGCCGCCCAGCGCGAAGCGATTGCCCTTATAGGCGAGCGGACGGCCGGTGGTGAGGTCGATGATCGCGCCGAGCGAGCCTTCGTCATTCTCGGCCGCGGTCGACTTGGTCACCTTGATCCCGCCGAACAGCTCGGAAGCGAAGGTGTTGAAGTCGAACCCGCGCGAGCGGTTGGCGCCGGCATCGGACTGGTTGCCGCCGGCGATGTTCTGCGCATCGGCGCCGTTCAGCCGGACCATCTGGAAATCGCCGCCGAGGCCGCGCACGGTGATCGAGCGGCCTTCGCCATTGTCACGGTCGATCGAGACGCCGGGCAGGCGCTGGATCGATTCGGCGAGGTTGGCGTCGGGAAAGTCGGCGATGTCCTCGGCAGTGATCGCGTCGACGATCTGGTTCGAGTTGCGCTTGATGTTGATCGAATTCTGCAGCGAGGCCCGGAAGCCGGTGACGACGATCTCGTCGCCCGCGGCAGCCTCGTCCTGCGATGCCTCCGGCGTGTCCTGCGCGGCGGCGTTGCCGCTTCCCTCGCCCGTGGCGAGCAGGGGCGTGGCCTCCTGCGCGGCCTGGGCGTGCGCGGGCGCCGCCATGATCAGCGCGAGGCCGAGCGCCCCCAGCGCCGACGTGCAGCGCAGCGCGATCGCGCCGCGGCGGGACGCAACAACAGTATCAACGGTAGCAAGCATCAGGATCCTCCCCCAAAGTCGTCGGGTGACAAGCACGGTCGACGCGCCTTCGGCAGGGCCTGGAATTCGGATACGACATATCGGCGCGAAAAGCAGGTCGCCCCGTTTCGCTTCCAGCGACTATGTCGTGACTTGCCTCCTCCCACGCCCCTCCACGGATCTTGCCGTCCGCTCAGGCGCAAGCGTCTCCCGTCACGCTTGTTCGACGCTATTGATCTATCGGAGAAACGGTCATGTCAACCGGTGTCATAACCCGAAAGTCCGCAAATCGGGACATGCGGCTTTTGGGCAACATCCGGGAAACACCGATATGCGCGGCTTCAACCCTCGCGCGGCGGGGCGACGGAGGCGCGGTGGATCAGCGTCGAGGGGAACATCGACGGCTCCTCGACCGCGAGATCGTCGCCGCCGAAATGGTCGGCGAGCAGCTTGAGCGCCGCCGAGCGCGCCATCGAGATGATCGGCCAGTGCACGGTAGTTAGCGGCGGCCAGATGTGCGAGGCGATCGCGGTATCGTCGAATCCGACGATCGACAGGTCCTCCGGCACGCTCATCCCGCGGCGGCGCGCCGCGTGGAGCGTCGCGGCCGCCATCTCGTCGTTCGAGGCGAAGATCGCCGTGGGTCGGGGCGACAGGTCGAGCAGCCGGTCCGCGGCGGCGAGGCCGGTCTCGAACGTGTAGTTGCCGTCGGCGATCAGGCTGCGCGGCAGCTTGATCCCCGCCTGGTCGAGCGCGGCCTCGAATCCCTTGCGCCGCTCGCGCGCCGAGCGGAAGCCGTGCGGTCCGGCGATCAGCCCGATCCGGCGATGGCCGAGCGCGATCAGGTGGTTCACCGCCTCGGTCACCACGTCGCTGTCGTTCGACGCGACCATGTGCTCGGGATTGTCGAGCTTCGCCGATCCCATGCGGACATAGCGGATGCCGAGCTCGCGGCAGAGCTCCGCCACCATCTCGTTCTCCGAAACGGGCGGCAGGAACATCACGCCGTAGAGCCGCTGGCGCTCGAGGAAGTTGCGCACGTCGTCGAGCATCGTCGAGCTGCCGCGATCGATCGGGCGGACGATCAGCTCGAACTCGGTGTCGCGCATCGCTTCGAGCATGCCGGCCTGAACGTTCATCACCATCTGCGCGTTGGGATTGTCGTGGATGAGGCCGATCAGGAAATTGCGCCTAAGCGCCAGAGCGCGCGCCTGGACGTTGGGGATATAGCCGAGGTCCGCAATGACCTTCTCGACCTTCGACCGCGTGTCGGCATTGAGCAGCGGCGAGCGATTGATCACCCGGCTGACGGTCTTCTTGGAGACGCCGGCGATACGCGCGACGTCGTTGATCGTGGGCTTGCCCGTACGCTGCATCGCGCGAGCATAGTGGCTCGCGAGACAAAGCGATACTGTCTTGTGGACAGGAGCTGAAGTAACCGGTGTCA
>CBIFVW010000348.1:0-2262 GCA_966186155.1 uncultured Sphingomonas sp.
GGGCATGGGCCCGTCCGAAACGATTATTGACGCAAACGCCGCCCCGCTCCTAAACACCCGCTCCGGGCGGTCCGGATTGGCCGCCCTTTTGCGTTTCTGGAGTCCGTCCCAGCTTTTTCGTCAGGAGGTACGTTCGATGGCCATCACCCCGCTCATGCCCGTCTACCCGCGGTGCGGTGTGCGGCCGGTGCGAGGCGAGGGCGTGTACCTCTATGGCGAGCGCGGGGAGAAATATCTCGACTTCGCCGCCGGCATCGCCGTCAACGCGCTGGGCCATGGCCATCCGCACCTGACCAAGGCGATCCAGGAGCAGGCCGCGACGTTGATGCACGTCAGCAACCTCTACGGCTCGCCCCAGGGCGAGGCGCTGGCGCAGCGGATCGTCGACAATTCGTTCGCCGACACGGTGTTCTTCACCAATTCGGGCGTCGAGGCGATCGAGTGCGCGATCAAGACCGCGCGGCGCTATCATTATGTCAACGGCAACCCGCAGCGGCACAAGCTGATCACCTTCAAGAACGCGTTCCACGGCCGTTCGATCGGGGCGATCTCGGCGACCGACCAGCCCAAGATGCGCGACGGCTTCGAGCCGCTGCTGCCCGGCTTTGATTATGTGAAGTTCAACGATCTCGAAGGCGCGCTCGCGAAGATCGACGACGAGACCGCGGGCTTCCTGGTCGAGACGGTGCAGGGCGAGGGCGGGATGACCGCGGGCACGCCCGAGTTCATCCGCGGCCTGCGCAAGGCGTGCGACGTGCACGGCCTGCTGCTGATCCTCGACGAGATCCAGTGCGGCTATGGCCGCACCGGTAAGATGTGGGCCTATGAGCATTACGGCATCACCCCCGACATCATGACCGCGGCCAAGGGCATCGGCGGCGGCTTCCCGCTCGGCGCCTGCCTCGCCACCGAGGAAGCGGCCAAGGGCATGGTGATCGGCACCCACGGATCGACCTATGGCGGCAACCCGCTGGCGATGGCGGCGGGACAGGCGATCCTCGACGTGATGCTCGAGCCCGGCTTCCTCGAGCACGTGACCAAGATGGGCGACCGCCTCCGCCAGGCGTTCGAGCAGATGATCCCGAACCATGATCACCTGTTCGAGGAGATCCGCGGCAAGGGGCTGATGCTGGGGATCAAGATGAAGGAGCCGGCGGTGTCGCGCGACTTCGTGGCGCACCTCAGGGACAATCACGGGCTGCTCACGGTCGCGGCGGGAGAGAATGTCTTCCGCGTGCTGCCGCCGCTGATCATCGAGGAGGAGCACATCGCCGAATGTGTCGAGCGGCTGAGCGAAGGCGCGCGCAGCTTCGCGCCGCCGAGCGACGATTGAGTCGCTCCATGATCCGCCATTTCCTCGACCTGTCCGACGCCGGTGCCGACGGTATCGCCGCGATGCTCGCCGACGCGCTCGACCGCAAGGCGGCGCGTGCCGGCTGGCCCAAGGGCAAGCCCGATGCCGACGCGCCGCTCGCGGGCCATGTGCTCGCGATGGTGTTCGAGAAGAACTCGACGCGCACCCGCGTGTCGTTCGACATGGCGATCCGCCAGCTCGGCGGCACGTCGATCGTGATGGACGCGGGGAGCATGCAGCTCGGCCGCGGCGAGACGATCGCCGACACCGCGCGCATCCTTTCGGGCTATTGCGACGCGATCATGATCCGCACCGACGACCATGCCAAGGTGGTCGAGATGGCCGAGCATGCCAGCGTGCCGGTGATCAATGGGCTCACCGACGCCTCGCATCCCTGCCAGATCATGGCGGACCTGCAGACGATCATCGAGAACGGCAAGCCGCTGCCCGGGCTCAGGGTCGCGTGGCTCGGCGACGGCAACAACGTGCTCGCCTCGATCATGGAGGCGGCGGGGCTGATGCAGTTCGACGTGGTCGCTGCATGTCCCCAGGGGTTCCAGCCTTCCGACGAGGACCTCGCCCGCGGCAAGGGAAGGGCCAAGGTGGTCGCCGATCCGCGGGAAGCCGTGGCCGGCGCCGACGTGGTGATCACCGACACCTGGATATCGATGGGCCAGGCGCATGCCGAGACCAAGCTCGCGGCGATGATGCCCTATCAGGTCACCGAGGCGCTGATGGGCGCGGCCAAGCCCGACGCCGCCTTCCTCCACTGCCTGCCCGCGCATCGCGGCGAGGAAGTGGTCGACGCCGTGATCGACGGGCCGCAATCGCTGATCTGGGCGGAGGCGGAGAACCGGCTGCACGCGCAGAAGGCAGTGCTGCGCTGGTGCTTCGGGCAGATCGGCTGA
>CBIFVW010000349.1:0-2258 GCA_966186155.1 uncultured Sphingomonas sp.
TCTCTAGACCGGGCGGGGCGGGTTGGGTAACCCCCGCGGTCATGCTGATCATTGGCAATCATGTCTCGCCCTATGCCCGCAAGGTATTCGTCGCGCTCGACATGAAGGGGGTCGAGTACGAGATCGACCCTATCGTGCCCTTTTTCGGCACCGACGCGTTCACTGAGGTGAGCCCGCTGCGCCGCATCCCGGTACTGATCGACGGCGAGCTGGTGCTCAACGATTCGACGGTGATCTGCGAATATGCCGACGAGCGCTGGCCCGAGCCGCCGCTGATGCCGAAAGGCGCCGAGAACCGCGCCAGGGCACGATGGATGGAGGAGTTCGCCGACAGCCGGCTGGGCGACCTCATCATCTGGCGGCTCTTCTACCAGAAGACGATCGTGCCCTATGTCTGGAAGCGCGAGCCGGATGCCGCGCTGATCGCGTCGACGGTCGAACGCGACTTGCCCGAGGCGCTCGACTGGATCGAGGCGCGCGCGCCCGCCCAGGGCTTCCTGTTCGACCATGTCTGCACTGCCGACATCAGCTATGCCTGCTTCTTCCGCAACGCGTCGCTCGCGGGATTCGAGATCGACGCGGACCGCTGGCCGCGGACGGCGGGCTGGATCGCGCGGGTGCAGGCCGTGCCCGCGTTCGCGGCGACGATGAAGTTCGAGGCGGCGATCGTCGGCGTGCGATCGGCCGACCGGGCGGAGGCGCTGCGCGCGGCGGGGGCACGGGTCGCGGCGACGAGCTATGGCGACCGCGTGCCGCACCGCAGCATCATGCTCGGCGACGGACCCGGGGCGTGACGGATCAGGCGGCTTTCGCCTTGGCCCGCAGCGACAGGCAATAGCCGAGCGTCACCAGGATTCCCGCAAGGACGGCGCCGGTTCCGAAGACCGTCGCCGTCGCGATCGGCGCGAACGCCCACAGCCCGGTATAGACGAGGCCGCTCAGCACCATGGACCAGCCCGCGACTCGCTGCGCTTGGCGCGCCGCGATGCTCGGGACGACGGTCTTGGGTATCCGGTTGCCGTACCAGGCGACCATCAGCCCGTTGCTGCCGATGACCAGCCGGAGAACCGTATCCTGGTCGATATATCCCAGCGTGCGCGCCAGGGTCGCGCCGAGCGCCAAGGCGATGATGCCGCCACCCCAGGCAATGCCCGCAACCACGTCCTTGTTCATCGTGCAGTCTCCTTCCCGGGCTCCGGCGTCTCGACGCCCAGCCCGAACGAATGGGCGAAGCCCAGCAGCGCCTCTTCCAGCACCGAGAGCTTCAGATGGTAGATGATGGATTTGCCCGCCTTCTCGGCATGTATGAGGTCGGCTTCCTTCAACACCGCGAAATGGGCCGACATGGTCGGCTTGGACATGTCGAACTGGCCGGCGAGATCTCCCGCGCTCATCGGCCCCTTGCGCAGGAGCTGCAGCACGCGGCGGCGCGTCGGATCGGCAAGGGCTTTGAATACCGAGCTCATGATTCGACAATTAGCTAATTATCGAATTGAGTCAAGCCCTGCTCGGTCTGGAATGGAATGGCGGCGTGGCCGCCCCGTCCGCAACGGTCCCCGCTCCAACGAAAAGGGGCCGCGCAGTCGCCCGCGCGGCCCCCTTTGTTTCGGACGTCAGCCGATCAGAAGCGGATGCCGAGGCCCGCGAGGACCTGGTGACGCTCCACATCCTGGCTGTAGTTCGAATAGCGATACTCGACCTTGCCGTAGAAGCGCTGGCCGAACTGGCGCTCGACGCCCGCGCCGAGGCGGAAGCCGTCGAGATTGTCGGCGACGCGGATGCCCGCGGCCTCGCCGATCACGCGGCCATTGGTGTAGCCGCCCTTGGCGTAGAGCAGCGTGCTCGGGGCCACCACGACGCCAGCGCGCACGCCCGCATAGAGATCGCGGCCGGCCTTGACGGTGACGCCCGCCTCGGTCTCCTTGGCGGTCGAGCCGGTGACTTCGGCGTCGACGCCGAACACCGCGCTGCCGCGCTGCAGGTCATAGCCGATCGCGCCGCCATAGACGAAGCCCGACGCGCCTTCGCCGTCAGCCTCGACGCGGTCCCAGCCGCCGGTCACTTCGGCGCGCGGACCCTGGAAGCTGCCATCCTGGGCGAAAGCGGGGGTTGCGGTCGCCGCCACCAGGGCGAGCGCCGTCGTTGCGAGAATTCGCATGTTTGTTCCTACTCTTGGACTTGGTACTTCAGGTTCGGATGGCCATCCGGGGCTCTACGTAGGCGCCCATTTCGCAGGTGCAATATGGCAATTTAATTAC
>CBIFVW010000350.1:0-2254 GCA_966186155.1 uncultured Sphingomonas sp.
AAGCGTCGCCGCCGCGGCCGCGTCATCCGCCTCGAGATGGAGGAGAGCATCGCCGCCGAGCTCGAGGCGGTGCTCAAGGAGGAGCTCGGCGGCAGCGAGGCGCTGCTCACCGAAACCGGCGGCTTCCTCGGCATCGGCGACTTGGCGATGCTGGTCGAGGAGGACCGGCCCGACCTCAAGTTCACGCCCTTCGCGGCGCGATTCCCCGAGCGGATCCGCGAATATGGCGGCGATTGCTTCGCGGCGATCAAGGCCAAGGACATCGTCGTCCACCACCCTTATGAGACGTTCGACGTCGTGCTCTCCTTCCTCCAGCAGGCGGCGGCCGATCCGGATGTGATGGCGATCAAGCAGACGCTCTATCGCGCGGGCAAGCAGCCGGCGGTGATCAACGCGCTGATCGCCGCGGCCGAGGCGGGCAAGTCGGTGACGGCCGTGGTCGAGTTGAAGGCCCGGTTCGACGAGGAGCAGAATCTCTACTGGGCGACCGCGCTCGAGCGTGCCGGCGTGCAGGTGGTCTATGGCTTCATCGACTGGAAGACGCATGCCAAGGTCTCGATGGTCGTGCGACGCGAGGGCAATGGCTATCGCACCTACTGCCATTTCGGCACGGGCAACTACCACCCGATCACCGCGCGCATCTACACGGATCTCAGCTTCTTCACCGCGGATCCGCGCATCGGGCGCGATGCGGCGCAGATCTTCAACTACGTCACCGGCTATGTCGAGCCGCAGGGGCTCGAGCTGCTCGGCATCTCGCCCCGCGACCTCAGGAACCGGCTGGTCGCGCTGATCGACGAGGAGATCGCCCATGTCCGCGCAGGGCGGCCGGGCGCGGTCTGGGCGAAAATGAACTCGCTGGTCGATCCCGCGGTGATCGAGAAGCTCTACGAGGCGAGCAGCGCCGGGGTCGAGATCGACCTGGTGATCCGGGGCATATGCTGCCTCAGGCCCGGCGTGCCCGGCCTCTCCGACAATATCCGCGTCAAGTCGATCGTCGGCCGCTTCCTCGAACACAGCCGGATCTGGGCGTTCGGCGGTGGCAAGGCGCTGCCCAACGACGGCGCGAAGCTGTTCATCTCCTCGGCCGACTGGATGCAGCGCAACTTCGATCGCCGAGTCGAGTTCATGCTGCCGATCCTCAACAAGACGGTGCACGACCAGGTGCTCGATCAGGTGATGGTGGCGAACCTGCTCGACAACGAGCAGAGCTGGGTGCTCCAGCCCGACGGCCGCTATGTCCGAATGGACGGCTCCGAAGCGTCGTTCAACCTGCACCGCTATTTCATGACCAACCCGTCGCTCTCCGGCCGCGGCGCGGCGCTCGAATCGCGCAAGCCCGTGCCCAAGCTGTCGCTCAAGCGCCGCAAGGCGACGAAGAAGCACGCGGACGCATGAGCACCTTGCTCTTCCGCAAGCCCAGGCCGGATCGCGCGGCAATCGACGGCCGTACCGCGATCATCGACATCGGCTCCAATTCGATCCGTCTCGTCGTCTATCAAGGTTCGGCGCGGCTGCCGGCGACCTTGTTCAACGAGAAGGTGATGGCTGGCCTCGGCCGCGGCCTTGCCGAGACCGGCGCGATCGACGCCGCCAGCCTGGCCACGGCGCGCGGGGCGCTGGCGCGCTTCGCGGCGCTGGCGCGCGAGATGCAGGTCGGCGAGCTGCGCACCGTCGCCACCGCCGCGGTACGCGACGCTTCGAACGGGCGCGAGCTGCTCGACGCCGCGCGCGCGCTCGGGCTCGAGGTCGAGCTGCTCTCGGGCCAGGAGGAGGCGATGACCTCGGGCATGGGGGTGCTCTCGGGCATCCCCGATGCCGACGGGATCGTCGGCGATCTCGGCGGCGGGTCACTCGAGCTGGTCCGTGTCGTCGCGGGCACGGTGACCGACCGCATCTCCTTCCCGCTCGGCGTGCTGCGGCTCGGCGCGATTCGCCGGCAGGGCAAGGCCGCGCTCGATCGCAAGGTCGCCAAGCTACTCGACGAGGCGGGCTGGAAAGGGCGGGGGAAGGGGCTGCCCTTCTATCTGGTCGGCGGCTCGTGGCGCAGCCTCGCGCGGCTCGACATGCATCTCCGCCGCTATCCGCTGCCGATCGCGCACCAATATCCGATCGCGGTGTCGCGCGTGTCCGAGCTGGCCGCGGCGATCGCGGCGATGCCCAGGGCGGACCTCAAGGCCATTCCCAACATCTCGAGCGGGCGCGTCGCGGCGCTCGAGGACGCGACGCTGCTGCTCGCGAGCCTGCTCCGCAA
>CBIFVW010000351.1:0-2243 GCA_966186155.1 uncultured Sphingomonas sp.
GGGCAAGGGGGTCAGCTCGGATGCGCCTCGGCGCCGCGCTGGCTCTGCGCTTCCCGGGCTGCGGCAAGAAGGCTGCGCGCGGTATCCTCGGCGGCCTCGGGCGTCATCGCGATCGCGACGCCATTGGGACCGTCGAGCAGCACCACGCCCTGTTCGGCGCTGGCGATGCCCGCGATCTGCTCGGGCCTGGAAGAGATTCTCTGTCCCATGGCATGCTCCTCCCCGGAACATCGGGTTCCGGCGACGAACCGACCAACTCGGCTGTTCGCGAAAATATCCCGGCATCCGAGCGTTAGGCCGCCTTTCTACCGTCCTCCGGCCTCGAGCAGCCGGCGCGGGGCGGCGAGTTCCCAGCTACGCGCGATGCGATCACCGACATGGTCCCAATCGGTGTTGCTGCCGCCGAGCGCGAGGCCGACCCATTCGGCGCGGAAATAGGCGACGTGCGAATAGGTCTCCGGCGCCGCTTCGATCAGCATCCGCGCCTCCTCGGCATCGGCGGTCTTGACCGCGACGATCGTGCGGCCGTCACCATGGTGATCGTGGCGGAACTGCGCGAACTGCTTGCCCGCTACGAAGAAGGTCGGCTGGCCGTGGCTCGGACGTTCCTCCGTCTCGGGCAGGTCGAGCGCGAGCGCGCGGACCTTGTCGAGCGCAGTGTCGGGGGAGGGGTTCAGCGACATAGGAACTCGGCTACTACCCTTGGATAGAGCCGATGTTCCTCCTTCAGCACGCGTTCGGCAAGACTTTCGGGCGTGTCGCCGGGCAGGATCGGCACCTCGGCCTGGCCGAGCACTTCGCCGCCGTCCAGCTCCTCGGTGACGATATGCACCGAAGCGCCGGCATGGCTGTCCCCCGCCTCGATGGCGCGCAGGTGCGTGTCGAGCCCCTTGTACTTGGGCAGCAGCGAGGGGTGGATGTTGAGGATCCTGCCGCGCCAGCGCGCGACGAAATCGTCGGAGAGCAGCCGCATATAGCCGGCGAGCGCGACCGCCTCGACGCCCGCCTCGCGCAGCGCGGCGTCGATCTTCGCCTCATATTCGGTCTTGGGCATGCCCTTGGGGCTCTGCGCGAAAGTCGGGACGCCCCGTTCTGCCGCCCAGGCGAGGCCGGGCGCCTCGGGCTTGTCGCTGGCGACGAGCGCGACCTCGTACGGGCAATCCGGCGCGCGTGCGGCATCGACCAGCGCCGCCATGTTCGAGCCCCGGCCGGAGATGAGGATGCCGAGGCGCTTACGCATCGTGCGTGGCGGACCAGTCCGAACGCGCGCTCCACGTTTCCGCCGGGCCGGACACCGTGCATCCGCGCACGCCTTCGACGACCGCGCCGATCCTGAACACCGTCTCGCCCGCCTGGCCCAGCGCGGCGGCGACCTGCGCCGCCACGCCCGGCTCGACCACCGCGACCATGCCGATCCCGCAGTTGAACGTCCGCGCCATCTCCTCGGGCTCGATATTCCCCTGCGCCTGGAGGAACGCCATCAGCCGGGGGAGCGGCCAGGCGGCGGCGTCGATCTTCGCGTGGCACCCTTCCGGCAGCACGCGCGGGACATTCTCGAGCAGCCCGCCGCCGGTGATGTGCGCGAGGCCGCGGATCGCGCCTTTGCGAAGTTGCGGAAGCAGGCTTTGCACATAGATGCGCGTCGGCGCCATCAGCGCGTCAAGCAGGATCACGTCCTGGTCGAACAGGGCAGGGCGGTCCATCTTCCAGCCCTTGTCGGCGGCGAGGCGGCGGACCAGCGAGAAGCCATTCGAATGCACGCCGGTCGAGGCGAGGCCGAGCAGCACGTCGCCCGGACGGATCGCGCTGCCGTCGAGCAACCGGTCGCGCTCGACCGCGCCGACGCAGAAGCCGGCCAGGTCATAATCGCCCTCGGCGTACATGCCCGGCATCTCGGCGGTCTCGCCGCCGATCAGCGCGCAGCCGGCCTGGCGGCAGCCCTCCGCAATCGAGGCGATCACGCGCTCGGCGGTCTCCGGGACGAGCTTCCCGCTCGCATAATAATCGAGGAAGAAGAGCGGCTCGGCGCCCTGGACGATCAGGTCGTTGGCGCACATCGCGACGAGGTCGATGCCGACGCCGTCATGCGCGTCATGGTCGATCGCGAGCTTGAGCTTGGTGCCGACGCCGTCGTTCGCGGCGACGAGCAGCGGATCGGTGAACCCCGCCGCCTTCAGGTCGAACACGCCGCCGAACCCGCCGAGATCGGCGTCGGCGCCCGCGCGGCGGGTGGACTTGGCGAG
>CBIFVW010000352.1:0-2239 GCA_966186155.1 uncultured Sphingomonas sp.
TGGAAGGGCTCGCCCTCCACCCCCGCCTTGGTGGCGAGCTCGGCGAGCTTCTCGAAGCCCTGGATGAACTCGGGGCGGCAGTCGGGATAGCCCGAATAGTCGAGCGCGTTGACGCCGACATAGATGTCGCGCGCGCCCGCCGCCTCGGCCCAGCCGAGCGCGAGGCTCAGGAAGATCGTGTTGCGCGCGGGGACATAGGTAACCGGAATGTCCGCGCCCACGCCCTCCTTGGGCACGTCGATCTCGGCGGTGAGCGCCGATCCGCCGAAGGCGCGCAGATCGAGCGGCATCACCACATGGCGCTCGGCGCCCAGCGTCGCCGCGATCCGGCGCGCCGCCGCGAGCTCGACCTGATGGCGCTGATTATAGTCGATCGACAGCGCCAGCAGCCGATACCCCGCCTCGCGCGCGAGCGCGGCGGAAACCATGGAATCGAGGCCCCCGGAGATCAGGGCAATGGCTGTCTTGTCGATCATGGCGGGGAACTAGCGCGTTTCGCTGCAAAGCAAAATGGGCCGCCCGGAAGCGGCCCAGTTGTTCGGGAAAAACCCATGCCAGAGAGGAAAGTGCTCACGAGGAGCAGCCGCCACGGTAGCCCGGAGGCGTGAAATAAGGGTTAACTCCTGTTCAGCCGCAAGTGGCGCCGGTCTTGCGCGCCTCATATTCCCGCTGGAACGGCGCGCTGTCCGCGACGCCCTGCGTCTCGATCTTCACGAGCCGCGGCGTCTCCACCGTGATCATCGTCCGGCCCTTGCCATGCCCCGTGCAAGTGTAGCGGATCGTGGCCGAGCGCGCGTCCGCGGCTTCCGTCACCACCTCGCACTGCGCCGCGCCATGCTCGAGCTGGATGAAATCGGTCGGCGTGGCGAAGCACACCCGGCGCCCGCTTCCGTCGCGCTCGCTGAGCTGCCACTGGCCGCGCTCGATCTTGTCGAGCACCGGAGGCGTCGATTGGCGCCGTGCGAGCGCCGCGCCATCGGTTCCCAAAAGCAACAGCGCACCGGCAACGACCGGACGCGCGAAACGCCTTGCTACCATTCCCAACTCCCCGCCCCTGCGCGACGAATCGCACCGGCTCAGCATCGATATGGCGCCCGCGGGCATGATTACAACGCCGGCGGAACGAAATCCGCAAGCGCTACCGGGAATTTCTTCGAGCAGAAGGCGCAATCGACGCTGATGATGCCCTCGGCATCGGCCATCGCCGCGCGTTCCTCTTCCGGGAATTTCGCCAATACTTGCGTGATATAGGCCGAGTCGCAGCGGCAGCCGCGCGACAGCGCCGCGCCCGCGAGCAGGCGGACCTCCTCCTCCTCGTTGAACAGCCGCCACACGATCGTCTCGAGCGGGATCGCCGGATCGGCGAGCTCGTCGGCGCCCATCGTCGCGCCGAGCGCCTCGACATGCTGCCATTCGGGATGGTCGAGCCGCGCGTGCAGCCGCTCGCGCCCTTCCTCGCCCTCGGGAAGGTGCTGGAGGAAGAGGCCGCCGGCGACCAGCCTGCCGTCCCTGCCGCGCCGCGCGCCCAGCCGCACCAGGCTCGGGATCTGCTCGGACTGGAGGAAGAAGTTCTGCGCCGCCTCGGCCAGCGAGGCGCCGTCCAGCGGCACGATGCCCTGGTAGCGCTCCTTGGTCAGCGCCTGGTCGAAGGTCACCGCCAGATAGCCCTGGTTGAACAGCGCGTAGAGCGACGGGTTCCTGCCGAGCCGCGACAGCCGCTCGGCATCGAACTGGACATAGCCGCGCAGCTTGCCGCCCTGATAGTCGCAGACCATCAGGCTGACGATCCCGCCCTGGGTCTGCGCCTGCAGCGTCATCTGCCCCTCGGCATGCTTGAGCGTCGCGCCGAGCAGCGCGGTGAGGGTCAGCGCCTCGGCGAGCAGCCGCTCGATCGGCTCGGGATAGGCGTGCGCCGAGAGGATCTCCTCGAGCACCGGCCCCAGCCGCGCGACGCGGCCGCGCGCGTGCCGGCCCGGAATGGTGAAGCCGATCACCCGGTCGAGATCGGTGGTGGGGGCGGTGTTGGTCACATCGAATCCTAATCGTCATCCCCGCGAAAGCGGGGACCCATCTCGTGCAGAAGTCACGAAATACAAGGAACCACGACGCGGGAGGGGCTCGGAAGATGGGCCCCGCTTTCGCGGGGGTGACGGCTATGTGGGACGTGAAAGTCCCCGCTTCAACTCAGCCGATCTGCCCGAAGCACCAGCGCAGCACTGCCTTCTGCGCGTGCAGCCGG
>CBIFVW010000353.1:0-2200 GCA_966186155.1 uncultured Sphingomonas sp.
CCCAGACGAGGAAGGCGCCGAGAAAGACGTCGAGCATGCCGGTGCGCGCCTGGACGTACACACTCTGGTTCAGACAGGTGAGCACCGCCCCGACCACCGCCGCGCGCATGCTGCCCGTCAGCAGCCAGAGGAACGCGAAGACGCCGAGCATTGTCGCGGTGCCGGCCAGCGTCGAAAAAGCACGCCATCCGAACGGGTTGTCGCCAAACAACGCGATGCCCGCCGCGATCAGCTCCTTGCCGAGCAGCGGATGCTCGACGTTGCGCGGGCCCGACAGGTCGAGCAGCGCCTGGGCGGCGGGGACGTAATGGACCTCGTCGAACATGATCCGGCTCGGCTGGTCGAGATGGAGCGTGAACAGCAGCTGCGCGGCTAGGCCGAGGAGCAGGGCGACGAGCCAGGGGCGGGTGCGGAGAGCCTTGAGGCGTTCGAGCATGGGGGGGTGATTAAACGATCATTTCGCGCTCGTCATGCCGGAGTTGGTTGACGCGGACGCTCTGCTCGCCGCAAAGCTTTTCCGTCATGAAGCGTCGTACCGGCCAGGATCGCAGCGTAACCCGCAACTGGAAGCCCGCCACCCAGGCCGTGCGCGGCGGCACCGCGCGCTCGGAATGGGGAGAAACCTCCGAGGCGATCTTCATGACCTCGGGCTATGCCTATGACTGCGCGGGCGACGCCGCGGCGCGCTTCGCGGGCGAGCAGGCGGGCATGACCTATTCGCGCCTGCAGAACCCCACGGTCGAGATGCTCGAGGAGCGGATCGCGCTGCTCGAGGGCGCCGAGGCGTGCCGGACCATGGCGTCGGGCATGGCGGCGATGACCGCGGCGATCCTCTGCCAGGTGAGCGCCGGCGACCATATCGTCCAGGGCCGCGCCGCCTTCGGCTCGTGCCGCTGGCTCACCGACACGCTGCTGCCGCGCTTCGGCGTCGAGACCACGGTGATCGACGCGCGTGACCCGCAGCAATTCGCCGACGCGATCCGGCCGAACACCAAGCTCTTCTTCTTCGAGACCCCTGCCAACCCGACGATGGACGTGGTCGACATGGAGGCCGTGTGCGGCCTGGCGCGCGAGCACGGTATCGTCAGCGTGGTCGACAATGCCTTCGCGACCCCCGCGCTGCAGCGCCCGCTCGAGTTCGGCGCGGACGTGGTGGCCTATTCGGCGACCAAGATGATGGACGGGCAGGGCCGCGTCCTCGCCGGCGCCGTGGCGGGGAGCGCGCAGTTCGTCAATGAGGTCCTGCTGCCCTTCACGCGCAACACCGGGCCGACGCTCTCGCCGTTCAACGCCTGGGTGGTGCTGAAGGGGCTCGAGACGCTCGACCTTCGGATCCGCCGCCAGAGCGAGAGCGCGCTCAAGGTCGGCGCATTCCTGGAGAAGCGCGTGCCGCGGATGAACTTCCCGGCGCTGCCGAGCCACCCACAGCATAATCTGTTCGTGCGCCAGATGGACGCGGCGGGGCCGATCTTCTCGTTCGAAGTCGATGGCGGGCGCAAGCAGGCGCATGCGCTGCTCGACGCGCTCGAGCTGATCGACATCTCGAACAATATCGGCGACTCGCGATCGCTGATGACGCATCCTTCGTCGACCACCCATTCGGGCGTGGCCGAGGAGAAGAGGCTGGAGATGGGCGTCACCGAGGGCATGCTGCGCGTCAACATCGGCCTCGAGGACACGGACGACCTGATCGCCGATCTCGACCAGGCGCTGGAGAAGGCCGGGCTGTGATGGACGCCTTGTTCACCGATGCGGCGGAAACGCGCGGGATCACCGTGCGCGTGTCGGTGAGCTATCTCCCCGAGCAATCCGAGCCGCAGCGCGGCCGCTGGTTCTGGGCCTATCACATCCGGATCGAGAACCACGGGCCGATGACGGTGCAGCTGCTCACGCGCCACTGGATCATCACCGACGGGCGCGGCGCCCGGCACAGCGTGGAGGGGGAAGGCGTGGTCGGCGAGCAGCCGATGATCGCGCCGGGGGCGAGCTTCGACTATGTCTCGGGCTGCCCGCTCGCGACCCCGACGGGCAACATGCAGGGCAGCTATCACATGATCGGCGAGGACGGATCGGCGTTCGACGTGGCGATCCCCAAATTCGCGCTGACCGCGCCGGCGGTGACGGGATGAGTTGGGTGATCACCATCACCCTTCCGCCGCCTTCGGCGGCTCCCTCCCTCTCCCAAGGGGAGAGGGATTGT
>CBIFVW010000354.1:0-2195 GCA_966186155.1 uncultured Sphingomonas sp.
AGCAGGGCAAGCTCTGGATGCTCCAGACGCGCTCGGGCAAGCGCACCGCCAAGGCGGCGCTCAAGATCGCGGTCGACATGGCGAACGAGGGGCTGATCAGCCGGGACGAGGCGATCCTGCGCGTCGACCCCGCGGCGCTCGACCAGCTGCTCCACCCGACGCTCGATCCCTCGGCGGCGCGCGACGTGCTCACCAAGGGGCTGCCCGCCTCGCCGGGCGCGGCGTCGGGCAAGGTCGTGTTCGACGCCGATACCGCCGAGAAATGGGCCGTAGCGGGCGAGAAGGTGATCCTGGTCCGCGTCGAAACGAGTCCCGAGGACATCCATGGCATGCACGCCGCCCAGGGAATCCTCACCGCCCGCGGGGGCATGACGAGTCACGCCGCGGTGGTAGCGCGCGGCATGGGCCGACCCTGCGTCTCGGGCGCTGGCACGCTCGCGATCGTCGCCAAGGAGAAGCTGTTCCGCGTTGGCCCGCGCGAGGTCCGCGAGGGCGACATCGTCACGATCGACGGCGCGACCGGTGAGGTGATGCTCGGCGCGGTGCCGACCGTGCAACCCGAGCTGGCGGGGGATTTCGGCACGCTGATGCAATGGGCCGACGCCAAGCGCCGCTTGAAGGTCCGCACCAACGCCGAGACGCCGCTCGACTGCCGCACCGCGCGCGACTTCGGCGCCGAGGGCATCGGCCTCTGCCGCACCGAGCACATGTTCTTCGAACAGTCGCGGATCACTGCGGTGCGCCAGATGATCCTGGCGAGCGACGAGGCCGGCCGCCGCGCCGCGCTGGCCAGGCTGCTCCCCGAGCAGCGCAGCGACTTCGTCGAGATTTTCGAAGTGATGGCGGGGCTGCCCTGCACGATCCGCCTGCTCGATCCGCCGCTCCACGAGTTCCTGCCGCACGAGGAGGGCGAGTTCGCGGAGGTGGCGGAGGCGGCGGGGCTCGACGTCGAGACGCTCAAGCGCCGTGCGGCGGAGCTGCACGAGTTCAACCCGATGCTCGGCCATCGCGGTTGCCGGCTAGGCGTGACCTACCCCGAGATCTACGAGATGCAGGCGCGCGCGATCTTCGAGGCGGCGTGCAAGGTTGCGACCGACACCGGCGCGGCGCCGATCCCCGAAGTGATGATCCCGCTGGTCGCCACAAGGCGCGAGCTCGAGCTGATGAAGGCAGTGGTCGACAAGGCTGCCGCGGCCGTGTTCGCCGAGCAGGGGCGGACGATCGACTATCTGGTCGGCACGATGATCGAGCTGCCGCGCGCGGCGCTGAGGGCAGGGGAGATCGCCGAGGTCGGGGCGTTCTTCTCGTTCGGCACCAACGATCTCACCCAGACGGCGCTGGGGGTTTCGCGCGACGATGCGGCCAAGTTCCTCACCACCTATGTCGAGAAGGGCATCTACGCCAAGGACCCGTTCGTCAGCCTCGACATCGAGGGCGTGGGCGAGCTGATCCGCATCGCCGCCGAGCGCGGCCGGGCGACGCGCGGTGACATCAAGCTCGGCATCTGCGGCGAGCATGGCGGCGACCCGGCGAGCATCGCCTTTTGCGAGGCGACCGGGCTCGATTACGTCTCGGCCTCACCCTATCGCGTGCCGATCGCGCGGCTGGCGGCGGCGCAGGCGGCGTTGCGGTCCAGGTGATCCTTGTCGTGCCGCTCCTCGCCCAGGCCGATCCGGCCGAAGCGCTGAACCGCGAGCTGCTCGCAGCCAGCAGCGCGACCGCGGTGCTCCAGCGGCGCTGCGCCGAGCCGATCCGCGCCGAAGTGGCTCGGGGCGCCGTCGCGGCGCCGAGCTCGGCGCAACGCGCCCGGCTGGAGCTGGGCGCCGCCGACCGGGTCGCCTATCGCAGCGTCGTGCTCAAATGCGGCGGCAAGGCGCTCTCGGTGGCCCAGAACTGGTACGTGCCCGCGCGCCTCACGCCGGAAATGAACGCCGCGCTGGCCGGCGACACGCCGTTCGGCGCGGTCATCCGCCCGCTCGCACCGCACCGCCGGACGGTCGAGGTCGCGACTCGGCGGAGCGACGCGGCGCTGGCCCCTTATGTGCTGCGCCACCGCGCCCTGGTGCTCGGGGGCAAGGGGCAGCCGCTCGCCGAGGTCGTCGAGAATTATACGCCGGACCTGCTGAGCCTGCCGGTCCTGCGCTGACCGGCCCGCTCAGACGGCCGGGGTAGTCCTAGGGGTGCGTGTCCATATG
>CBIFVW010000355.1:0-2187 GCA_966186155.1 uncultured Sphingomonas sp.
TCGCCTCGTCCGACAGGATCGAGGCGTCGAACTGCTCGGGCAGCCAGCTCCACGCCGCACCGGGGCTGCGCCAGGCGAAGCGCAGGCGTTCATGGTCGACTTCGACGCGCAGCTCGATCGGTCCGTCCGGGATCGGCACCGGCGCAGTGAAGGCGTCGGCCTGTGGCGAATCGGGCAACGCCGACATCACGCGTAGATGACGGCCAGCGGCTTCGTCCTGGCTGACGTGCAGATAGTGGAACTTGGAGCCGTTGTAATAGGCGACCAGCCCCGCGGCCTGCTGGAAATGGCGCGGCGCGAACTCGAGCAGGCAGCGCGCCGAATAGGAGAAGGCCTGCTGCCGCCGCGCGACCAGCGCCTGAGTAAACAGGCTGCCGATCGTCTCGCGGCCGTAGAGGCGGAGATGGCCGGGACGGGCGGTCAGGCTGAAGATCGTGGCGGGTTCGGGGGTGCGCAGCCACTGGAAGTCGATCGGGAGATCGGGGCCGTCGAAATCGTCGCGGGCGTGGACGAGGCCCCGGCCCTCCGGGCCTGGAACCTCGAGCATCGGCATGCCCGGCTCGCCGAGGGTGTGGAGCCAGCCGTCCGCATCCCAGCGCATCGGCTGGATCGCGGTCTCGCGTCCCAGCACGCAGCGGCCGCGATTGGGCAGCGGACGGCCGCACAGATAGACGAGCCAGGGCTCGCCCGCGGGCGTCTCGACCAGGTCGGCATGGCCCGCACGCTGGAGGGGCGCGTCGGGACGGGTGCGGCTGGAGAGGATATAGGTGTCGGGATGGAGCTCGTACGGGCCCGTCAGGCTCCGCGAACGTGCCATGGTGACGGCGTGGTTCCATCCGGTGCCGCCCTCGGCGGTAAGGAGATAATACCAGCCGCCGCGCTTGTAGAGATGCGGCGCCTCGGTGAGGCCGAGCGGGGTACCGGGGAAGATGTCGACGCGCTCGCCGATCAGCCGCCGCGCCTCGGGGCTATATTCCTGCAGCACGATGCCGCCGAACCGGTTGCGGCCGGGGCGATGGTCCCAAAGCATGTTGACCAGCCATTTGCGGCCGTCCTCGTCGTGGAAGAGCGACGGGTCGAAGCCGCTGCTGTTCAGATGGACCGGATCGGACCAGTCGCCGTCGATGGTCTCGCAAGTGACGAGGTAATTGTGGAAGTCGCGCAGGCTCGCGCCCGACGCGCCGCCGACGGTGGTGCGTCCATAGCGCTTCACGTCGGTATAGACGAGGTGGAAGCGCGCGCCGTCATGGCTGAGGCACGGCGCCCAGACGCCGCAGCTGTCGGGATCGCCGCGCAAGTCGAGCTGGCTCGCGCGATTGAGCGGGCGCGCGACCAAGGCCCAGTTGGCGAGGTCGCGGCTGTGGTGGATCTGGACGCCCGGAAACCATTCGAAGGTCGAGGTCGCGATGTAGTAATCCTCGCCGACGCGGACGATCGAGGGGTCAGGGTTGAAGCCGGGCAGGATCGGGTTGCGGGTCATGCGGTCCTTCCGATGCGCAGCCGGACTTCGATCGCGATGCCGAGCACCAGCAGCAGCACGCCGAAGCCGAAGCCCACATAGCCGGCAATGCCCGCCGAGCCGATGCCGGCGATACCGCCGAGATACGCCGCGGTCGCGCCGCCGAGCAGGATCGGGATGATCCCGCTCTCCCGCTCGGGCGTGCCCCCCGGCTTGACCACCAAAGTCCACAGGACCGCCGCGGCGATGAGGTCGAACACCGCGAGCGCGACGAAGAAGGGCGTGTAGCCGATTTGCGTGACCAGCGCGCCGATCAGCAGCGTGAAGATCATCACTCCGAGGTTCGCCATCGTCCCCGCCATGCCGGCGACCGTGCCCATCTCGTTCTTGCGGAACAGGTCGCTCGCCATGGTGATGCAGGTGACCGAAAGGGTCTGGTGCGCGAAGGCGCCGAGGCTGAGCAGCGCGACGGCCATGTACGGGCTGGTGACGCCGCCTACGAAGATCATGCCGGTCATCAGCAGCGCGCCCAGCGTGAAGGTCCAGCGGCGTGCGTCGACGAGCGCGATGCCGCGCCGCTCGAGCCACGCGACCGTGGCAGGTCCGAACAGGCAGCCGAGGTCCGCGGCGACGAAGGGGAGGATCACAGCGATCGCCAGCGTCTTGAGATCGAAGCCGCGGACCTCGCTCAGATAGAGCGGCAGCCAGAAGGTGAGCGTCGCCCAGGT
>CBIFVW010000356.1:0-2185 GCA_966186155.1 uncultured Sphingomonas sp.
TCGAGACCCTGTTCGCCGATCGGATCGAGACGCGCCGCAGCGTCGATCTGCGCGGCCGAGAGGATGCGCGCGCCCGCGGCCATGCCCTGCGTCTCGGCGACCGCGAGCCATTCGGCGCGCGCGAGCGGCGAGGCCGGGTCGAGCTTGAACCCGCGCCCGCCGGCGGAGGCCCAGCTCTCGCCCGAGGCGTCGCGGCGCCTGGCGATGCGATCGGGGAAGGCGAGGGCGACGCAGAGGGCGATTTCCTCTCCCCTTCCGCTCGCGGGAGGGGCCGTCCCGGAGGGGACACGCCCTCCCCCAGCCCCTCCCGCGAGCGGAAGGGGAGCGAGCTTCGCCCATCTTTCGGCCAGCCTTCGCGCATTCTCCGCGCGCTGCCCGCGCTCGCCGCGCCAGCGGCGCAGGCGCAGCTCGAGATCGGTGTCGTTGCCGCCGAGCCCGCGCTCGCCAAGCAGCACCGCGACTTCGGCCGCAGTCCTCGCCATGCCGCGCTCGGCCGCGCGGACGAGCATATGGCCGAGCCGCGGCGGCAGCGGCAGGCCCGCGACCGCCTTGCCGTGCGCGGTCGGGCGGCCGTCCGCATCGATCGCCTCGAGGCTGGCGAGCCGCTTGCGCGCTTCCGAAACGGCGGCCTCAGGCGGCGGATCGAGCCATTGCAGGTCGCGCGGGTCGGACACGCCCCAGAGCGCGCAGTCGAGCATCAGCGCCGAGAGATCGGCCTCCAATATCTCGGGCGGATCGAAGCGCGGCAGGCCGGCGGTCGCGGCCTCTTCCCAGAGCCGATAGGCGACTCCCGGCCCCTGGCGCGCGGCGCGGCCGGCGCGCTGGGTCACCGCCGCCTGGCTGGCGCGCTCGGTGACGAGGCGCGTCATTCCGGCGGCGCGATCGTAGCGGGGGCGCCGCGCCAGCCCCGAATCGACCACGACGCGGATGCCGTCGAGCGTCAGCGAGGTCTCGGCGATCGACGTGGCGAGCACGATCTTGCGGCGCCCCTCCGGGTCGGGCGCGATCGCGGCGCGCTGGGCGGCGGGATCGAGGCTGCCGTGCAGGCGGTGGAGCACCGCGCCGGGGACGTCGCCGACTCGCTCGGCGGTACGCTCGATCTCGGCGACGCCGGGGAGGAAGGCGAGCACGCCGCCCTCCTCCTCGCGCAGCGCGGTGCGGATCGCGGCCGCCATCGCATCCTCGATCCGGCTTTCGGCGGCGCGGCCGAGATGGCGCAGCGCGAGCGGCCAGCTGCGCCCTTCGCTCTCGACCGCCGGCGCGCCGCCCATCAGCGCGGCGAAGCGTGCGCCGTCGAGCGTCGCCGACATGGCGACCAGCCGGAGATCGGGCCGGAGCGCGGCCTGGGCGTCGAGCGCGAGGGCGAGGCCGAAATCGCTGTCGAGGCTGCGCTCGTGCACTTCGTCGAACAGCACCGCCGAGACGCCGGCGAGCTCGGGATCGGCCTGGATGCGGTTGACGAAGATGCCCTCGGTGACGACCGTGACCCGCGTCGCCGCCGATCGCTTGCTGTCCATGCGCGTCGCATAGCCGAAGGTCCTCCCCACCGGCTCCCCGGCGAGCGCCGCCATCCGCTCGGCGGCCGCGCGCGCGGCGAGCCGGCGCGGGCTCAGCAGCAGCACTTCGCCGCTGCACCAGCCTTCGCCCAGCAGCGCCGGCGCCACCGCCGTCGTCTTGCCCGCGCCCGGCGGGGCGACGAGCACGGCGTTGCTCCCGGCGCGCAGCGCGGCGACGAGGTCGGGCAGCACGGCGTGGATCGGCAGCGATGGGCTCATCTCGGCTGCAACCAATTCCCGAAGCCGGGGTTACGCGCAAGCGAAGGAGGATCGGACATGGCGAGAACCCTGGCACAATTCACGATCACCGCCGATGGCGACGGCGACTATACGCTCCATCTCGAGGACGATGACGGCGAGACGCTGGAGTTCACCGCCAGCTACGAGCAGCTCGACCTGATCGTCGAGGCGATCGAGGAGCAGCTCGATGTCGACGAGGAGGACGTCCTGGGCGTGGACGAGGACGAAGACGAAGCGGAAGTGGAGGAATAGGGCGTCCCGATCCTCCCCCGGAGCGGGAGGGGGACCGCCGCCGAAGGCGGTGGTGGAGGGGTAATCTCCACGAGCGATGCGGCCGTGGCGAGCTACCCCTCCGTCAGCCCTGCGGGCTGCCACCTCCCCCTCCGGGG
>CBIFVW010000357.1:0-2178 GCA_966186155.1 uncultured Sphingomonas sp.
CGGCTATGCCGCGCTGTCGGGGGGACGCAGGGACGACGCCCTGGCCTTCTTCGCGATGAACCTCGCCAATTATCCGGGCTCGGCCAATGCATGGGACAGCATGGGCGATGCGCGTTCGGGCGATCCGGAGCGCGCCGCCGCCTGCTTTGCCGAGGCGCTGCGGATCGATCCCGGCCTTGAGGATACGCGACGCAAGCTCGCCCGGCTCGGCACGGCCGCAAGCGGCGCAGGCAAGGAGAAGTGCCTTTCGCTGCCGCGCTGAGCCGCCGATACTGGCCCCGGGCGCCGCTCTTCGCTAGACGCGCCGGATCATGATCGACAAGCAGACCCTTCGCGCCGCCGCATTCGAGTCCAAGGCCTGGCCCTATGAAGAGGCGCGCAAGCTGCTCAAGCGCTATCCGGCCATCGAGCAGGGGGGCGCTCCGGCCAAGGGCCATGTCCTGTTCGAGACCGGCTACGGCCCGTCGGGCCTTCCGCACATCGGCACGTTCAACGAAGTGCTGCGCACGACGATGGTGCGCCATGCGTTCGAGGCCCTGTCCGACGTGCCGACGCGGCTGATCGCGTTCAGCGACGACATGGACGGACTGCGGAAGGTGCCGGGCAACGTGCCCAATGGCGAAATGCTCGCGGCCAATCTCGGCAAGCCGTTGACGCGCGTGCCCGATCCATTCGGAAAGTACGAGAGCTTCGCCGCGCACAACAATGCGATGCTGCGCGAATTCCTCGACCGCTACGGCTTCGAATACGAGTTCGCCTCGTCGACCGAATATTATGCCAGCGGCCGGTTCGACGCGACGCTCAAGGCCGTGCTGCGCAACTATCAGGCGATCCTCGACATCATGCTGCCGACGCTCGGGCCCGAGCGCCGCGCGACCTATTCGCCGGTGCTGCCGATCAGCCCGAAGAGCGGCGTGGTGCTGCAGGTGCCGGTCGAAGTGGTCGATGCCGAGCAGGGGCTGGTCGCGTTCGAGGATGGCGGCGACCGCATCGTCCAGACGATCCTCGGCGGCCAGGCCAAGCTCCAGTGGAAGGTCGACTGGGCGATGCGCTGGGTGGCGCTCGACGTCGATTACGAGATGTCGGGCAAGGACCTGATCGATTCGGTCACCCAGTCGGGCAAGATCGCGCGCGCGCTTGGCGGGCGGCCGCCGGAGGGCTTCAACTATGAGATGTTCCTCGACGAGAAGGGCGAGAAGATCTCCAAGACCAAGGGCAACGGCCTCAGCATCGAGCAATGGCTGACCTATGGGCCCGAGGAGAGCCTCGCCTTCTTCGCCTATCGCGAGCCCAAAAAGGCGAAGCAGTTGCATTTCGGCGTGATTCCGCGCGCGATCGACGAATATTGGCAGTTCCGCGCCAATTATCCGGCGCAGGAAGTGGCGCAGAAGCTCGGCAATCCGGTGCACCACATCCACAATAGCGCGGTGCCGGCCGAGACGCTGCCGGTGACCTTCGGGCTGCTGCTCAACCTGGTGAGCCTGCCCGGGGTCGGCAATCGCGACACGATCTGGGGCTTCCTGCGCCGCTATTCGCCCGACCTCTCGCCCGAGACGCATCCCGAGCTCGACCGGATGGTCGAATATGCGATCCGCTATGCGCACGATTTCGTCGAGCCGACGCTCGCGCGCCGGGCGCCGACCGAGGCCGAGGCGGAGGCGCTGCGCCGGCTCGACGCCCAGCTCGCGGCGCTGCCCGCCGATGCTTCGGCCGAGGATATCCAAAACATCGTCTACGAGACCGGCAAGACCGATGCCTTCGCGAGCCTGCGCGACTGGTTCAAGGCGCTGTACGAGACCTTGCTCGGATCGGAGCAGGGGCCGCGCATGGGAAGCTTCATCGCCCTCTACGGCATCGAGAACAGCCGCAGGCTGATCGCGGAGGCGCTCGCCCGGGCATGATCCGCGCGCTCCGCCAGCTGCGCGCGGCCACGCGCGACTTCGTCTCGAGCGAGGCGGCGGGCGGCATGGTGCTGATGGCGGCGTCGGCGCTCGCGCTGATCGTAGCCAACTCGCCGCTCGGGCCGGGCTATTTCGAGCTGCTCCATGTCGAGACCGGGCCCACCATTCTCGCGGGCCACCCGATGACGGTGCATCTCTGGGTCAACGATGCGCTGATGGCGCTGTTCTTCCTGCTCGTCGGGCTCGAGATCAAGGCCGAGTTCGTCGGCGGCCGGCT
>CBIFVW010000358.1:0-2171 GCA_966186155.1 uncultured Sphingomonas sp.
ACCGGCGTGCCGTCGGCCTTGTAGTCGACCACCGATCCCTGCGCGGCGGTGCAGAGCTGCTCGAGCACGGCGACGTTCGCGCACAGCGCCTCGAGCGCGGCGGCGTCGTAATGGTCGTGCGCGATCAGGCCCTGCTTGTCGTAGCCGGTGCGCGACTGCTCGCGCAGCAGCAGATAGCGGCCGGCAACGTGCACGCCGAGCGCGCGGCGCAGCAACGGCTCGACATCGTTCTGGACCGAGCCGTTATAGCCGAGGTCGACCAGCATCAGCGTGTCGCCCGGCGCCGGGTTCGCGACGGCGCGGACATGCGCGACGAGGCGTTCGGCGAAGGCACGCGAGGCCTTGAGGATGCGGCGCATCCGCGCGGGCTCGCGGACCGCCTTGAGGAAGGCGGCGGGGCGCGCATGCGACTTCATCAGCATCGCCACTTCCGCGGCGGGCAGCAACAGCTGCTGCGCGACCGCGCGCAGGTCGCTGCCGATCTCGGCCTCGAGATAGCGCTCGACCGCGGCTTCGTCGGTGAAGGACGCGGCGGTGGCGGTGAAGCGGCTGATCTCGATCGCGTGGCCGCTGCCGCCCAGCGCCTCGTGGACGCGCTGCGGCAGATGGCCGTCGCGCATCAGGAAGACGGCATGGACCTGGCCGCCGCGCGCGGCGCGCAGCGCTTCCGCTTCCTCGCCGAGCCAGCGGTCGAAGCCGTGCAGGACCGGCCCGAGCGCGGTGAAGCCGAGCAGCTCGGCGGCGTCGGCGATCTGCGGCTCGACCGCGGCCAGCGTCGCGCGATGCGGCTGATGCGTGTGGGCGAGGCCGGTAGCGGCCGGATGGAGGATCGAGCCGACCGCGGATTCGAGCCGCAGCCGCTGCTCGGTCGCCTCGGTGAACTGCTTGAGGTGAAGCGTCTGGACTCCGAACGGAGCGACGCCGGCAACGTCGGCCTTGGCGTTGTCGCCGATGTGGAGGATCTCGTGCGGCGCGACCGAAAGCTCGCGGAGCACGAGCTCGTAGAGCTTCTCGGCCTTGGCGCGGCCGTAGAAGGACGAGCAGAAGACCCGGTCGATCAGCCCGGCGATTTCCTCGCCCGCCGATGCCGCGATCAGGCCGCGAAGCTGATCGGCGTCGAGATAGGTGTCGCTGACGATGATCACGCCGATCCCGCGGCGCTTGGCCTCGCGCATCAGCTCGACCGTGGGGCGGAAGGCGAAGCAGTGGCCGGCTTCGGCCGCGAGCTCCTGGGCCACCGCCTCGGCGCGCTCGGTCTCGGAGGCATTGGGCATGAGCTCGCGATAGATCTCGCCGATATGCACTTCGTTGCGGCGGTGGCGGACCGCGGCGGCGCTGCGCGCGTGCTGCTCGGCCCAGATCCGCTGGGCGAGGTTGGTGCCCGGCAGCGCGCCGAACAGGTCGACCGGCGCGTGGACGTCGCGCCACAGCAGCGTGTCGAAGCAGTCGAGCGAGAGCAGCTTCACCGGACCGCGCCCATCGAGCGCGGACGGCAGAAGGTGCGGAAGGATGGTGTCGGCCAAAGAATTTCCCCGGATGCGCGCCCGCATCGACTGGGCGCACGAATCTTATAGGAAGCATTCGGTCCGAAGCGGCGGAATCGTCCTAGAATGAGAGGTCAGCAAAGGAGCCAGCATGACCCTCAATGCCTATCAAGCGGCCCTCGCCCGGGCCGAAACGCCGCGGTCGGCCGAACTGCGGCTGCTGGGCGAGATCACCGGCGAGATGATGGAAGCCGAGACCCAGGGTCTCAAGGGAGCGATGCTGATGCAGTCGCTCCATCGCAACCGCCAGCTCTGGTCGGTCTTCTCGACCGATTGCGCCACTACCGGCAACGGCCTGCCGCCGTCGCTGCGCGCGCAGATCATCTCGCTCGCGCTCTGGGTCGATCGCTTCACCAGCGACGTGATCGCCGGCCGCGAGAAGATCCGCGAGCTGATCGAGCTCAACCGGACGATCATGGATGGCCTGCGCAGCGCCGAGCGCGTCGCCGCCTGAATTTTTCCCAAGGACGTAAAGAGGCGCCGCGGCCATCGCCGCGGCGCCTCATTTTTTGGATTGTCCTATTGTGTCGGCATTCAAAAGTTCCTCCCCCGGAGGGGGACCAGCCGTAGGCTGGTGGAGGGGTAGTTTCAGCAGGCGACATCGCAAGTGGAGAATACCCCTCCACC
>CBIFVW010000359.1:0-2164 GCA_966186155.1 uncultured Sphingomonas sp.
GCGCTGGCGCTCAACGCCGCGCTCAACCAAGTCGAGATCGGCGCGGTTCATGCCGACCTGACCGGCAGCGATCCGCCCGAGGTCGATCTCGTGCTGGTCGGCGACCTGTTCTACGCGCCCGACCTCGCGGAGCGCGTGACGGCGTTCCTCGACCGCTGCCTCGATCGCCGGATCCCGGTGCTGGTCGGCGATCCGTGGCGCGCCCCGCTGCCCATGGATCGGCTCGAGGAGATCGCCCGCTACGAAGTCCGTGAAACCGGAAGGCCTGTCGCCAGCGGCGTCTTCGCCTTCCGCGCGCGGCGCTAGATTGTGGTGCCATTCAGCAGACGGCTCTTTACCAATCCCTCCCCGGAGGGGGAGGAAGGACGAGGCTGCGAACGCCTCAAAGAATGCGCTTCCAATGTAGGATTTCGCCTGCCATGCCGGGCGGGCTCTTTCTCATTGCGAAGAATTGCGATGCGCGTAATGTGCCCCCGTCGGGGTAAAATCGTGCGTCGAAGCGGCGGATCTCGCGTCGCCATGGCTATTGTGACTTTTGAGACTTTTCGCGCCCTACCTGGGTAATTCTGCCGAAAGGATAGCCTAAGCCCGTTCGGCCGAGCTCACTGCGTCGGCCGCGCGCAGCGCCGCGAGCAGGCGCATCAGATGGGCGGCGTTGCGCACCTCGAGATCCATCGTGTTGGTGTGGAAGGTGGTGTCGCGATTGTCCATGCGCAGCCCGAGAATGTTGGCCTTGTGCTGGCCGATCAGCGTGGCGACCGCACCCAGCGCGCCGGGCTCGTTCTTGAGCGTGATCTCGATCTGCGCGATCCCGCCCTCGGCCTTGTCGCCCCAGGTGAGGTCGACCCAGTCCTCCTCGTCGGTGTCGGCGAGGCTCGGGCAGTCGATGCGATGGACTTCGATCGGCTCGTCGGCGCGACGGATGCCGACGATGCGGTCGCCGGGCACCGGGCGGCAATCCGCCGAGAAGTGGAACGCCACGCCGGGCGTCAGCCCCTTGATCTCGATCGCGTGCTGCTGCGGCGGCAGCTCGTGCTCGTCGTCGCCCTCGGTCGAGCCGGGCATCACCGCTTCCATCACCTGCGCGTCGGTGAGCTTGCGCCGCGCGATCGCTTCCATCAGCGAGGCGTCGTCCTGCAGCATCAGCCGCTTCACCGCATCGGCGATCGCGCCTTCGCCCGGCGGGGTGGGCAGGCGCTGGACGATCTCCTCGTAGAGCTTGCGGCCGAGCTTGACCGTCTCCTCGCGCTCCTTGTGGCGGATGTGGCGGCGGATCGCGGCGCGCGCCTTGCCGGTGATCGCGAAGTTGAGCCAATTGGCCTGGGGCTCCTGCGCCTTGGAGCGGAGGATCTGGACCTGGTCGCCCTGGCTGATCTCGGTGCGGAGCGGTACCACCCGGCCGTTGATCTTGGCGCCCACTGCCTGGTCGCCGATGTTCGAGTGCACCGCATAGGCGAAGTCGATCGGCGTCGCGCCCTTGGGCAGCTGGATCAGCTCGCCCTTGGGGGTGAAGGCGAAGATCCGGTCCTGGTACATCGCCATGCGGGTGTGCTCGAGCAGCTCCTCGGGGCTCTCGGCATGGTCGAGGATCTCGATCAGGTCGCGAATCCAGCTCACCTGGGTGTCGGGGCGGACGCTGCTCGCCTTGTAGGCCCAGTGCGCGGCGAGGCCGTATTCGGCCTGGGCGTGCATCTCGCGCGTGCGGATCTGGATCTCGATGCGGGTGTCGCCGGCGTGGATCACGCTGGTGTGGAGCGAGCGATAGCCGTTGCGCTTGGGCGTCGAGATATAGTCCTTGAAGCGCCCGGGCACCATCGGCCAGCGGCGATGGATCACGCCCAGCGCGCGATAGCATTCCTCCTCGGTGTCGACGATCGCGCGGAAGGCCATGATGTCGGAGAGCTGCTCGAGGCTGACGTGCCGCTCGGACATCTTCTTCCAGATCGAATAGGGGTGCTTCTCGCGCCCCGAGACCTCGGCGTCGATCCCGCCGCGCGCGAGCAGCAGCTTGAGGCCCGAGGCGATCTTGGCGATGCGGTCCTCGCCCTCGACCTGCAGGCTGTCGAGCCGCTTGGAGATGCTCTCATAGGCCTCGGGCTCGAGCTCGCGGAAGGCGAGCGTCTGCATCTCCTTCATGAACTCGTACATGCCGATCCGCTCGGCG
>CBIFVW010000360.1:0-2159 GCA_966186155.1 uncultured Sphingomonas sp.
TAGATCGGGTGCTTGGGCATCAGATCGGCGATGAACTGGTTGCCGTGGATCGCATTGAAGCTGTCCGCCTCCTGGAAGTTCATCCCGAAGAAACGCCCCGCCACGCCGTCCCAGAAGGGCGATCCGCCCGCCTCGTCGATCACTCCCCTGAGCTCGGCGAGGATACGGTCGGCGAAACGCTCGCGGTGGCGGGCGATGAACATGTAGCGGCTGCGCGCGAGCAGCATGCCGAGGCCCCCGGCGCGCTCGCCGGGGTGGAGGAACAGCCCGCCCACTTCGCTGCAGCCTTCGAGGTCGTTGACCAGGCTCAGCGTCTCGGCGCGGAAGGTGCGGCCCAGCTCCTGGCTCTGCTTGGTCTCGGTGGCGAGGCGATAGGAATAGAAGGGCCAGTGCTGGCCGACGGCAGTGAAGATCTGGCAGGTGCCACGGACCTCGCCGGTGTCGACATTCTCGAGCACGAGCACGAACACGTGATCGCCGGGCGCGTCCTCCTCCTGCTCGAACGCGGCATGGCTGCGCGCCAGCTTGGCCTTGAGCACTTCCTTCTCGGGCTGGAGGTTGGTGAAGCCGCCGCCGGTGAGCTTGGCCATCTCGTAAAGCGCCTGCAGGTCCTCGTCGCGCGCGGCGCGGATCACGAAGCTCATAGCGCGCCCTTCTCGGCGATGCGGAGGATGGCGAGCGCGGAGAGCGCGGCGCGCTCGGGCAGGCTGTCGGGTATCAGGAATTCCTCCGGGCTGTGGATCAGGCCGCCGCGCGCGCCCATCGTGTCGACCACGGGCACGCCGCACGCGGCGATGTTGTTGCCGTCGCAGACTCCGCCCGAGAATTTCCAGGCGATCGGGATGCCGAGATCGGCGCCGGCCTGCTTCACGAGCGCGAACAGCTTCTCGGCGCCGAGATCGAGCGGCTTGGGCGGGCGATTGAAGCTGCCATGCGCCTCGATGCGGACGTCGTGCTTCGCCGCGACGATCGCGACCGCGGCGTCGATCGCGATCCGCGCGCGCGTGATCGCCTCGGCGTCCCTGGGCCGGAAATTGACGCGCAGCACGGCGAGGTCGGGCACGACGTTGTTCGGACCGCCCCCGTCGATCCGCGCCGGGTTCACCGCGAGCCCCGGCGCCTTGGCGTCGTTGAGCCGGAGCGCGAGATCGGCGGCGGCGACCAGCGCATTGCGGCCCTCCTCGGGATTGCGCCCGGCATGCGCCGGCTTGCCATGGACGACGAGCGAGAAATTGCCCGTGCCGCCGCGCGCACCCGCCAGCGTCCCGTCGGGCAGCGCGGGCTCGTAGGTGAGCGCCGCGACCTTGCCGCGGGCCGCCGCCGCGATCAGCCCCGCGGAGGAGAAGGAGCCGGTCTCCTCGTCCGAATTGATCAGAACCTCATAGCCGAAATGCCCGGCGATCGGGCTCGCCTCGACGGCCTCGAGCGCGGCGAGCATCAGCGCCAGTCCGCCCTTCATGTCCGCCGCGCCCGGCGCGTTGAGGCTGCCGTCGTCGAGCCAGCGCCCGGCCTGGAAGGGATGATCGGCGCCGTAGACGGTGTCCATGTGCCCGGTGAGCAGGATCTGCACCGGCGCCTCCGGGCGCACCGCGAGATGGAGGTGCCGGCCATGACCGAGCGACTCGACGCGCCCGTCGGCGGTAACCGTCTCGGCAGGTTCGGGATCGATCAGCGCGAGATGGCCCGGCAGCGCCGAGAAGGCGTCCGCAAGCGCTTCGGCCATGCGCGCCAGCCCGGCGAGGTTGCGCGTGCCGCTGTTGATCGCGCTCCAGGCCTCGGTCCGCGCCAGCATCGGCGAGTCGCCGGCCCTCTCCACCGCCGCGCGTTCTATCGTGGAAAGCTCGGTCATTCCGGGCTCGTAGCGCGAAACATTATTGCCGTCATCCCAGCGAACGCTGGGATCTCATGCAGCTTGGGCATGGGGCAGTCCGTCCAAGCGTAGCCTTGATCCTCCCCCGGAGGGGGAGGGGGACCAGCCGAAGGCTGGTGGAGGGGTAATCTCCACGGGCGACGCCGCTCGTTCGAACTACCCCTCCACCACCGAGCTTCGCTCGGCTGTCCCCCTCCCCCTCCGGGGGAGGATTTTGTTGAACGTCGATACGACCTAGAAATCCACCACCAGCGCCGCGCGGCTGGTCGTGTCGGTGGTCTTGCGCCCG
>CBIFVW010000361.1:0-2148 GCA_966186155.1 uncultured Sphingomonas sp.
CGCATCGCGCGGTCGGCGCCTTCATTGCCCTCGGCCGCGCCCGCCCGGACGGCGTCGCGATAGAGCGCCAGCGCCTCTTCGTACCGGCCGGCCTGCTCGGCACAGAGTCCCAGGTCGAACAGCAGCGAGGGATGTCCCGGCGCCTCGGCCCGCATCGCCGCCCAGCCCGCACAGGCGCCGCGCGCGTCGCGCTTGGTGAGCTTGATCAGGTCCTTGAAGCGCTTGCCCTGCTCCTTCGACATCCCCTTGTCGCTCTCGCGGACGCGGATGCGATAAGTCTGGACGCTGGGCGCGATGTCGCCGCGCACCGAATAGCCGAGGTTGCGCACCGCGTCCGAGATCGTCTCCTCGACGGTCCGCTGCGGATTCTGGCCCGGGCACCAGACCGTCTCGTCGCGGAAGGGCTTGGTCGCCGAATAAACGATCCGGCCGTCGCGGTTGCGCACCAGACGGAGATCGACACTGACGTTGATCACGCGGCGGCGGCAGTAGAGCTTGACCTGCTCCTCCTTCTGGCACTTGCCGTCCTGCGCCTTCTGGACGCAGCGCTTCTCGTATTTCTCGTACCCGCTCTCCTCGACGCCGCTGGTCACGCCGCCGGAAAGCGAGCCGTCCGCCACATCACGGCCGGTGCGGCCGGCCATCAGGTCGAAATGGGTGCCCGACAGCCCCTGCTCGATCGCGCGCGCCAGCGCCGCGCCGTCCTGGCCCGAGAAGCGGTCGATCGACAACGAGTGGAGCAGGCTCGCCTCGCGATTGGGCGCGGCGAACTCGCCGGTGATCTCCAGCACCTCCGCCTGCGCAATCCCCGCCGCCAGCGCGCACGCGCCCGCCGTCAGCCACAGCTTCCTCGTCATGAATCTTCCCCCTTCGCCCCAAGAGTTTCGCAGTCGTTTACCAGATGAAACGTCTCCGCGTCAGCCCGATTCCGGACTCGGGTTGCATCGCCGGGGCACCGATGCTAGCAGCCCGCCAACCCATCGGGGCGCCCTATCGGTGCTGCCCCTTTTTTGCATGGGGCCATTCCGAACCTCCAAGAGGAACCGACACGCGTGGAGAATTCCGCCGGTATCCAGGCTAGCCTAAGCGGACGCTACGCAACCGCCCTGTTCGAACTCGCGCGCGATTCGAAGGCGCTGGCAAAGGTCGAGGAGAGCCTCGCCACGGTCGGCAGGGCGCTCGCCGAATCGGCCGATTTCAAGGCATTGACCACCAGCCCGCTGGTGTCGCGCGCCGACGCCGCCAAGGCCGTCGCCGCGACCGCGAAGAGCCTGAAGCTCGACCAGACCACGGCGAACTTCCTCGGCGTGCTCGCCGAGAACCGCCGGCTCAATCAGTTGCCGCAGGTGATCCGCGCCTTCCGCCAGCTCGCCGCCGCGCATCGCGGCGAGACGACGGCGCAGGTCATTTCGGCGCATCCGCTTTCGGACGGCCAGGTCGAAGCGCTCAAGCAGCAGCTGCGCGCGCGCATCGGCCGCGACGTCGCCGTCGACCTCTCGGTCGATCCCTCGCTCCTCGGCGGGCTGGTCGTGAAGATCGGCAGCCAGATGATCGATTCGTCGATCAAGACCCGACTCAATTCCCTCGCGCACGCGATGAAAGGCTGAAGGCTAGAATCATGGATATCCGCGCCGCTGAAATCTCGAAGGTCATCAAGGACCAGATCGCCAATTTCGGCACCGAAGCCGAAGTGAGCGAGACCGGCCAGGTGCTGTCGGTGGGCGACGGCATCGCGCGCGTCCACGGCCTCGACAACGTCCAGGCGGGCGAGATGGTCGAGTTCGCCAACGGCGTGCAGGGCATGGCGCTCAACCTCGAGGCCGACAATGTCGGTATCGTGATCTTCGGCTCGGACGCCGAGATCCGCGAGGGCGACACCGGCAAGCGCACCGGCACGATCGTCGACGTGCCCGTCGGCAAGGGCCTGCTCGGCCGCGTGGTCGATGCGCTCGGCAACCCGATCGACGGCAAGGGCCCGATCGTCGCCGACAAGCGCAGCCGCGTCGAAGTGAAGGCGCCGGGCATCATCCCGAGGAAGTCGGTGCACGAGCCGATGCAGACCGGCCTCAAGGCGCTCGACGCGCTCGTGCCCGTCGGCCGCGGCCAGCGCGAGCTGATCATCGGCGACCGCCAGACCGGCAAGACGGC
>CBIFVW010000362.1:0-2138 GCA_966186155.1 uncultured Sphingomonas sp.
CTCACCGGCACATCGTCTCCAGCGGCAGCCGCGCGGGCGCCGCCGGGACCGCCAGCCCCTTCGCCGCCATCGCGCCTTCCAGGCCCTGGGGCTGGGGCGGCAGCGCGGGGTTCACTTCGGGCGCGTAATAGGGGTCGCGCTCGGCCTCCTCCAGGCTGACGAAGCGGAAGCCCTTGTCGCGATAGAGGTCGAGCAGGCGCGGCATCATGTGCGCGTCGAAGGCGCCGAGATGCATCAGCAGCACATAGGGGACGTCGCGGCCGTAGAGCGCCTGCGACATGGCGCGGGCGCGGTCGGCGTTGACCGCCGCGGCGCCGAGCCAGCCATGCTCCATCCGGAGGATCGCGTCCCGGTCCCCCTTCGCCACGCAGCGGGCATAGGCGTCGTTATAGGCCCAGTCGGAGAAGTCCATCGTCACCGTGGCGACCTTGTAGCCCTTCGCGGCGAGCAGCCGGCGGATGCGCGCGCGCTTCTCCGGGTCCGCGCTCGCCTCGGAAAGAAAGGGGTAGCGGAACCAGTGCCAATCGGCCCTGCCCATCTTCGCGGCGAGCAGCGGCTCGTTCTTCGCCAGCTCCTCGGCGAAGCCCGCGTCCGAGAGCCGGTCGAGATTGGCATGGCTCCAGCCATGGCTGGCGAGCGGCAGCCCCGCCGCCCGCCAGGCGTCGAGCACCGGCGCCGAGGCGGGCTCGCGCTCGACGAGCGCGCCGTTGACGAAGCCGGTCGCGGGCGCCTTCGCGGCCTTGAGCGCGGCGATGACGCGCTCGGCGACATCGAGGCGCGTCTCGCCGGGCGGAAGCGCGGCATGCGCGGGGAGGTCGTCGAAGGTGAAGGCGATCGCCGGCGCCGGCCGTGGCGGCGCGGCGGCTGCCCTGCCCTTGTCCTTCGAGCGCGGCGAGAGCAGCGACAGCGGCACCGCGTCGGCCATCGCCTGATAGCCGGCGACCGACGGGTGGAGCCCGTCATTGTCATATTCCTTGCGGATCCGGTTCGGCGCGGCGGGATCGCGCATCGCCGCGTCGAAATCGATCACTGCATCGAAATTGCCGGGGGTACGGATCCAGGCGTTGATCGCCGCGCGATCGGCTTCGTTCTGGGCATCGGGATGATAATAGGACGAGGCGCCATAGGGCAGGATCGTCGCCCCGATCGCCTTGATCCCGTGCGCGCGCGCCCTGGCGACGATCTGGCGATAGGCGCCGATCATCCGCTCGACCAGCGCGGCGTGCGCCTCGGGCGTGGCGGGCGCGTCGCGGGTGAGCGTGCCGAGATCATTGACTCCCTCGAGCACGATCAGATGCGTGACGCCAGGCGGCACCAGCACGTCGCGGTCGAAGCGCGCCAGGGCGTTGGGGCCGAGCCCGTCCTCGAGCAGCCGGTTGCCGCCGATGCCGGCATTGAGCACCGCCATCTCGCGCGTGGCGGGATCGGCGCGCAGGCGGCGCTGGAGCGCGTCGGTCCAGCGCGTGTTGCTGTTGGGCCGGATGCCCGAACCGTCGGTGATCGAATCGCCGAGCACCACCACCGCGGAGGCCGTGGCCGAGACGGTTTCGATCGCGGCGAGCTGATACCAGTGATCGACGCTCTTCGCGCCGGGCAGGTCGGCATCGGCGGTGCGATCGCCATGGAGGTACCAGGACGTGGCGCGCGAGCCGGGATGGCCGGTCTGCTGGGCAGGGCTGTCGGGCAGATAGAGCGTGATCGCGAGATCGGCGCCCGCCTCGACCGGAAGCGTCACCGGATCGGACCAATATTCGGCACCCGCCGGGATTGTCACCGCCCTGGCGCCGCCGAAGCCGAGCGCGCGCAGCGTCGCCGGGTCGATCCGTGCGCTCGCCGGGTCGGACGCGCGGGCGATCGTCGCGGCGCCGATACGCAGCGGCGCGGCGCCGAAGGCGTTGGAGAAGCGGATGCGGAGGCTGGTGCCGGCGATCTGGATGCGTACGACCTGCCGCAGCGTCGCGTCCTTGAGGTCCTCGGCCGGAAGCGCATTGCGCGGCTCCGGGATCTGCTGCGAGGTCGCCCAGGCGGTGACCCAGCGCTCGCCCGGTGCGGCCGCGCCCAGCAGCAGGAACAGCGCGAACATGCGCAGCAATCCGGCCATCTTCCTCTCCGTCGCTATGATAGCGTTACCATATCCA
>CBIFVW010000363.1:0-2115 GCA_966186155.1 uncultured Sphingomonas sp.
CGAGCGAGTCAAGTTCCTCCGCTTCGCAGAGAGGCGGGGCGATTACGCCGACGTGTTCGCGGCGCTGAACGGCTGACCCCTTACTGGTTGCTCGCCACCCAGGTGTTCGCGGGCGTGAAATTGTCGCTCAGGACGTGGTTCGCCTTGCAATAGCGCTTGCACCCGGCCGAGGCGACGGCGCCGATCTCGGTGACGTGGCCGGTCTTGTCGCGCTCCAGCGTGAAGTCGATCCGGCACGAGCCGGAGCTCCAGCTCGCCTTATCCGGCGTGGTGAAGCTCGCGATCGCGCCGGCCTCGCCATCGTCTGCCGGGAACTTGCAAAGGGCCTGACCGTCCAGATCGCGGCTCAGCGTGAAATCGAAGCGCTTCGCGTCGACATGGTTGATCGTCAGCTGCTCGACATCGGCGGTCTTGTAGCTCGCCTCCCACAGCTCCTCGCCGAAGCCGCGCAGCGAATCGCGCTGGACGGTGTAATCGGCTTCCACCGCGGCGGGATCGCACTTCTTCGCGCAGCGGGCGCGCAGGATCTGCTGCCAGTCGCGCTGCTGGCCGCGGAAGGACTGCTTGTCGAAGATCACTGCGAGCTTGGCCTTGTAGAGCGCCGCGACTTCGCCATCGAGCGCACGCAGCTTCGGGCTGGCGCAGATCGTCTTCTCGAGCGGATGGCTCGCCTTGGCGCAGTCGAAGCTGGCGGACTGGACGGGCGGTGCGGCCTTCAGGCCGGGCATGGCGAGAAACAGGACGAGCACGCCGAAACCCGCAATCCGTACCATTGCCATCTCCTGTCGCTATAGCGTCGCCTCGATCTCACGCGCCGCCATGTCGGGGTCCGGCGCCTGGGTGATCGGGCGGCCGACCACGAGGATCGAGGCGCCGGCATCGAGCGCGGCGCGGGGAGTCACCACGCGCTTCTGGTCGCCGATCGCGCCGTTCGCGGGGCGCACGCCGGGGACGACGAAGAAGCCGTCGTGCCACAGCTTCTTGGCCGCGGCGACCTCCTCGCCCGAACAGACGATGCCGTCGACGCCGGCCGACTTGGCGAGCTCGGCCAGCCGCATCACCTGTTCGTGCGGATCGGGCTCGAGGCCGATCGAGACCAGGTCGCTGTCGTCGAGGCTGGTGAGCATCGTCACCGCGACCACCTTGGTGCCGCTCGGCGCCGCGGCCTTCGCATCCTCGAGCATCGCGCGGCCGCCGGCGGCATGGACGGTGAGGATCGCCGGCTCCAAGGGGCGCAGCGCCTGGATCGCCTTGGCGACGGTGTTGGGGATGTCGTGGAACTTCAGGTCGAGGAAGATCGGCAGTCCGATCTCGTGCATCTCGTGCACGCCGTGGCGGCCGTTCGCCATGAAGAATTCGAGGCCGAGCTTGATCCCGCCGACATGCGCCCGGACGCGCTCGGCGATGTGCTTGGCGCGCTCGAGGTCGGGCGTGTCGATCGCGACGTAGATGGGGCTCATGCGGGGTCACCGATCAGCGGCGGGGCGGCGGGATTGCTGTTCTCGATCGTCACTTCGGCGGCGGGGGCGGACTGGACCGCGCGCAGGTCGGCGAGCGCGCGCTCGAGCCCCTCGACGCGCTGCCGCATCCGCCAGCGCAGCGCGTGATAGGCGAGCAGCGCGGGCAGCAGCCCGGCTAGGAAGACGAGGATCAGCAGCAGCGGAAGGCTGAAATCGGCGACGAGGCCGCTCCAAAGATGGATGCTCACGCGTTCGTCGCCATTATAGATCGCGAAGCCGGCGACCAGGCCGCCCAGCAACAGCCAGAACAGCACTTTCAGAAACCGCATTCCGCTCCCTTCCTAGTGAGGCCGCGCACTTTAGGCGGGGTGTGAGGATTTGGCCAGTCTTCCAAACCCTCTCCCCTTGGGAGAGGGACTCACCCGATCTCCGCCCTCAGCTCCTGGAACAGCCCCGGAATGCGCGTCAGCCGCTTCTCCTCCTCGTCGAGGATGGCATGGAAGGCCTGACGCTTGATCTCCTTCACGCGCGCCTCGGCGGGGCGCGATTCCGGGTTGAGCGTGGAGAGCACGATGTCGATCAGCCGGTCGGCGCCATGGAGGCGGCCCCAGAGATAGTCGTTCTCGCGATAGGCGCGGCTGAAGAAGGCGCCGAA
>CBIFVW010000364.1:0-2096 GCA_966186155.1 uncultured Sphingomonas sp.
TAGATCGAGCCCAGCAGGTCCAGATAGCGGCGGCGGAACCAATCGATCATCGCCGGACGCTACGCCTCGCCCGGAGCGGCGTCAAACCGCGGTGGGGCGCGTGGGAGGGGACGGCGGCGGGCATCGCCGGGTTGGTTCCCGGGACGAGGGCCTCGGTTCAATCGCGACGGTCAGGACGCCGCGTCCCGCGCCAGGCGGGCGCAGATCTCGGCGGTGCGCGCGTCCGCGGGAAAGGCGCATTCGATCCGCAGCTCGTCGAGCGTGACGTCGCGCGGCGCCGCGAAGGTGGTGATGGTCTCGAAGAAGCGCAGCTCGCCCAGGTCGCTGCGGAAGACCAGGTAGAGCACCGGCGCCGGCTCGGACTCGACGTCGCGCAAGCGCCAGCGCGCGGGCACGCCGGGATAGGCCAGCACTTCGTCGAGCAGCGCCTGGGCGACCTTGTCCGACGGGACGGCGGCGATGTCGGCATGGAGGTGGCGCAGGAATCGCTGGGCGACTTCGGGCCAGTTGACGATCACCTGGCGGAAATCGTCCGGATCGAACACCTGCCGGAGCAGATTCGCATGCGGGCTCTGCTTGCCGCGCATCACCAGGTGGTTGATCCGCTGGGCGGCGGCATTGGCCATCAGCACGTCGAAGTGGCGGTTGACGACGAAGGCCGGATAGGGCTCCTGATGCGCGACGATCAGCTCGATCGCCTGGCGCATCCGCTCCAGCGGCGGCGTGACGAGGTCGTTCTCCGGATATTGCGGGGCATAGCCCGCGGCGAGCAGCAGCGCGTTGCGCTCGCGCAGCGGCATGTCGAGCGCATCGGCCAGTCGGAACAGCGTCTCGCGGCTCGGTTGGGCCCTTCCGGTCTCGACGCAGCTCAGATGCCGGGTCGAGACCCCCGTCTCGAGCGACAGGTCCAACTGGCTCATCCGCCGCACGGCGCGCCATTCGCGCAGCAGGACGCCTACCGGGGGATGGGCGGCCCGGTGCCGCCCCGCGCTCGCAGACTTCATCGCCATCGCCCCGATCGAGCCGCCGCAGGAGCGGCCGTGAAGGTCACGCCGTGGTCAGCGCCTCGTACCGCGCCGTCGTCTTCGCCGCCACTTCCTCCGCGGTGACTCCCGGCGCCAGCTCGATCAGGCGGAAGGGCGACTGGTGGTCGGGCCGCTGGAAGACCGCGAGGTCGGTGATGATCATGTCGACCACGTTCCTGCCGGTGAGCGGCAGCGTGCATTCGGGGATGAACTTGGGGTCGCCGTTCTTGCTGCTGTGCTCCATCACTACGATGATCTTCTTGACGCCGGCGACCAGGTCCATGGCGCCGCCCATGCCCTTGATCATCTTGCCGGGGATCATCCAGTTGGCGATGTCGCCCTGCTCGCTCACCTCCATCGCGCCGAGCACGGTCAGGTCGATATGCCCGCCGCGGATCATCGCGAAGCTGTCCGAGGAGCTGAAATAAGCCGAGTTGGGCAGCTCGGAGATCGTCTGCTTGCCCGCGTTGATCAGGTCGGGATCGACCTGGTCGTCATAGGGAAAGGGCCCGATCCCGAGCATGCCGTTCTCGGACTGGAGCGTCACCTCCACGCCCGCCGGGATATGGTTCGCCACCAGCGTCGGGATGCCGATGCCGAGGTTGACGTAGAAGCCGTCCTCGAGCTCCTTCGCGGCGCGCGCCGCCATGTCGTCGCGGGTCCAGGGCATTATTTGGTCTCCTCGGCCGGATCGGCCCATTGCTTTTCCCTGGGGAACACCTCGTCCATCCCGCCCTTGAGCCCGGTGCCGTAGACCGGGTTGGGCAGCATGAACCAGCCCGCGCCCCAGAGCGGCGCGATCAGCGTCTCGGCGGTCATGTTGCGCCGCACCGCGACCGGCGTGTCGGCCGCGTTGAACAGGTCGCTGAAGTCACCGAGCTGGTCGCCCGCCATCGCGACGACGCAATAGCGCTCGGCGATCTTCCAGCGCCGCGCGTCCTTGCCGGACGGCTCGCCCTCGCCGCGCAGCACCAGCGTGTCGCCGAGCGTCACCGGGCCGAGCCCCGCATGGTCGAGCGCGGCGATCGTCTGCGCCGCGGTGGCGGCCGACCGGTTCGAATTGAACACCAC
>CBIFVW010000365.1:0-2081 GCA_966186155.1 uncultured Sphingomonas sp.
ACCCCTCCACCACGCCGCTTCGCGTCGCGGTCCCCCTCCCCCTCCGGGGGAGGAATGATCTACCTCGCTTCGACACCATCCCGATCCTCGTTCACCCCACCACCCGCACCCGCGCCCGTCCGCGCTTGCCCAGCATCAGCTCGTGCATCGCCCAGACCAAGGCGTCGGCCCGGTCGGGGGAGCGGCCCGGCCCTTCATAGCCGCCGCCGATCACCAGCCCGCGCATTTCGTCCTCGAGCGCCGGGAACGCGCCCAGGTGATGCGCCTTGCCTGCCTCGTACAGCAGCGCCACCGGCTCGGCGCGCGCGCTCTTGCCGCGGCTGGCATGGACGAGCGTCACCGGCAGCCCGGCGTCCGCGCCGCGCAGCACGCTCGCCACCATCGCTCCGCCCTGGTTCTTCTCCGCTATCACCCGATCGGCCCGGTGCCGCGCCGCGCAGGCCGCCACGGCGGCCGCCCATCGCGCCGGCGTCGCCCCGGTCACGCTCGCATCCTCGAGCACATAGCCCCTGCCGTCGCGCCCCAGTCCGACCGCGACGATCCCGCACGCATCGCGCCCCACGCCGGCGGGCGGATCGACGCCGATCACCACGCGAGTCAATCGCGGCGCCTTCTTGACCTTGCACCGCTCGATCAGCGCACGAGTCCACAGCGCGCCCTCGACCTCGTCGATCATCTCGCCGTCCAGCTCCTGCCGGCCGAGCCGGGTTCCCGCATATTCGGCCGTCATCGCCTCTACGAAGCTCGCCGGCAGATGAATGTTGTCGCGCGTCCGCCCCACGGTCTCGTGGCAACCCGCCGTCGCCCGCACGCGCCGCAACAGCTTCCCCTCTCGCGGGGTGGTCGTGACGAGCACGCGCGGGCGTTCCCCGGCGCGCAGGCCCAGCAGCAAATTGTCCCAGGCCAGCTCGGCTGTTCCAGTTCGCCATTTGGCCAGCTCGTCGCACCAGGCGAAATGATGCTCGGGCCCGCGCAGTTTCTCGGGCGCCTCGGCCGAATAGACGATTGCCCGCGCTCCCGATGGGAAGCGGACCTCGCCGGCCACCACGCGCCATTCCAGCGGCTCGTCGTCGCGCGCCAGCGCGAGCAGGCCGGCAGGCCCCTCGACCATCACGCGGCGCACGTCGTCGCGCGTGTGGCCGACCAGCGCGATCAGCGCCTCCGGCGTCTCGCGGGCCATCTGCAGCACCCATTCGGCGCCCGCGCGCGTCTTGCCGAAGCCGCGCCCGGCGCGGATCAGCCAGATTCGCCAGTCGCCTTCGGGCCAGAACTGTCCGGTATGGGCCCAGCGATCCCACCATTCATTGAAGGCACGCACATGTCCCGCCGGCATGCCCCGGACGATCCTCTCGCGTTCTTGCCGGGGCACCATCGCCAGCCACGCCAATGCATTTTGGCGATCGGGAGCCGTCATGTCCCACCGCCCATCTCACGTTCGAGCCGTTCGGCGAGCTTCTCGAGTTTCCTGAGCAGCGCCGCCTCCGCCTCTTCGCGAGTCGCACGTTCGATCCGGCCGATCGGCTGCTTGCGGCGCTTCTCCACCGTCGGCCGGTGATGGCGCAGCGCATCGAGTGCGAGGCGCGGATCGAATGGCGGCTCCGCCACGTCGGTGACTTCGAAGTCGACGTCGTTCACTCCGGCACCGAGATGTTGCAGCAGTTTCTCCTCCAGCCGGTCGTATCCGGTCAGGATCGCACTGCGCCAGAGATCGGCGAATTGCGGATCGCGCCGACGCAGCCGGTAGGCGCCCGCCCTCTCCAGGCCCACGGCCTTTGCCGCGACGCTGACGTTGCACGTGGCCGCCAGCACGTCGAGGAACGCTTGGCGCTTGGCCCGCGTCCAGCCCTTCACAGAGACCTGGCGCACCTGCACGCGGCGTCCGCTGCTGCCCGAGATCGATCCTTCCATCGCCCCGCTCCTCCAAACAAAAAGGGCCGGAAGGCGTTGCCGCCCCGGCCCGACTCGCAATTCCTCAGCGTGCCTACCTTGTGCCACATCAGCGTGACGATGTCAAGCAGAAAGTGCGTATTTGGTTATATCCTGAACGAACGGAGGCCGATTGTGGCCCGGTCGGCGGTGCG
>CBIFVW010000366.1:0-2078 GCA_966186155.1 uncultured Sphingomonas sp.
TACCGGCGGATATTGCGATGGATGGCGCTGGTCGCCGCGGTCGCGATCGCGACATGGATGTCGAGCCAGCCGAGCCAGCGCCACAGCACGAGCAGCGCCGCGATCGCGACCGCGGCGGGGGTGTTCGCCACGGTGATGCTCGGCGCCGCGCTGATGGGACTGATGTTCCTGAGCTCGGGCACCGGCCATGACGAGCAGGTCGAGGACCCGCTCAAGGGCGAGGTGGACATCGATTAGAGTAAAGCCGTCATCCCGGCGGAAACCGGGATGACGGCAAAAGGGCTCAGGCCGCCGGAACCTCGGCGTCCTCGGTGCGGGCGCGGCGGCGGCGCGGCTTCTTCGCCGGCTCCTCCTCCGCGGACTCGGCGGGAGCGGACTCGATGCCGAAGGCGGGCGGGAGCACCGCCGCGTCGATCGCGTGGCTCTCGCCGGTCTCGGCCTCGTCGCGGCGGCCACGGCCGCGGCGGCGGTTGCCGCGATCCTCGCGGGGCGCGCGCTCGTCATTCGCCTCGAAGCCTTCGCCCTCGCCGGCATGGCCGTTGGCATAGCCGTTAGCATGGCCGTTGCGGCGATCGTCGCGGTCACGGCCTTCACGGCCCTCCCGCTCGCGGCGCGGCTCGGCGGCGGCTTCCTCGACGCGGTTGCCGTCGGCCTCGGCCTCGAACTCCTCGTCGTCGCCGTCGAAATCGTCGCGCTGGCGGCGCTGGCGATCCTGCTCCTCGAAGCGCGAGCGGTTCTCGCTCAGCACGCGGAAATAGTGATCGGCGAACTGGAGATAATATTCGGTGTTGACCCGGTCGCCCTGCATCTGGGCGTCACGCGCGAGATTCTTGTACTTCTCGAGCAGCTGGGCGGCGTTGCCGCGCGCACGGTTGTCGATGCGATTCCCGTTGCCTTGCTGGCCCGGGTTGCCACCCTGGCGCTGCTGCCCGCCGCGACCACGACGGCGGCCGGCCTGACGATTGTTCATCAAGGTCTGTTTGTCCTGTCTTGTTTACGCTGTCCGTCGATCCATCAATCGTCCCGGATGCAGTTTACATATGCGGGCAAACGCCTCGGGAGGCGCATCCCGCCTGCCATGGCCGCCGGACTGCAGCGGCTCACATGACCTGGATTGGGGCTGTGCGTTTCACGGCCCAAGTTTCAACTTCTTGGTTGAAAGTGCCCTACCCCGGACCCGTTCTTAGCCGGTGCAGCACCAATCTCCAAGCAGAAATATGTGTCGCTTTTGTGTAGATTCAAGAGAGCAAAAGCGCCCGCGGCCGATCTGCGAGGTCCTTGTACAGCCTGGCCGACAAACCGCCATTCCGGGCAATCGCGGATACCGCCTCGGCCTGGGTCCAGCCGATCTCCAGGATCGCCGCGCCGCCGGGGGCGAGCAGGCGCGGGAGATCGGGGATGATTCGGCGATAGTCGTCGAAGCCGTCGGAACCCGCGAACAGCGCCTCGGCCGGTTCGTGGCCGCGGACTTCCTCGGGGAGCGGCTCCTCGGTCCCGATATAGGGCGGGTTGGCGAGGATCAGGTCGAAGCGCGAATCGAGGCCGCCGGCCCAATCACCGAGTCGGAACGCCGCGCGGCCGGCGAGGCCGAGCCGCTCGGCATTGGCGCGCGCGTACCGCAACGCTTCCTCCGACCGATCGATGCCGAGCCCGCGCGCGCCGGGCCATTGGTCGAGCGCGGCGAGCAGCAATGTGCCGGGCCCGACGCCGAGATCGAGGATGGCGGCGGGCGCGCGCCCGTCGAACCAGCCGATCGCGGCTTCGATCAGCGTCTCGCTGTCGGGGCGGGGGATGAGGACGCCGGGGCCGACTTCGAGCTCGATCGTCCAGAAGGCGCGGCGGCCGATGACATAGGCGACGGGCTCGTGCGCGAGCCGGCGCCGGACCAGTGCTTCGAAGGCTTCCGGCACGGGATCGTCGAGGCGGCCGAGCAGCAGCGCGTCGCGGGTGATGCTCAGCGCGTGGGCCATTAGGAGCTCGGCGTCGAGCCGGGGCGTGCCGGAGACGGCGGCGAGACGCTGGGCGGTCTCGGCAAGCGCGACGCGCACTCCCCTCCCGCCTGCGGGAGGGGTCGGGGG
>CBIFVW010000367.1:0-2073 GCA_966186155.1 uncultured Sphingomonas sp.
TCTGCGGGTTCTGCTCCATCGCAGGGACCTTCGACTTGGCCTTCTGCGGTTCGCGGCCCTTGCGGACCAGCTGGTTGATCGTCGGCATGAAGCCCTTCACCTTATGTTACCGGCGGACCGGCGGTTACTTTGCTGGAGCCCTGGATTAGAGAATACGAAAAGGCCCCGGGTGTCCTTGACCCCCCGGGCCATTGCGTCTCCAGCAACGTTCAGCTCTTGCCCCGCAAGGCGTTGCGGCCGGAGACCGGCCCCTCGCGGAACGGGGGCGCCTATAGCGGCGGCGGGGATAGCGGTCAACTGACTCCCGGGAAGGATAAGAGAGCGTCAACCTGTGGCGGGTTAGAGGCCGGAGATGCGCACCCGTCCCCGTTTCTTCAAGCCCCCACACGCCGCGCTCGGCGCGCTCGCCGCGACGCTGCTGCTCGGCATGGCCGGCCCGGCGCTGCCCGGCGTCGCCGCGCTGCTCCCCTGGGGCGCGTTCGGGCTCGCGCTGGTGACGGGCGCCGGATTGCTCGCCTGGCATCTCGCCCGGCTGACTGCGGTGCCCACCGGTCAGGCGGGACTCGCGGGCGCCGCGCTGCCAGCGGCGCTGCTCCCGATTCTCGCGCTCCCGTCGATCGGCACCGCCGCGCTCGCGGTACCTGCGCTGCTGGCGGCCGCCGCGCTGCGCCGAGGTCCCGTCCAACGGGTCGTCGCGCTGCTGGTGCAATGCGGCGCGGCCGCGGCTCTGACCGCCGTGCCCGGAGACCTGTTCGCCGCTTGTTTCGTCACCGGAACGATGCTGGCGGCGGCGTGGATTTCGCTGCGCTCGATCGAACCGCGCGCGGCCAACGACAATCCCTCTATGGAACGAGCGCCCGGCTTTTGGCTGCTGCCGGTTTCCGTGACTTATGCTAGGGAAAACCCAAGGGATTCGCTTTCGGGGATTGGGGAGTAGCGTATGTTCAACGGAAATAATCGTGGTCGCGAGCGTGACGAACGTCCGGCGATGCCGCCGGCACCGCCGCAGCAGAGCGGGAACTCGAAGCGCGGCATGTTCTCGGTGCTCGGCCCCGACGTGATCATCACCGGCAGCGTCTCGGCGACTTCGGACCTGCACATCGACGGCCGCGTCGAAGGCGACGTCAATTGCGCCACGCTGGCCCAGGGTACCGAGAGCCAGATCTTCGGCAACGTCTCCGCCGAGATCGCGCGCCTCGCGGGCTCGATCGAGGGCACGGTTCGCGTCAAGCAGCTCACCGTCGAGCGCTCGGCCAAGATCACCGGCGATGTCGAGTATGAGAACATCACGATCGAGAATGGCGGCCATATCGACGGCCGTCTCAAGCATATGAGCACGGTCAACACCGCCGCGCCGGCGGCGGGGCCGCGCCCGGTGGAAGCGGCGCCCTCGCCTTTCGCCGCAGCGAACGAGGAAGAAGCCGCCTGAGGCCCTGGTCTTCGAAGATCAAAGGGCGCGTTCCCCCGGGAGCGCGCCCTTTTCGATTCAGAGCGCCTTGGCCTTCTCCAGATGCGCCTGGACGACCTTCACCGTGTCGGCGGCGAAGGTCTTGAGCGACGGCACCTCGCCGTTCGCGGCATAGTCCTTCATCGCGGCCAGCGCCTTTTCGTGCGCGGCGACCTGCTGAGTCTTGTACGCCTTGTCGAATTCCGCGCCGGTCGCCTGGCGCAACGTGGCGAGGTTCGCCTCCTGCTCGGCGTTGAGCGTGGGGTTGGGCGTGACCGGCGGATCCGCCTTCGCCGCCGCGGCCTTGAGCTTGGCGGTCGAATCGGTGTGGGCGGTGACCATCATCTCGCCGAACGCCTTGAGCTCCTGCGTGGTCGCCTTGTCCTGCGCCAGCTTGCCGGCCTCGACCTCGTAATAGTCGCTGGCGCCCGCGGCATCGGCAAAGGCCTGGGCCGCGCTCGGCAGCACCGCAGCGGTGCCATTGTCGGCCTCGACGTCGTTGATCGGCGCCATCGAGTCGGTCCCCACAATATTGTCGACCGTCGTCGTCGTGTTGGTGCCGCCGCCGCCGCAGGCGCCGAGCGCGAAGGCCGGGGCCAGGCCCAGCGCGAAGAAATATCTGTTCA
>CBIFVW010000368.1:0-2066 GCA_966186155.1 uncultured Sphingomonas sp.
TTGACGGTGACGTCGACCGAGGTCTCGCTCGTCTTGCGGCTCACGGTGGCGGTGCGCATGGGGCCCACATAGCGAAGCCTGTCGCGCATGCAATCTTGACCGCACGGCGCGACGCGCTACCCAAGGCCCATGACCGGCAACCCGCCCGACAGCCTGATTCCCTATGACGAGATCGTGCAGGAGGCCCTGCGCGCCGTGGTCGGCCGCGTGCTCGGCTCGGTGGCGGACTCCGGGGGCGACCTGCCCGGCTCGCACCATTTCTACATCACCTTCAAGACGCACGCGCCAGGAGTCGACATCCCGCAGCGGCTGATCGAGCGCTTCCCGGACGAGATGACGATCGTCCTCCAGCACCGCTTCTGGGACCTGAAGGTCGACGACGAGAAATTCTCGGTGGGGCTCAGCTTCAACCAGGTGCCGGCGATCCTCAACATCCCCTTCTCGGCGGTGACCGGCTTCCACGATCCCGCGGTCAATTTCGAGCTACGCTTCCAGGCGCAGGACGGGCCCGACGAGCCCGAGCCGCACGACGAGGCCGAGAACGACCAGCCCGCGGCGGTGCGCCCGCCCGACGACGGATCCAACGTCGTCTCGGTGGACTTCAAGCGGAAGAAATGACAAGCGCCCCAGCGAGCCGGCCCGCCCGGCGCGCATGGAGAGCATCGTGACCAACACCCGTACCGAAACCGATTCGATCGGCGCGATCGAAGTCCCCGCCGACGCCTATTGGGGCGCGCAGACCCAGCGCTCGATCGAGAATTTCCCCTTCGGCGCCATGGAGCGCATGCCGATCGGCATCGTCCATGCCCAGGCGATCGTGAAGCAGGCTGCGGCGCGGGTGAACGTCAAGCACGGGCTCGACCCGAAGATCGCCGAGGTGATCGAGCAGGTCACCCAGGAGATCATCGACGGCAAGCTCGACGACCAGTTCCCGTTGGTGATCTGGCAGACCGGCTCGGGCACCCAGACCAACATGAACGTCAACGAGGTGATCGCTGGCCGCGCCAACGAGATCCTCACCGGCAAGAAGGGCGGCAAGTCGCCGGTCCATCCGAACGACCATGCCAATATGGCGCAGTCGTCGAACGATTCGTTCCCGACCGCGCTCCACATCGCTGCCGCGCGCGCGGTTACGATGCAGCTCTATCCGGCGCTCGACCGGCTCCACGTCTCGCTGCAGGCCAAGGTCGAGGCTTGGGACCATATCGTCAAGATCGGCCGCACCCATCTCCAGGACGCGACGCCGCTGACGCTGGGCCAGGAATTCTCTGGCTATGCCGCGATGCTCGAATCGGCGAAGGCGCGATTCCAGTCGGTGCTCGAGATCGACATCTTCAAGCTCGCGCTCGGCGGCACCGCGGTCGGCACCGGGCTCAACTCGCCCCCGGGCTATGCCGAGGACGTGGCGGCGGAGATCGCCAAGATCACCGGCCTGCCGTTCGTGACGGCGCCCAACAAGTTCGAGGCGTTGGCGACCAAGGACCAGCTGGTGAACCTGTCGGGCGTCTGCAACACGCTGGCGGTGTCGCTCACCAAGATCGCCAATGACGTCCGCCTGCTCGGCAGCGGCCCGCGCTCGGGCCTGGGCGAGCTCGACTTGCCGGCGAACGAGCCGGGCAGCTCGATCATGCCGGGCAAGGTCAACCCGACCCAGAGCGAATCGCTGACGATGGTCGCGGCGCAGGTGATCGGCAACCACACCGCCGTGACGGTCGGCGGCATGCAGGGGCATTTCGAATTGAACGTGTTCAAGCCGCTGATCGGCTCGAACGTGCTGCGCTCGATCCAGCTCATGTCGGTCGGCATGGTCAGCTTCGCCGAGCGTGCGGTCGACGGCGCCAAGGCGAACGAGGCGCGGATCAAGGAGCTGGTCGACCGCTCGCTGATGCTGGTCACTGCGCTCGCCCCGGCGATCGGTTACGACAATGCCGCCAAGATCGCCAAGAACGCGCACGAGAAGGGGCTCACGCTCAAGGAGAGCGGGCTCGCGCTTGGGCTCGTCGATGAGGCGACCTTCGACAAATATGTCCGCCCCGAGACGATGATCGGGCGGTAGGTGTCAGTTC
>CBIFVW010000369.1:0-2036 GCA_966186155.1 uncultured Sphingomonas sp.
TCATAGGCGACGCCCTTGTGCTCGAGCTCCTCGATCGCGTGCCAGCGCCACATCTCCGCCTGCCCCGCTTCGACTCCGGCGAAATAGCCGCGGTCCTTGAGGATGATGGCGGCGAGGATCGCGGTATAATGTTCGAGCGCCATGGTCGCGGCGAGGTTGACGATCGCCGGACGCTGGCGGACCAGCGCGAGCATCTCGTCGACCACCTTCTCGAGCGGCGCCAGATCGTAGCCCGCCTCGGTCACGCGGCGGTTGAACGCGACATGCTCGCGGCTATGCATCACTTCCTGCTGCGCGAAGGCGCGGATCTCCGCCTCGAGCCGCGGCGGCGTGCCCTCGCGGAACGCCTTCACGCTTTCGATGAAGAAGGCCTCGCCCTTGGGGAAGGTGATCGAGAGCGCGTTGTGGAAAGCGCTCGCGACCGGATCGCCGGCGAACCACCAGCGGTCCTGGCGGCTCTCGCGCCCGAAGCGCCTGTCGCGCGGAGTGATCACGAGGTCGGCGGGAGTCTTTGCTTTCCCCACAGGAATTCTCCATCAAGCGGGTAGCAAGGGGCATAAAGTTTACTTACAAAGATGTCAATAACTCAACGCAAACGTCTCTCTCCCGAGGAATCGCGCGATGCCGCGCTCGAGGCCGCGCGCGCGCTGCTGCTCGAGGCTGGCCCGCAGGCAGTGACGCTCAAGGCCGTGGCCGCGCGGATCGGGCGCACGCACGCCAATCTGCTCCATCATTTCGGCTCGGCGGCGGGCCTGCAGAAGGCGCTGGTCGCGAGCCTAGCGGAAAAGGTCACGGCCAAGATCGGCGCGGCGGTGCTGCGCGCACGCGAGACCGACCACAATCCGCGCGAAGTGGTCGACCTGACCTTCGACGCCTTCGATCGCGAGGGCGCGGGCGCGCTGGCGAGCTGGATGATCCTGTCGGGCAACCAGGACGTGCTCGATCCGATCCTCGAAGCGATCCAGAAGCTGGTCGACATGATCGGGCGCGATCACCCGCACGAGGGCATGTCGCTGCAGGAGGAGACGCTCCAGCTGGTCCTGATGGCGCTGGGCGACGCGCTGCTCGGCGCGCCGATGGCCAAGGCGCTGGGGCTGCCGCGCGAGAAGGCGCGCGAGCTGGCGACCAACGCGATGCTCGCCGGCCACCTCCACCCCGACGAATAGCCTCCGGCGCTACTCCGCCGCGGCACGCGGGTTCCGCCGCGCCTCCTGCCCCATCGCTTCCTCGACCGCGCGCGCCAGCGCGGCCATGGTGAAGGGCTTGCGCAGCACCGTCCGGCCCTGGAAGATCGCGGCATTGGCCTCCCCGGCAAAGCCCGTGACGAAGAGCACCGCGACTCCGTCGATCGCCGCGCCCAGCCCCGCAATCATCTCCGGGCCGGTCTGACCGGGCATCAGCACGTCCGAGACGATCAGGTCGAGCGCCTCCAGCCCCGCCACCCGCGCGGGCACGGCGAACGGATCGTCGCAGGTCGCGACGCGGTGTCCCATCTCCTCGAGCGCGCCCCGCGTCGCGACGAGCACGCGCGGATCGTCCTCGACGACGAGGATGTCGAGCGCGCGCGCCGGCGCCGCGATCACATCGGCCACCGGCACGCTGGACGGCACCGCCTCGCCGCCGTAGCGCGGCAGATATAGCGTCACGCTGGTCCCTTGTCCCGGCGCGGTATCGATGCCGATGTCGCCGCCCGATTGGCGGACGAAGCCGAAGATCTGGCTGAGCCCCAGCCCGGTGCCCTTGCCCACCGGCTTGGTGGTGAAGAAAGGCTCGAACACGCGCTCGAGCACCTCGGGCGTCATGCCACTGCCGGTATCCTTCACGGCAATGGTCACATAGTCGCCCGCGAGGCTCTCGCCGATCTCGTTCGCGGCCAGCCTCCTGCCGGCGGTGGCGATGGTCAGCGTGCCGCGTCCCTCCATCGCATCGCGCGCGTTCACCGCGAGATTGAGCAGCGCGTTCTCGAGCTGGTGGCGGTCGACCCAGATGCGCCAGCCGGTTCCCGCGTCGCTGGTCTGCACCGCGATGCCGTCGCC
>CBIFVW010000370.1:0-2015 GCA_966186155.1 uncultured Sphingomonas sp.
CCTCGATCCGGAGCGCGCCGAGCGTCGCGCCGCCGATCGTGCGCGGCAGGCCGAGCGGACGGCAGCGCCAGCCGAACGCCAGGATCTGCTGGAGCCAGGCGAGCTCGGCGACGCCGGTATAGGCGGTGATCCCGTTCGCCAGCGCATGGTCGACCAGCGCCAGCACCAGCGCGTCGCGCGCCTGCCGCCGGCCCGCCGCGCCGAGCGAGCGGTCGAGGCAGAAGCGCGTGATCTCATAGATGTCGGGCCCGCGCGGCGGCGCTTCCTCGCACAGCTCGGGGAACAGGCTGTCGAGGATGTGCGGCCGCGTCGTCGGAAGCAGCCGCGCCGAGGCGAGGTGCCGCTGCCCGTCCGCGAGGATCAGGTAACGCGCATGGACGTCGTCGAACTGGTCGACCTCGTACCGGCCGGCGAGGACTGGCAGGTCCCAGCCGAGCAGGTCGACGAACACCCGCTTGCGTGCCTCGAACATCGCCCGCACCGCCCTGTCGGCGGCGGCGCTGGTCGGATCGGCGGTGAAGATCATGGTCGCGGCTCCCTTGCACATGGACGCGCCCGATGATCGGCGGCGGGCCGCGCCGGAGCCATTCCCCAGAAATGGGGATTTTCAACGCCTCAGCACATCGACGAAGGTCAGCGCTCCATCGAACAGCGCGTGGACCGTGAGCTGCGTCCGCCTGGCGACGCCGTAGCGCCCCCGCGCCTGCTTCAAGTGCTGGATCACCGTCTCATGGCTGAGGCCGAGGATGATTGCGATCTCATAGTCGGACTTGCCGCGCGCCGCCCAATAGAGGCAGTCGCGCTGGCGGTCGGTGAGCCGGGGACGCCCGGCCTCGAGCCTGCGGATCCCGGTCAGCCGCCGCGCGCCCTCGAAGGCGAGCGCGCCGACCAGCTGGGTCAGCGGCAGCCAGTCGCGGCGCGGCATCCGCCGGCTCGCCGTCGCGAACGAGCAGGAGCCGGCCGATTCGCCGGGCACATGCGCGGGCACGGTGAAACCGTCGCCGAGGCCCGCCCGGCGGGCGCGCTCGAGGATCTCGCGGTCGCGCGCGCTGAGGTCGATCATCTCGCCGAGCCGCGACCAGCAGAATCCGGCATTGGTGAGGTGGCTCGCGCGATGCACCGGGTCCGACGGCCCCAGCCGCTGCGCGTCGAAATATTCCACCCAGGCCGCCGGATAATTGTGGAGCCGGATCGCCGGCTGCGGCGCGCGCGGGATGTCGACATGATGGGTGAGCGCGAAATAGCGGAAGCCCATCTCGCCGGCGATCGCGCCGAGGATATCGGCGAGCTCGCCCAGGCTGGCGGCGTTTTCGACCGCCTCCGCGAATTCTTCAGCAACCCTGCCCAGGCTCATCGCATGCGCCGCGCCGTTGCGGGACGTGCCCCAAGCCGCAACGTCTGCGCGTCAACTTCGCCACGGCCGCGCGCGCCGGTTCTCAGCCGGCGCCGCGGAGGGTTCGACAAGTCGCCGATGCTAACCGCTGCGCGCGATCCCCGCAATCGTACGTATGCGTTCTATTCTTCCTGTCTGCCTGCCGGCCGGTCCTCTCCATTTCTTCCTGGCGATGGAGCGCGGGACTGACGCCCGCCCCGACTGGCGCGACGGCGCGCACTATCGCGCGCTGCTCGGCATCGATCGTCCGGGCCTGGCCTGGGAGTGGCTGCGCCGCGATCCCGGCTATGCCGCCTATAGCCGGACCGTAACGCCCGGTCCGGCGGCGGGCGGCGGCCCGGTCCTCCTGCACGGGGACGGAGGCGCCCTGGACTGGGGGCTTCACTTTCGCCGAGCGTCCCGACCGCCCCGCGCCGCAGGCCCGGCTGGTGTGGAGCGCCGGCGTCGACCCCGGCGTGCTGGCGGTGCGGGCCGAACCCGCCCCGCCGGGCGATGCCGATGCGTTCGCGCTCGGCCAATGGGGGCATTGGGCGACGCTCGTCCGCGGGCCCGGCGGTAGCGAGCATCTCGCGCTGTCGGACGGCTGGCGCCGCATCCGGATCGACGTGGTCGAGGGCACGCT
>CBIFVW010000371.1:0-2009 GCA_966186155.1 uncultured Sphingomonas sp.
TCGAGATCGTGCTCGAGCTCAAGGTCGTCGCCGACATCGGGCTGGTGGGCTTCCCGAGCGCGGGCAAGTCCAGCCTGATCGCCGCGATCTCGCGCGCACGACCGAAGATCGCCGACTACCCCTTCACCACGCTCGTGCCCAATCTCGGCGTGGTGCGTGCGGGGGACGTGACGTTCACCGTCGCCGACGTGCCGGGCCTAAAGCTCTACTTCCGGCCGGTCCAGGATCTGACGATCGATACCTCGGCCGGCACGAACGCCTATCGATTCTCGCTCCAGGGAGCGGACGAGGCGCAGGTCGATCAATGGGGCGCCCGGCTCGCCGCGGCGCTCGGCGGCGACAAGCATCTCAGGAACGTCACTTCGGACGTGCTCGCCGATGGACGCACCGTCACGGTCGACATCAATCGCGACACGGCGGGTCGGCTGGGCCTCAATGCGCTCACGATCGACAATGCGCTCTACGACGCGTTCGGCCAGCGTATCGTCTCGACCATCTACACCCAGTCGAGCCAGAACCGCGTGATCCTCGAGACCCGGCCCGGCGGGCTGGCCGACCCCCAGGCGTTGGGAGCGCTGCAGATACCGCTGCCCGGCGGCGCCAGCGTGCCCCTTGCCGCGCTTGCGACGATCCGCACCGGCGCCGCGCCTCTGATGGTGGCGCGCGAGGCGCAGTTCCCGGCGGCGACGATCGGCTTCGATCTCGCCCCGGGCGTGTCGCTCGGAAGCGCGGTCCAGGCGATCGAGCGCACGGAGCACAGCCTCGGCGTGCCGGCGGCGATCACCTCCGACTTCACCGGCGCCGCCAATGCCTTCAAGTCCTCGCTCGCGAACGAGCTGTGGCTGATCCTCGCCGCGATCGTCGTCGTCTATATCGTGCTCGGCGTGCTCTATGAGAGCTTCGTCCATCCGGTGACGATCCTCTCCACCCTGCCCTCCGCCGGCATCGGCGCGCTGCTCGGCCTGTGGGTCACCGGATCGGGGCTGGGCGTGATCGGGATCATCGGCATCGTGCTGCTGATCGGCATCGTCAAGAAGAACGCGATCATGATGATCGACTTCGCGCTGGCGGCGATGCGCGATGACGGGGACACCCCGCACGACGCGATCCGCCGGGCGGCGCTGCTCCGCTTCCGTCCGATCATGATGACCACCTTCGCGGCGCTGTTCGCGGCGCTGCCGCTGATCTTCGGCGGCGGCATGGGGCACGAGTTGCGCCAGCCGCTCGGCATCGCGATCGCCGGCGGGCTGATCTTCAGCCAGGTGCTCACGCTCTTCACCACGCCGGTGATCTTCCTCGTGCTCGAAGCATGGCGCGCGCAGGGCTGGCGCCTGCGGCGGCCGGGTGCGGAAGCGCCCGCGGCATGAACCTTTCGGCGCCCTTCATCCGCCGTCCGGTCGGTACGATCCTGCTCACGATCGGGCTGATGCTCGCGGGCGTCGGCGCCTTCTTCATGCTGCCGGTGGCGCCGCTCCCGGAAGTCGATTTCCCCACGATCATGGTCCAGGCGAGCCTGCCCGGCGCCAGCCCCTCGACCATGGCATCGAGCGTGGCGGCGCCGCTCGAGCGCCATCTCGGCACGATCGCCGGCGTCAGCGAGATGACCTCGCGCTCGAACGTCGGAAGCGCGCAGATCACGCTGCAGTTCGATCTGTCGCGCGACATCGACGGCGCAGCGCGCGACGTTCAGGCCGCGATCAATGCCTCGCGCGCGGATCTGCCGGCGACGCTCAAGACCAATCCGAGCTATCGCAAGGCCAATCCCGCCGAAGCGCCCGTGCTGATCCTCGCGCTCACCTCGCCCACGCGCAGCCCGTCCCAAATCTACGACACGGTTTCCACGGTGGTGCAGCAGAAGCTGCTCCAGGTACCCGGCGTCGGCAATGTCGAGCTCGGTGGCGCCGCGTTGCCGTCGGTACGGGTCGAAGTCAATCCGCTGGCGCTCGCCCGTTACGGCATCGCGCTCGAGGATGTCCGCACCGCGCTTCAGTCCGAGAGCGCCAGCGGAT
>CBIFVW010000372.1:0-1987 GCA_966186155.1 uncultured Sphingomonas sp.
GTGCAGGGGGCCGGGCTCGGCGGGCTGGCGAAGAAGCTGCGGCGGGGTAGCTGAAGCCTCTCCCCTCTAGGGAAGGGGCTCATTATGATTCCGTTATGCAGCTCCGCGCCGAAGCCATCATCCTCTCCGTCCGCGCGCATGGCGAGCATGGCGCGATCGCGCGAGCGCTGACCGAGAGCGACGGGTTGCAGCCCGGCTATGTCCGCGGCGGGCACAGCCGCAAGCTGCGGCCGGTGCTCCAGCCGGCGAACCTGGTGCTCGGCGAATGGCGGTCGCGGACCGAGGATGCGCTGCCGGGTCTCACCGTCGAGCTGATCCACAGCCGCGCGGCGATGTTCTCCGAGCCGCTGCCCGCCGCAGCCTTCCAATGGGCGACCGCGCTGACGGCCTCGGCCTTGCCCGAGGGCCAGCCCTATCCGCGGCTCTACACGGCGCTCGACGGCGTGCTCGCGGCGATCGAGGCGGCGCCGGCGGCGCGCGGCTGGGCGGTGGCGATGGTGCGCTACGAATTGCTGCTGCTCGCAGAGCTGGGCTTCGGGCTCGACCTCGAACATTGCGCGGCGACGGGACGGAACGACGACCTCGCCTATGTGAGCCCCAAGAGCGGGATCGCAGTGAGTCGCGTCGGTGCGGAAGGCTACGAGGCCAAGCTGCTGAGATTGCCGCTTTTCCTGGTCGAGGGGGGCGCGGCGGAGTGGGGCGACATCCTCGACGGCCTGCGCCTGACCGGCCACTTCCTCGAGCGTGACCTGCTGATCGGCAAGGGCGCCGAAATCCTCGCGGCGCGGGCCCGGCTGGTCGATCGGCTCAAGCGGGCGGTTGCGTGAAGGCGGCGAGGGCGGCAAAGCAGCGCTTCGAGCGAAGTGGGAGCAAGAATGCCGCTGATTGCTGTTCTGCCCGGTGACGGGATCGGGCCCGAGGTGACGCGTGAGGCGCGGCGCGTGCTGGAAGCGCTGGCGCTGGGCCTGGACTTCGAGGAGGCGCCGGTCGGCGGCGCGGCCTATCTCGCGGCGGGGCGCCCGCTGCCCCCCGACACGCTCGACCTCGCAAAGCGCGCCGATGCCGTGCTGTTCGGCGCGATCGGCGACCCGCGCTTCGAGGCGCTCGAACGGCGGCTCAGGCCCGAGGCGGCGTTGCTCGGCCTCCGGCGCGAACTCGGCCTGTTCGCGAATCTCCGCCCGGCGACCTTGTTCCCGGCGCTGGCCGACGCCTCGCCGCTCAAGCCCGAAGTGGTGGCGGGGCTCGACCTCGTCATCGTCCGCGAGCTCGTCGGCGACGTCTATTTCGGCGAGAAGGGGCGGCGCACCAATGTCGAGGGGCTGCGCCAAGGCTTCGACCTGATGAGCTACAACGAGGCCGAGGTGGAGCGGATCGCGCGCGTCGGCTTCGAGATGGCGAAGCGCCGCAAGCGCAAGCTCTGCTCGGTCGACAAGGCGAACGTGCTCGAGACCTCGCAGCTGTGGCGCGACGTGGTCAACGAGATCGCGACGGACTATCCGGAGGTCGACCTCACGCACATGTATGTCGACAATGCCGCGATGCAGCTGGTGCGCGCGCCGGGCGAGTTCGACGTGATCGTGACCGGCAATCTGTTCGGCGACATCCTCTCGGACCAGGCGAGCATGTGCGCCGGGTCGATCGGCATGCTGCCCTCGGCGTCGCTGCGCGCCTGGGTGGGCGAGAACGGCATGTACGAGCCGATCCACGGCTCGGCGCCCGACATCGCCGGCCAGGGTAAGGCAAATCCCTGCGCGGCGATCCTCTCGGCGGCGCTGCTGCTCCGGCATTCGCTGGCGAACGAGGAAGCGGCGCAGCGCATCGAGGCGGCAGTCGCGACGGCGCTCGCCAAGGGAGCGCGGACCGCCGACCTCGGCGGCGGACTGTCGACCGCCGAGATGGGCGATGCGGTGCTCAGGGAGCTCGCGTGACGCCCGACCTTCTCGAGCTTGCGGTGGTGATCCCGACGTTCAACGAGCGAGCGAACGTG
>CBIFVW010000373.1:0-1968 GCA_966186155.1 uncultured Sphingomonas sp.
CCCTTGAAGCGGCTGACCTCGACCTTCTTGCCCTTGAACTCGTTCGCCTCGATCTCGAGCCGGTGCGCGTCGTCGCGGGCATAGAGGCTCTTCGAGCCGACGGTGAGGCGGTAGAGCGGCGGCTGGGCGAGATGGAGATGCCCCTGGCGGACCAGATCGGGCATCTCCTGGAAGAAGAAGGTCATCAGCAGCGTCGCGATGTGCGCGCCGTCGACGTCGGCGTCGGTCATGATGATGACGCGCTCGTAGCGCAGGTTGGCGGGGTCGCAGTCCTTGCGCGTGCCGCAGCCCAGCGCCTGGATCAGGTCGGCGATCTCCTGGTTGGCGAGGATCTTGGCGGACGTGGCCGAGGCGACGTTGAGGATCTTGCCGCGGATCGGCAGGATCGCCTGGGTCTTGCGGTCGCGCGCCTGCTTGGCCGAGCCGCCGGCCGAATCGCCCTCGACGATGAACAGCTCGGTGCCGGCGGGATCGTCGGCCGAGCAGTCGGTGAGCTTGCCCGGGAGGCGGAGCTTGCGGCCCGAGGTGGCGGTCTTGCGCTTGACCTCGCGCTCCTGCTTGCGGCGCAGGCGCTCGTCCATCCGCTCGATCACATAGCCGAGCAGCGCGCGGCCGCGCTCCATATTGTCGGCGAGGAAATGGTCGAAATGGTCGCGCACCGCCTTCTCGACCAGGCCGGCGGCTTCGGGCGAGGTGAGGCGGTCCTTGGTCTGCGACTGGAATTGCGGGTCGCGGATGAAGACCGAGAGCATCAGCTCGGAGCCGGTCATCACGTCGTCCGCGGTGATGTCCTTGGCCTTTTTCTGGCCGACGAGCTCGCCGAAGGCGCGGATGCCGCGGGTGAGCGCGGCGCGCAGGCCGGCCTCGTGCGTGCCGCCGTCGGGGGTGGGAATGGTGTTGCAATACCAGCTGTACGAGTCGTCGCTCCACAAGGGCCAGGCGACCGCCCATTCGACGCGGCCCTGATTCTCGCCGGGAAAGTCCTGGGTGCCCGAGAAGAATTCGGCGGTCGCGCATTCGCGCTTGCCGATCTGCTCCCTGAGATGGTCGGCGAGGCCGCCGGGGAACTGGAACACCGCCTCGGCCGGGGTGTCGTCCGAGATCAGCTCGGCATCGCACTTCCACCGGATCTCGACGCCGGCGAAGAGATAGGCCTTGGAGCGCGCGAGCTTGTAGAGGCGGGCGGGCTTGAACAGCATCTCGCCGAAGATCTCGGCGTCGGGGACGAAGCTGACCGAGGTGCCGCGCCGGTTGGGCGTGCCGCCGAGATGCTCGAGCGGGCCGAGCGTCCGGCCCTGGCTGAAGCGTTGGCGGTAGAGCTGCTTCTCGCGCGCGACTTCGATGCTGGTGTCGACCGAGAGGGCGTTGACCACCGAGATGCCGACGCCGTGCAGGCCGCCCGAAGTGGCGTACGCCTTGCCCGAGAACTTGCCGCCCGAGTGGAGCATCGAGAGGATCACCTCGAGCGCCGACTTGTCGGGGAATTTGGGGTGCGGGTCGATCGGCATGCCGCGGCCATTGTCGACGATGGTGAGGCGGTTGCCGGCCTCGAGCGTGACTTCGATGCGATTGGCATGGCCGGCGACGGCCTCGTCCATCGCATTGTCGAGCACTTCGGCGGCGAGGTGATGGAGCGCGCGCTCGTCGGTGCCGCCGATGTACATGCCCGGCCGCCGCCGTACCGGCTCGAGTCCTTCGAGGACTTCGATCGAGGAGGCGTCATAAGTGCCGGAGGGCACGCCCGGCGCAGCGAACAGGTCTTCGGACATGGAGAGGGTATAGGAGCGGCCGAGTCAGGGGTGCAAGGCGATGACTGCGGTTATCCACAGGGCGCTGGCGCGGGAGGGTCTAACAGGTCTTGTCACTGGCGACCTCCGCCGCGGGCGACGATGGTCCACGGGAGGAGATTCGCATGAAGTATTTTGCCGCCTTGCCGTTCGCGCTCGCCGCCGCCCTGCAGGCCAGCCC
>CBIFVW010000374.1:0-1968 GCA_966186155.1 uncultured Sphingomonas sp.
GAGCTGGTGAGATGCGGTTGACCGACGAGGATCGCGCGCGGGTGACCGCGGCCGTCACCGAGGCCGAGCTTTCGACCGACGGGGAGATCGTCACGATCGTCGCGGGGCGCTCGGACGCCTATCACGACGTCGCGCTCCACTGGGCGCTGCTGGCGATGCTGCTCGTCCTCGCGCTGCTCGCCTGGCAGCCCGCGCCGGCCGAATGGCTCCACGCCCGCTTCGTCGACAGCTGGGCGCAGGTCGTGCCGGCGAGCTGGTACCTCACCGCGGCGCTGATCCTGATGGCCGCGACCTTCCTCGTCGTGCGCGTGATCCTGGCGCGCGATACGCTGAGGATCGCGCTCACCCCGGGCTGGACGCGCACGCGCCGGGTGCACCGCCGCGCGATGGCGCTGTTCCGCGCCGCCGCCGAGAAGCGCACGCGCGGGTCGACCGGCGTGCTGCTCTATCTCAGCCTCGCCGAGCACCGCGCCGAGATCATCGCCGACGCGGCGATCCATTCGAAGGTGGCCCCCGAGACCTGGGGGGCGGCGATGGCGGCGCTGATCGGCGCGGTGAAGGACGGCCGACCGGGCGACGGCATGGCCGAGGCGGTGCGCCAGATCGGCCTTGTCCTGGCCGAGCATTTCCCGCGCAGCGAGGGCGACACCAACGAGCTTCCCGACCGGCTGATCGAGCTGTGAGCGAACCGGTAGAGATCGCCTGGCAGGGCAAGTGGATCACCGCCAAGCGCCAGGGCAAATGGGAATATGTCTCGCGCGCCCGCGGCATCCGCGCCGCAGTGATCGTCGCGATCGACGAGGACGGCCACGTCCTGCTCGTCGACCAGCATCGGGTGCCGCTCGGCCGGCGCTGCCTCGAGCTGCCGGCGGGGCTGATCGGCGACGAGCATGAGAGCGACACCGTCGCCGAGGCGGCGCGGCGCGAGCTGATCGAGGAGACCGGTTATGCTTGTACCGATATCGAGGAGCTGGGCGAGTTCTGGTCCTCCCCGGGGTTGGTCACCGAAAGCTTCACCTTGGTCCGCGCGCGCGGGCTGACCAGGGTCGGCGCGGGCGGCGGGCTCGCCGACGAGGACATCATCGTCCACCGCGTCTCGCTGGCGGAGCTGCCCGGCTTCGTCGCGGCGAAGCGCGCCGAGGGGCTGGCCGTGGACGTCAAACTGTTGCTGTTGCTGAGCGGGAGCCTGCTGAGCGCGGTCTAGATCGATCCGCATTCAGCAATTCCTCCCCCGGGTGGTGGAGGGGTGATAGCCCCGGGCGTCATCGCACGTGGAGAATGCCCCTCCACCAGCCTGCGGCTGGTCCCCCTCCCCCTCCGGGGGAGGAATGTTTGAATCCCTACCGGAAATTGTCCGCATAGGCCTGGAGCTTGAGCTTGCGCTCGGGCGCCGGGACGACGTGATAGGCGATGCCTTCGCGCTCGGCATAGGCCTTGGCCGCCTCGACCGTCGGGAAGCCCAGCCGGAGCTGCGTCGCCGTGTCGTCGCCGCCCGCCCAGCCGGTGAGCGGATCGGCGCGTTGCTGACGGGCCGGCTCGAATTCGAGGATCCAGCGATCGGTGCGCGCGCGGCCCGACTGCATGGCGTTCTTGGGGCGTTGATAGATGCGGGCGGTCTTCATGGGCGAGTCCTTTAGCGCGGGCCGGCGGCGCGCGCATCCGCCTTTTTGGTGCGGAGCGTCGCCGATGCCGCGGCGGGGTCGTCGGGCCAGGGATGCTTGGGATAGCGGCCGCGCATCTCCTTGGCCACCGCCGACCAGCTCCCCTTCCAGAAGCCGGGCAAGTCGCGCGTCGTCTGGATCGGACGGCCGGCGGGCGAGGTCAGGCTCAGCACCAGCGGCGTGCCGTCGCCGAGCGTCGGGTGCCGGTCGAGCCCGAACAGCGCCTGGACGCGGACCTCGGCGGTGGGCCCGCCCTCGGCTTCATAGTCGATCTCGTGGCTCGAGCCCGCGGGGGTCTCGAAGCGGG
>CBIFVW010000375.1:0-1963 GCA_966186155.1 uncultured Sphingomonas sp.
GCCTCGACCTTCTTCGCCGAGGGGCGCTGGTCGGTCATCAGGCGGAAGCGCAGGCCCTGCAGCTCGCCGCGGATCTGCCAGTTCACGAAAGTGGTGAATTGCGCCTTGAGCGGATCATAGGCCTCGATGGCGCGGTGCACGGCGATGGCGCAGCACTGCTCGGCATCATCCCAGTACGCCATCAGGCCGTACTGACGGATGAAGTGGCGGATGCGGGGCGCGATCAGCTTGAGGATCTGGGCGAAGGCCCGGTCGACATTGGCGCGCTGACGATTGGTCTGGGCCATGTCCTTCGGCATGTTCTCGATGACGGAGGCGACGGCGGCCTCCAGTGCGATCGTGGTCTTCGACATGTCTGCAATCCCCTGCTTCCGCAGCACCTCGGCTGCTGTCGTGCCGGGAATATGAACGGGGACGCGGACCCCGAAAATTCGGCGCAGACCCTTATGGTAATCGCACCTTACGGATGAGTCCGGGCCGGGACGGATACGATCGGTTAACCGCGTTACGCGACTCGTGCTTCGCCCTCAGGCAAAGATCTCCTCAAGGAAATTGGCCATGGCGCGCCAGCTGCGGCGATCGGCCCTGGGCTCGTACACCACCCCCGGCACGGCCGAGGTCTTGCGGTCGAGGTCGGTGAAGGCGTGGCCGGCATGGCCATAGGCGTGGATCTGCCAGTCGGCGCCGCTTGCGTTCAGCTCGCGGCCGAGCGCGACCATGGCCTCGGGCGGGCCGATCGGGTCCTCCCAGCCATGGCAGACGAGCAGCTTCGCGGCGATCGGATCGACATTGGCATAATCGGGCCGGTCGTAGACGCCGTGGAACGAGACGCCGCCGAGGATCGGCAGCCCGCTCCGCGCCATGTCGAGCACGCACTTGCCGCCGAAGCAGAAGCCGATCGCGGCGAGCCTCGCCGGATCGACGCGATCGAAGCCGGCGAGTGCGTCGAGCGAGGCGCGCAGCCGGTCGCGGAGCAGGCCGCGATCGGCGTTGAGCGCATCCATATATTCGGTGCGGTTGGACGAGGCATGCGTGGTGCGCTTGCCCTGGCCGTAGACGTCGCAGGCGAGCGCGACATAGCCGAGCTTGGCGAGATTCTCGGCATGGACGTTGTCGGCCTCCTTCTGGCCGAGCACATTGGGAAGGACGAGCACGCCGGGGCGCAAGGTCGCCACTTCATCCTCATAGGCGAGCACGCCCTCGAACGGGCCGCCGGGCCCCTGATAGACCAAAGCCTGCCGCACGATCGCCATCGCGACTCTCCTGCTTGTCCCCATCGCCCATGCCGCTAAGGACGGCCCGGTTGCAAGGAGTGTCGCATGCCCAAGCTCGTCCTGATCCGCCACGGCCAATCGGCCTGGAACCTGGAGAACCGCTTCACCGGCTGGTGGGACGTCGACCTGACCGAGCTGGGCGTGAAGGAAGCCTGGGCGGCGGGCGAACTCATGAAGGCGAAGGGCCTCGACTTCGACATGACCTTCACCAGCTTCCAGACGCGCGCGATCAAGACGCTCAACCTCGCGCTGGAGGCGATGGGCCGGCTGTGGCTGCCGACCGAGAAGAGCTGGAAGCTGAACGAGCGGCATTATGGCGGCCTCACCGGGCTCGACAAGGCGGAGACCGCGGCGCTGCACGGCGAGGACCAGGTCAAGATCTGGCGCCGCAGCTTCGACGTGCCGCCGCCGCTGCCCGAGGAAGGCTCGCCCTGGGACCTCGCCAAGGACGTGCGCTATCGCGGCGTGCCGATCCCCCAGACCGAGAGCCTCAAGGACACGATCGCGCGGGTGCTGCCCTATTGGGAGGAGCGGATCGTACCCGAGCTCAAGGCCGGCAAGCGCGTGCTGATCTCGGCGCACGGCAATTCGCTGCGCGCGCTGGTCAAGCATCTGTCGGGCATCGCCGACAGCGAGATCGTGAGCCTCGAGATCCCGACCGGGCAGCCGATCGTCTACGAGCTCGACGA
>CBIFVW010000376.1:0-1922 GCA_966186155.1 uncultured Sphingomonas sp.
GAATACCCCTCCACCAGCCTGCGGCTGGTCCCCCTCCCCCTCCGGGGGAGGATTTGTTGGATGTCGATCCGTCCTAGCCTCCATTCAGGAATTCCTCCCCCTCCGGGGGAGGGTCTTTCGAATGCCTCCGCCCCTAGCGCCGGGTGTCGACCGCGATCCAGTTCGTCTCCCAGCTCGCCCCGCCATCGGCCGAATAGGCCTGCTCGAAGCGCGCGGAATTGGGCGTGACGTCGGAGATCACGAAGCGGACGAGGACGGTACGGCCGTCCACCGTGTCCACGCCGAAGAAGACTCCCCGCCCCTTCGCGTCGAACCCGCCGGTCACCGGCGGCGTGAGGACGCCGCCGCGCGCGCTCGCGAAGTTGAGCGTCCATTGGCGGGCCTTGGGATTGTAGAGGCGGAGCGAGGCACCCTCGATCTTGCCCGCGGCTCCCTCCACCGACAGCTCGACCAGGTTCGCGCGTCCGCCCAGGACCGGGCGCACCTCGGTGGTGCCGCGATATTCGACCCAGCGGTCCGACCCGGTCAGCGGCTCGGGCAGGTAGCGCAGATGAGTCGTCCAGCTTCCGATCTCCCAATCGAAGTCGTGGCTCCCGTCGCGCGGCTGCTGCGCGTCCGCGGCCGGCGGCGCGGCCTGGGCGAAGCCGGCGATGGGCTGTACCAGCGCCGCCAGGGCGAGAGCGATCTCGAGTTCGAACCTCATTGCGAAACCTTCTCCAAGAATGCCGTCACTGCCTTCCACGCCGGCTCCGCGCCCTCCGGGTTCTTCTCCCGCAGCAAGGTCGACGAGCCGTGCACGCCGCCGAGCTTGGGCACGAACTGCTCCTTCTCGCCCGGCACCGCGGCCAGGATGTCGCGCGCGGCGTCGATCTCGCGCCCGTCCTGCGCCGAAGTGGCGAAGACCGGCGCCTTCACCAGCGCCGCGGCCTTGGCGACCAGGTCCTTCTTGTCGAAATATTCGCCGGGCGAGAAGGCGATCACCGCGCGGACCTTGTCCGGATGATCGGCCGCGAGGAGGAATACCAGCGACGCCGAATAGCTGCTGCCCCACAGGATCACCGGCAGCTTCTGCCCGCGCGACCAGGCGAGCGCGGCCTCCAGGTCGGGCTTGGCCTGATAATGCGTGGTCGAGCGGCCGAGCGTCTTTACGGTCTCGTTGACACCGAAGAGGCCGCCGCCCGAGCGCTGGTCGATCCGGAGCGAGGAATAGCCCGCCTCGGCCAGCCGCGGCGCGATCAGCGCATATTCGTCCTTGCTCGATTCGGCCTGGTGGAAGAGCAGGATCAGCGCCTTGGGCTGCGCGGCCTTGGTGTAGACGCCGGCCACCTTGGTGCCGTCCGCCGCGGTCAGGGTCACCGGTTCGGCCGAGATGGGCCCGGCGCTGACCGATCCCTGGCCGTGCGGCGCCGGATGGCAGGCGCCGAGCGCCAGCATCGCCGCCGCGAGCAATGCCCCGCGCATCAGATCAGCCCCGCGAGCGGGCTCGACGGATCGGCATAGCGCCGCTTCGCCATCCGACCGGCGCGATAGGAGAGCCGCCCAGCCTCGACCGCCGCCTTCATCGCCGCCGCCATCATGACGGGGTCCTTCGCCTCGGCGATCGCCGTGTTCATCAGCACGCCGTCGCAACCCAGCTCCATCGCCACCGCCGCGTCGCTCGCCGAGCCGACGCCGGCATCGACCAGCACCGGCACCTTGGCGCCCTCGACGATCAGCCGGATCGTCACCTGGTTCTGGATGCCGAGCCCCGATCCGATCGGCGCGCCCAGCGGCATCACCGCCACCGCACCGGCATCCTCGAGCCGCTTCGCCGCGATCGGATCGTCGACGCAATAGACCATCGGCAGGAAGCCCTCCTTCGCCAGGATCTCGGTCGCGCGCAGCGTCTCGACCATGTCGGGATAGAGCGTCCGCGCCTCGCC
>CBIFVW010000377.1:0-1884 GCA_966186155.1 uncultured Sphingomonas sp.
ATATTTGGTCCGGTTGCGGATGCGGTTCGACGTGTTGATGATCTCGTTGTCGAGCAGCTTGCGGTTCGAGATGATCCGCTCTTCCCCGGTGGGCGCGCGCAGGCGGGTGGACTTGAGGCCGATGCCTTCGACCACGCCTTCGCTGGTGCCGAACTTGATGTTGTCGCCCAGGCGGAAGGGGCGGTCGAAGATGATCGCCAGCGCGGCGAGCAGGTCGCCGAATATGCCTTGCGCGGCGAGGCCGATCGCGATGCCGCCGACGCCGAGGCCCGCGACCAGGCCGGTGACGTTCACCCCGAGGTTCGACAACACCATCACCAGCGCGATCGCGAACAGGGTGATGGTGACGAGCAGCCGGATGATGCCGAGCGCGCTGGTGAGGCCGACCGCGGCGTCCTCGCCGGTGGTGCGGTGCTCGATCATGCCGATGATGATCTCGCGCACCCAGATCGCGGCCTGGAACACCGCCGCGATGGTGAAGAGGAAATAGACCGTCGCGGCGATGATGGGCGGCGTCCCGGCATAGCCGGTGACCAGCCGGATCGCAGCCATCACGACGAAGAAGTTGCCGGTCTTGGCGACCGCCCGGCCGAGGATCGAATACCAGTTGGCGACGCCCTCGCCCTTGCGGCACAGCCGCATGCCCCAGGCGCGGATGCCGTGGAGCAGGAAGAAGATCCCGACCGCCACCCCCGATGCGATCAGGATGTTGAGCCAGTGGTCCTGGATCCATTGGCTTGCATCGGTGACGAAGCTGCGCGCCTGGACCTGGAGGTCGTCGCTCTTGGGAAAGCCGGCGGTGTTGGTCATGCTGCCTTTCGGTGGTGATTCGCGCCGCCTTCGAGGAAGGCGATCAGTCCGCGCTCGTAACGATCGAGGTAGCGCGTCGCGCGCGGCAAGTGGAGCCCCTTGCGGAACGCTGCCTGCGCGTCGCGGTCCTTGGCGAGCGCGACCAGGTCCGGATGGACATAGGATTTGCGCGCGATCGCCGGCGTGTTGCCGAGCGCCTCGGTGACGGGCGCGAGCATCGCCTTGAGGCCGATCGGCTCCTCCGCATCGGCGAGCGCGCGGAAGGCGATGACGCTCGCGCCCCAGGTGCGGAAATGCTTGGCGGTGAAGTCCTCGCCCATCGCTTCTCGGATATAGGCGTTGACGTCGGTCGAAGTGACCGGATGCGCCTCGCCCGCCGCATCGAGCCAGCGGAAGAGATGCTGGCCCGGCAGGTCCTGGCAGCGCTTGACGAAGCGGCTCAGCGATCCGTCGGTGATCGTCACCACGCGCAGGCGGCCCGACTTGGCACGGAACTGGAGCTTGAGCGTGCTGCCCGTGACGCGGGCATGGCGCTTGCGCAGCGTCGTCGCGCCGAAGCTCTTGTTGGCCGCGGCATATTCCTCGTTGCCGATGCGGATCGTGCCCAGGTCGAGCAGGCGGACAACGGCCGCGACTGCCTTTTCACGGCTCAGGCCATGGCGGCGCAGGTCCTGCTCGACCCGCGCCCGGAGCCGGGGGAGATGCTCGCCGAACGCCGCGCAGCGATCGTATTTCGCTGCCTCCTGCGCCTCGCGGAAGCCGGGATGGTAGCGATATTGCTTGCGGCCCTTCTCGTCATAGCCGGTCGCCTGGATATGGCCGCGCGGATCGGGGCAGAACCAGGCCCGGGCATAAGCGGGCGGCAGCCCGATCGCGTTCAGCCGGTCGATCTCTTCACGATCGGTGATGCGCTTGCCGGCCGCGTCCCAATAGCCCCAGCCGTGGCGCACCTTGCGCCGTGTGATGCCGGTCTCCTGGTCGTCGACATAGACGATCTCGTCCGCTGCCATGGGCCTCCTCGCGATGCCCCGGTCAATGCGCGGGCCGAGGCTTCGTTCCGGGGAGGATCCTGAG
>CBIFVW010000378.1:0-1837 GCA_966186155.1 uncultured Sphingomonas sp.
CTCACCGATCCCGAACGCCGCGGCCAGCCGGTGGCGCTGTCGCTCGACATGCGCGTGCAGGCGGCGCTGGAGAGCGAGCTCGGCCGCGCGATGGCCGACTTGCAGGCGCGGGGGGCGGCGGGCGTCATTATCGACGTCAACACGGGCGAAGTGATCGCGATGACGTCGCTGCCGAGCTTCAATCCCAACGCGCTGCAGGGGCCGCCGCCGCGCAACAACGTGACGCAGAGCGTCTACGAGCTCGGCTCGACCTTCAAGCCGATCGCCGTCGCGGCGGCGATCGACAGCGGGACGATCACGTCGATGTCGCGCCGCTTCGACGCGACCAAGCCGATGACGGTGGGCCGCTTCACGATCCACGACGATCCGGGCGACGAGCAGTTCCGCTGGCTCAACATCCCCGAGACGCTGATCTATTCCTCCAACATCGCCACCGCGCGCATCGCCGACGAGCTCGGCGCGGAGAAGATGCAGGCCATGTTCCGGCGCCTGGGCTTCGACCAGCGCCCGACGATAGAGGTCGAGGGCGCGCGGCCGCTCTGGCCGAATTATTGGGGCCGGATCACGGTGATGACCACTGCCTATGGCCATGGCATCGCCGTGACTCCGCTGCACCTCGCCAGCGCCTATGCCGCGCTGGTCAATGGCGGCATCCTGCGCCCCGTGACGCTGGAGAAGGTCGACCCCGCGCACGTGCCCGCCGGCCGCCGGGTGCTCCAGGAATCGACCAGCGCGCGGATGCGCCAGCTGCTCCGGCTGATCGTCCTCAAGGGCACCGGCCGCAACGGCGAGGCGCCCGGCTTCCGCATCGCCGGCAAGACCGGCACCGCGGAAGCGGCCGCGGGCGGTGGTTACGACAAGCATCGCAACGTTTCGACCTTCGCGGCGGCTTTCCCGATCGATGCGCCGCGCTATGTGATGGTCGCCATGCTCGATTCGCCCAAAGCCAACCCCGCCATCGGGGTCTATCGCACCACGGCGGCCTGGACCGCCGCTCCGGTGGTCGGCCGGCTCGTCCGCCGCACCGGGACGATCATGGGCGTCATGCCCGATCCCGGCCGCGACATCGACGAGAGCGACCTGCTGCCGCTGATCTGGGCCGGCCCCGACGCCGACAAGAAGGATCCCGAATGAAGCTCGGCGCGCTGACGGGAGGCGGAGAGGACGCCATCGTCACCGGCTTCGCGATCGATCACCGCAAGGTGGCGCCGGGCACGGTGTTCGGCGCGTTCCAGGGCATGAAGGTCAATGGCGAGGATTTCATCCCCGCGGCGGTGAAGTCCGGCGCGGTCGCGGTGGTCGCGCGGCCCGAGGCGACGGTTGCCGGGGCGGTCCATATCGCCTCGGACAATCCGCGCGAGACCTTCGCCCGGCTGGCCGCGAGGTTCTTCGCGCCCTTTCCCGAGACCGCGGTCGCAGTGACCGGCACGAACGGCAAGACCTCGACGGTCGAGATGACCCGCCAGCTGTGGCGGATGCGCGGGCATCACGCCGCGTCGATCGGCACGCTCGGCGTCACCACGGCCGACGACACGGTGACGACCGGGCTCACCACGCCCGACATCGTCACCTTCCTCTCCAACGTCGCCGGCCTCGCGCGCGAAGGGGTGACGCATGTCGCCTTCGAGGCATCGAGCCACGGCCTGTCGCAATATCGCACCGAGGGCCTGCCGGTGCGCGCGGCGGCGTTCACCAATCTGAGCCGCGACCATCTCGACTATCATGGCGACATGGCGGCCTATTTCCACGCCAAGCTCCGCCTGTTCGCCGACGTGCTCGATCTGGAAGGTACGGCCGTGGTCTGGGCCGACGATCCCCATGCGCCGCGAGTCGAGGA
>CBIFVW010000379.1:0-1835 GCA_966186155.1 uncultured Sphingomonas sp.
CATTCCTCCCCCGGAGGGGGAGGTGGCAGCCCGAAGGGCTGACGGAGGGGTAGCTTGCCACAAGCGACACCGCCCGCGGAGAATACCCCTCCACCACCGAGCTTCGCTCGGCGGTCCCCAGTGTCAGGTTGGCCATGCCCCGCATGGCCAAGGATCGCGCGGGGCGCGATCCGACCCGACACTCCCTCCGGAGGAGGATTTGTTGAATGTCGATTTGCCCTAGTGCTTGTCGCGCGCCGATGCGCGGGCCTCGAGCAGGTCCCACAGGCCGCGATGCTGGGCGAAGAGCTGCTGCGCGCCGAACAGCATCGCGCGCTCGAGCGAGCCCTCGCGGATCAGCGTGTCGACCACGGTCACCGTCTCCTCGGCGAGCGGGAGCTGCGAGGGCGGGGGATCGAGGTTGAGCCGCCGCGCCGCGGCGTCGAGCGTCTCGCGGATCACCGCCCAGTCCATCACCAGCGCCAGCGCCGCGCCGGTCGCGCAGCCCGCGCGGTCCGACTGGGCGAGCATGTCGAGCGCGTGGCGCTGCGCCGCGGTGGCCGCCTCCGACTCGGCATGGCCGGGCGTGCTCGGGAGCGGGCCGGCGGCCGCGACGATGCGGACGAGGAAGGCGCGCTCGATCACGAAGGCGTCGGCCGCCGCCTCGAGCCAGTCGCGCTCGATGCCGAGCCGCGCATGGCCCAGCGCATGGTCGATCACGCCGGGATGGCGGCCGTGCAGGATGCAGATGAAGTGCGCCGCGTCCGACAGGTCGCGCAGCGGTTCCTCGTTGCGGGCGAGGCGCTGGAGATAGGGGTGGTTGGCGCTGCCGTCCGAGGCGACCAGCGCCCCCATCGAGCCCCAGGCACCGCCCAATCGCGCAACTTGTACGGAATCAAACGGCATATGCCCCCAAAGGTCAGCAAGGCCCGGCCCAGCGCCGGTGGATCCAGTGATGCGGCACATCGATATACCGAAGCACGTAAAGACGCGGTGAATCCCGAATTTACTGTGGATAAACCCTATGTTTCGCCATGGGACTCGCCGAGATGCGCCGGCGTCCGGCAGGGTAAAACCGGGCGGGCCGCAAATATAACCCAAGTGAATCCATGGATTGCGGGCCAAGCGGCGGCGCCCCTCCACGCCCGGCCCGATCCGCGATCTCATAACCAAATGGGTTATTCCCCTTGACATTCGACGCCGAATGTGGAACATATGCGGAACGAACAGGCGTGAGGAGGCTATGATGACGGAGAAAGCGAGGGCTACGATGCGGCGCGGCGTGGAGAAGCGGTTGCGGCGCGTGAAGAACAATGGCTGGTTCTGGAGCGAGGAGGCCGAGCAGGCCTTTTTCGATCACCTTGCCACGAGCTGCAACGTCACCGCGGCGGCGGATGCGGCGGGGTTCTGCACGCCGACGGTCTACCGGTTGCGGCGCCAGCGCCCCGAATTCGCGGCGCGTTGGCAAGCGGCGCTCGAGCAGGGTTATGCCAAGCTCGAGATGGCGCTGCTCGAGGCCGCGAACGCCTCGTTGGAGGACCGCGAGTTCGATGCCGGGCAGCCGATCCCGAAAATGACCGTCGAGCAGGCGATGAACGTGCTCCGCGCCCATCGCAACGCGATCGCAGGCCGCGACCGCAACCCGGGAAGGCGCGCGCGCCCACGCAGCCTGGATGAAGTGCGGGAGAGCATCCTGCGCAAGGTTGAGGCGATCCGGGCGATGGACGAGGAGAGCGTCCCGGCCTTGGCGGAGGGGTGAGGGCGGTTCCCCTTCCGTTTGGGGTGGGCGTGCCGACAGCCAAGATCCTCCCCCGGAGGGGGAGGGGGACCGCCGCCGAAGGCGGTGGTGGAGGGGT
>CBIFVW010000380.1:0-1821 GCA_966186155.1 uncultured Sphingomonas sp.
AATTCGCGGCGCGCTGATCCCCTAAGAGCCCTCCCCCTTGATGGGGGAGGGTTGAGTGGGGGTGAGCTATCCTCTGGGCGACGTCGCCGCGAGGATAGTTCGCCCTCATCTTCCCACCGCCTCCGGCGGCGGGCCCCTCCTTCTCCCATCAAGGGAGATGGGAATGGCTCAGAACCCCTCGGGCAGGTCGATCGGCCCCACCAGCTCCCGATACCGCGCGATCGCGTAGCGGTCGGTCATGCCGGCGATGAAGTCGGCGATGTGGCGGCTCCGCCATGGCTCCCCGGCCGGAAGCGCGGCGTTCCACTCCGCGGGCATCCGCGCGGGATCGTCGGCATAGGCCGCGAACAATCCCGCCACCACCTGCCGGGCGGCCTCGGCCGCGGCGAGCTGGTTGGGGTGATGGTAGAGATTGGCGTACATGAAGCGCTTGAGCCCGCGCTCCGCCTCGCGCATCGGCGCCGAGAAATGCGCGAGGCACGTGCCCGCCGCCCGGACATCGTCGGCCGTCTCCACTCCGTGCGCCGCGATCCGCCCGCGCGTCGCTTCCATCAGGTCGTTGACCATCGCGCCGATCTGCGCGCGGATCAGCTCGCTCACCAGCCGCCGCCGCTCCGCACCCGGGAAGCGCGCCTCGACCGCGCGCCAGCCTTCGGCGATCATCGGCACCGCGAGGAGCTGGTCAAGGCTCAGCAGCCCCGCGCGGAGGCCGTCGTCGATATCGTGATTGTCATAGGCGATGTCGTCGGCGATCGCGGCGACCTGCGCCTCGAGCGAGGGCCAGCTGCCGAGTTCGAGCGGGAACGCGGCGTTGGCCTCGGCCAGCGCCCATGCGGGATCGGCCACCGGCCCGTTGTGCTTGGCGAGCCCCTCGAGCGTGTCCCAGGTGAGGTTGAGCCCGTCCCAGCCCGGATAGGGCCGCTCGAGCCGCGTCAGCGCGCGCAGCGTATGGCCGTTATGGTCGAACCCGCCCGCGTGCGCGAGCGCGGCCCCGAGCGCGTCCTCGCCGGCATGGCCGAAGGGCGGGTGGCCGATGTCGTGCGCGAGGCAGAGCGCCTCGGTCAGGTCCTCGTTGAGCCCGAGCGCGCGCGCCACCGCCCGGCCGATCTGCGCGACCTCCAGGCTGTGGGTCAGCCGCACGCGGAAATGATCGCCGTCGGGCGCCATGAAGACCTGGGTCTTGTGCCTGAGGCGCCGGAAGCTGATCGAGTGGATGATCCGGTCGCGGTCGCGCTGGAAGGCGTCGCGCGGCCCCCGCGCAGTACCCTGGCCTTCGGCGTGCAGGCGGCCACGGCTCGTCTCGGGGGTGCAGGCCCAGGGGGAAGTCGCTCTCACCCCGCCGCCCTACAGCCTGGCATGCGGCGGCGGAAGGGGATCACTTCACTGCGAGCTTGTTGACCTTCTGCCCCGGCTCGCTGGTGAAGACGAAGGCCGACACGCCCGCCTTGCCGAGCGCGTTGACGAAGGCCTGCGCCTCGGCGGCGGTCTTGAAGGGGCCCGCCAGCACGCGGTTGGTCGCGCGCAGCGGCGTCCACCAGGCCGACTTGCCCTTCATCGCCGCCGGCGCCTTGGCGACCACGCCCTGCCATGCCTTGGGCAGGCTGCCTTCGTTCGCGCCGCCCGCGACCTGCACCCAGATGCGCCTCGGCTCGGCCTTGGCGGGATCCGGCTTCTTCGGATCGGGCTTCTTGGCCTTGGGGTCCGGCTTGGCGGCCTCGGCCTTTTTGGGGTCGGGCTTGGCCGGCACCGGCTTCGACTTCGTGACCGGCGGCTTCGCCTCGGGGATCCGCACCGGCGCGGGCACAGGCTGGGGTTCGGCGG
>CBIFVW010000381.1:0-1803 GCA_966186155.1 uncultured Sphingomonas sp.
GCCTTCGGCTGGCGGTCCCCCTCCCCCTCCGGGGGAGGAACTGGGGGATCTTACGATCGAAGGATTCAGGCCGCCGCCAGGTCCTCGGAGACGGCATCGGCGAGGCTGGTGCCGTCGAGGATGCGCGCGGTCTCGTCGCGCACGCGCGCCATGGCGTGGCGGATCGCGCAGCTCGCCTCGTCCTTGCAGTCGTTGCACGGGCGATAGGCGGTGCGGCTGACGCAGGGGACCAGCGCGAGCGGCCCCTCGATCACCCGGATGATCTCGCCCAGCGAGATGAGGTGCGTCGGGCGGGCGAGCCGATATCCGCCCGCCTTGCCGCGGGTCGAGACGAGGAACCCCGCCTCGCGCAGATCGGCGAGGATCAACTCGAGGAACTTGCGCGGCACATTGGCTTCGGCGGCGATCCGGTTCATCGGGGTCGGCGCGCCCGCGGCGGGCTGCCCCGCCAGGAACAGCATAGCGCGGAGCGCGTAACGGGAACGCTGCGTCAACATGATGCACCCTTCATGCCAAGTGTTTGCGGCAGTGTGAAGGCCTTAGGGTATCCCAGCTGACCTTTTCATTAATCGCCGAGCCCCTATATAGGGTTTTGCCGGGTTCGCCCGGCTATGGGGATAAACGACGGCGTGCAATAGGCGCAGCGGACCCGGGGGCGGTACCCGGCGGCTCCACCATAAACCTCGGGAAACCGGGGCTCATGACGGGGCCGAACTAGGATCGACGTGTGTTGAAAAGCGCTGACCATCTCTCGGATTGGACCACCGTGACGGTCCATTACACAAGTGCCAACGATAACGAAGCACTCGCTATTGCGGCGTAACCCCATGGCCTGACGGCCTAAGGTTATTCCAAGATGCGCGGTTGGGCCACACCGGGCAACAGAAGTGGACTCCAGCGGCCGCCAGGGGGGCCGGGCAACAGAACCCCCTGGACCTTCATTTCCGCCGCCGCCTTTCCCATTCGCGCCGGTCCTGCGTGCGGGTGCGCGCGTCGAGCTTCTGCTCGGCCAGCCGCATCGCCTCGATCCGCTCGAGCTTGCGCAAGATGCCGGGCTTCAGCTCCTCGAGGCTCTTGGGGCGTCCGGCGCTGCCCGGCCGGCCGCCGATCCCGTGCATCTGATGCTTGTGCATGTGGAGGAGATGGATCGCCTGCGCCGCGGTCATCGGCGGCATTTCCAGCTCGACCTCCACCTCGCGCTCCGACAGCGGGTTTCCGGCATGCTCGACCAGTGCCGTCTCGATCCGGAGATAGCCGATCTCCACTGCCTCGCGCCACCGCGCCGCGAAACCTTCCCAGCGCTTGGCATGGCCATAGGCCGAGGCGGCGGTCAGCCCCACCTCCGCGCAGGCCGCCTTGACGTTGCAGGTCGCCGCGAGCACGCCGAGGAAGCGCGCCTCGGTCCGCGGAGTCCATTGCTTCAGCCGTGCGCGCGCGATCTGGGTCCTGCGGCCATTGCCGCCGCGCATCACCAGCTCTTCGCCGTCGAGCGATCCCCAGCCCCTGGGCGGTGCCGGGTCTCCGGCCGCCCCAAGCCGCGCCTTCGCCTCGGCGGTCGCCGCCTCCACGCGGGCGCGGAACGCCGGATCCCGCGCCCGATGCAGCGAGACCCAGCTCCGCGAGACCTTCGCCCGCTCCGCCGCGATCGTCTGGTTGCCCGTCTCGGCCAATGCGCGGAAGAACGCCTCCCGCCGCGCCGCGCTCGTCTTCGCGCTCATGTTTCATGCCTCCCGAATCGATCCGATCGCCGGAGGCCAGGGAAATATGCGTGGAAGCGAGGTGTAGGACAGCGGATTCTCGCAT
>CBIFVW010000382.1:0-1802 GCA_966186155.1 uncultured Sphingomonas sp.
TGGGCGGGATCGTCTGGACCGCGCTCGACCTGCTCGCGCTCCAGCGCAACCCCGCCGCCCGCCCCGCGCGGATGCCTTTGGTCGGCGGCGTCGCGCTCGCGATCCTGTTCGTCCAGCTCTTCTTCGGCGCGCTGGTCGCGGGACTCGACGCGGGGCTGGTCACCGATCAGTGGCCGCTGATGAACGGCCGCTTCTTCCCGGGGGCGACCGTCGAGGGCCGCCCGTTCCTCGACGCGCTGGTCAACGATCCGGCGATCGTCCATTTCGTCCATCGCTGGTGGGCCTGGGTCGCCGTCGCCGCGCTGGTCGTGCTCGCGCGCAAGATCCGCGCGACCGACCGCCGCGCCTCGATCGCGATCCACGGCGCCTTCGGCATGCAGATCCTGCTCGGCATCGCGACGGTGATGGCGGGCGTGCCGATCTGGCTCGCCGCGCTCCACCAGCTCACCGGCGCGCTGCTCGTGATCGCCACCACCTGGGGTGCGCATTCGGCGGGGCGCGCGACTTGAGCGGGCTCACGCTCTTCTACGTCACCTTCGCCACACGCGCCGATGCCCAGCGCGTCGCCGAGACGGTGCTCGCCGATCGGCTCGCCGCCTGCGTCAACATCCTCGCGCCCTGCAGCTCGTTCTATCTCTGGGGCGGACAGGTCGAACGGGCGGAGGAAGTCCCTGCGCTGTTCAAGACCCGTCCCGCGCTGGCGATGCGTCTCCGGGAGCGGATCGCGGCGCTCCATCCTTATGAGCTGCCGGTGATCGAGAGCTGGGACGCGGCCGCCACGCCCGAGGCGGCGGCCTGGCTGGCGGCCGAAACCCGTTGATGCTGCTTGCGGCTATCGTCCTGCAGGCGAGCGCGGCGGCCTTCGCGCCGCCGGCCGATACGCCCCTCATGGTCACGAGCGAACGGACCGAGGGCGCCGAGCGCCGCTATGTGATGGAGCGGCTGGTCCGCTTCGCGCGTGAGGACGGGGGATGGCGTGCCGAAGTGAAGCTGCTGCGTGCCGAAGGCGATGCGCAGGAGGCCAGCGGCGCGATGTTCGAGGCCGGATTCGGCGCGCTGGCGGGGCGGACGCTGGTCTTCCACCTCGACGCGGCGGGCAAGGTGGTCGCGATCGACGACATGGCCGCGCTGTGGGAGCACTTCTGCGCCAATGTCGCCGCGATGGCCGCGGCGCGCAGGAGCCTCGCCCCCGCCGACCGCGCGACGCGCGCCGCGCGGATCGCCGCGCCGCTGCGCGCGCTGCCCGCCGAACGCCAGCGCGCGATGCTGGGCTCGCTGATCGGCTCGCTGGTCGCCGAAGAAGGCACGGCGCCGGGAAGCGAGGCGGTCCGCGTGCCAGGCAGTTCGCCTTTCGGCGGGCCGCTGACGCTGGAAGGAACCCGCAGCGCCACGCCGCTTCCCGGCGGGCTGGTGCGCAGCGTCACCCGCGCCGAAGCCGATATCGCGGCGCCCGCGGGCGGCGAGGCCGGCCACGTCGCGCTCGACCGCACCGTCGTGATCGATCCGCGCACCGGCCTGATCGTCCGCAGCGAGAGCGTCACCCGCACCCGCCGCGGGGCGATCGAGACGGTGCGCGCCACGCGGCTCACGGTGCAAATGGGTCCCGCCGGCGGCTGACGGTATCACGATACCCGTCAGCAAAGCCGCACTTTTCTTGACTTTCCGCCCGCGAATCGTCAGAGGGCCTGCAACCGCGCTGGCCGCAAGGCTGGCGCGCTTGCGTTTCATACTCGAAAGGTCTCGCCCATGAAGGCGCTGATGAAGACCACCAAGTCGGCCAAGCCGGCCGAGGTGGAGAAGAA
>CBIFVW010000383.1:0-1793 GCA_966186155.1 uncultured Sphingomonas sp.
GTGATGCTGATCGGCAGCGGCGAGGCGGCGGCGGCCAAGCGCCGGCTGCTCGAACGCGCCGGAGCGACGATCGTCGGCGAGGAGGGCGAGGCGGCGCTGGCGATCGTCGCGGCGGCCGAGCCCGAGCCCATCGTCGCGCGGCTCAAGTCCCGCGGCGTGCTCGTCAATGCCGTCGACCGCGCCGATCTCTGCGACTTCACTCTGCCCGCGATCGTCGAGCGCGATCCGGTGCTGATCGCGATCGGCACCGGCGGCGTCTCGGCGGGGTTCGCGGCGGCGCTGCGCCAGCGGCTCGAGGCCGAGCTGCCCGCCGACCTGGGCGACACCGCGCGCGAGCTGGCGGCGGCGCGCGGCGAGCTGCGCGCGCGCTTCCCCGATCCCGCCGACCGGCGCCGCGCACTCGGCGAAGCCCTGGCGCAGTCGCTCGAGGGCGGGGTCGCGGCGCGGATGGCCGATCCAGGCGGGACCAGGCTGCTGCGCTTCGCGCTCGCCTCGGCCGATCCCGACGACCTCACGCTGCGCCAGGCGCGCGCGCTTGCGCAGGCGGACCGAATCTACCATCTCCCCGGCGTGCCGATCGCCATCCTCGACCGCGCCCGCGCCGACGCTGCCCGGATCCCGTGCGCAGGCGCGCCCGCCGATCCCGGCCCGGGCCTGTCGGTCTTGCTGGAGATGGCCGGATGAGCGGCTTCGCCTATATCGTGCGCGACGGGAAGGTCGAGCAGCCGATCCTCAAGGACGCGGTCGGCCAGCGCGCCGGGCTCAGCTGGATCCACCTCACCACCAATGACGAGCGCGCCCAGCTCTTCCTCGGCAGGGAGGCGCAGCTCTCGCCGCCGGTGATCGATGCGCTGACTGCGCTGGAGACGCGCCCGCGCTGCGATTCGATCGGCCCGGCGGCGCTGATCAACCTGCGCGGCCTCTCCTCGGACACGCTGGCGGCGTCCGATCCGCTCGCCTCGATCCGGATGTACGCGCATGGCGGCTGCGTCTTCTCGGTGACGCGCAAGCACCTCAACGCGATCGACCCGGTGCGCAAGCAGATCGAGCAGGGCACGATCCTCGATCCCGGCGACCTGATCGCCGCGATCGCCCAGGCGATCACCGAGGAGCTCGATCCGATGGTCGCCGAGCTCGGCGATTCGCTCGACGATTGCGAGGAGCAGATCACCGCGCACCGCGCCTTCCAGCTCCGCAAGCTGGTCAACGAGGCGCGGGTCAAGGCGATCGGACTCCGCCGCTTCCTGTTCCCGCAGCGCGCCGCGCTCGACAAGCTCGCCAGCCTGCCGGTCGAGTGGCTGGGCGAGGACGACCGGCTCCATTTGAGCGCCGCCGCGGACCGCGCCGCGCGCATGGCCGAGGAGCTCGAGAGCATCCGCGAGCGCGCCGCGCTCACCCATGAGACGCTCACCGACCTGCGCGCCGAGCAGATCGACCAGCGCTCGCTGATCATCGCGGTGGCGGCGATGGTGTTCCTGCCGCTGACCTTCATCACCGGGCTGCTGGGCATGAACGTCGCGGGCATCCCCTATGCGCACGAGCCCTGGGCATTCTGGGGCGTGTTCTGGCTGTGCGTCGCGATCGCAGTGGGAATCACGGTCTATTTCGTGCGGCGGCACTGGTTCGAGCGCTAGCACCCACCCGCCTTCCGCGGGGATGACGGAAGGCTAGGCTCCCTGCACGCGCTCCAGCTCGTCGTGCAGCGCCTCGATCGAAGCGATCAGCCGGCTGCGGTCGGCCTTGGCGGTCGCGAGCTCGCTGCGGATCTCCCCGAGCTCGATCGCGCGCGCGGC
>CBIFVW010000384.1:0-1789 GCA_966186155.1 uncultured Sphingomonas sp.
ACAAGGACGAGAAGCTGGTCGGGCGGCTGGTGGTGGGGCGGAAGCGGTAGGGCGTGGTGGCATTTGGCTTCAATCTCCTCTCCTCTTGATAGGGGAGAGGAACGTCACGCGCCCCAGCCGCCCGCACCAAAGAAAAGCCCCGCCCGGATCGCTCCGGGCGGGGCATGGTCTTCGGTGACGTGCCGCGCGGTCAGCCCGCGCCGCCGCCCGCCGCCAGCGCCGCGAGCAGCAGCAGCGCGACGATGTTGGTGATCTTGATCATCGGGTTCACCGCCGGGCCGGCGGTGTCCTTGTAGGGATCGCCGACCGTGTCGCCGGTCACCGCCGCCTTGTGCGCGTCGGAGCCCTTGCCGCCGTGATTGCCGTCCTCGATGTACTTCTTGGCATTGTCCCAGGCGCCGCCGCCCGACGTCATCGAGATAGCGACGAACAGCCCCGAGACGATCACGCCGAGCAGCATCGCGCCCAGCGCCGCGAAGCCCTGCTCCTTGCCGGCGACCGCCGCGATGATGAAGTAGATCGCGATCGGGCTCAGCACCGGCAGCAGCGAGGGGACGATCATCTCCTTGATCGCCGCCTTGGTGACGATGTCCACCGTGCGGGCATAGTTGGGCCGGCTGGTGCCCTCCATGATCCCCGGATTGTCGCGGAACTGCGCGCGCACGTCTTCGACCACCGATCCCGCCGCGCGGCCGACGGCGGTCATGCCGAAGGCGCCGAACAGATAGGGCAGTAGCGCGCCGAGCAGCAGCCCGACGATGACGTACGGATTGCTCAGCGAGAAATCGACCACCCCGGTCAGCCCCAGGGCGTCGTGATAATGGTCGAGATCGGTCGTGTAGGCGCCGAACAGCACGAGCGCCGCGAGCGCGGCCGAGCCGATCGCATAGCCCTTGGTCACGGCCTTGGTGGTGTTGCCCACCGCGTCGAGCGCGTCGGTCTTGTGCCGCACTTCGTCCTCGAGCCCTGCCATCTCGGCGATGCCGCCGGCATTGTCGGTGACCGGGCCATAGGCGTCGAGCGCGACGACCATGCCCGCGAGCGCGAGCAGCGAGGTCGCGGCGAAGGCCACGCCGATGATCCCCGCGATCTGGTACGCCGCGATCACCGCGACGACGATCACGAGCGTCGGCAGCGCGGTCGATTCGAGGCTGATCGCCAGGCCCTGGATCACATTGGTGCCGTGGCCGGTGACCGAGGCCTTGGCGATGCTCTTCACCGGGCGATAGTTGGTGCCGGTGTAATATTCGGTGATCCAGACGAGCAGGCCGGTGACCGCCAGGCCGATCATCATGCAGATGAACAGGCTCCAGCCGGTGAATTGCGGGCCGGCGAGGCCGAGCGCCGCCTCGGCGCTCACCGTGTCGCTCGCCTCGAGGAACGCCGAGGGATCGACCGGCAGCGCGCCGATCACGGCGTTCATGTCGCCGAGCGCGTACTGGGTGACGAAGTAGATCGCCGGAACCGAGAGGATCGCGGTGGTCCAGAAGCCCTTGTAGAGCGCCCCCATGATCGACTGGCCCTTGCCGAGCCGGACCATGTAGGTGCCGATGATCGAGGTGACGATGCACACCCCGCCGACGATCAGCGGCAGCGCCATCAGCTTGAGCAGCAGCTCGCTCGAGACGTTGTGGATCAAGAGCGCGATCGAAACCATGGTGAGGCCGAGCGTCACGACATAGGTCTCGAACAGGTCGGCGGCCATGCCCGCGCAGTCGCCGACATTGTCGCCGACATTGTCCGCGATCACGGCCGGGTTGCGGGGATCGTCCTCGGGGATGCCGGCCTC
>CBIFVW010000385.1:0-1770 GCA_966186155.1 uncultured Sphingomonas sp.
GGGTTCGTGCTCCGGCCCGACGACAAAGGACAATGGCGCAACATCGAGGCGGCGGCGGCGCGGGCGCGACGGCGCGGGGTGGCGCGGACCTTCGTCTGGTCATTGCCCCAGGTGCTGCGCGACGGGCTGGTGCATTTCGAGGAGGAGGCGGAGATGGATGCGTTCGACGACGTGCTGTTCCCGATCGCGCTGGGGCGCGAGGCGGAAGTGGCGCCCGAGGTCTCGACCGCGATCGTGACGAGCGCGGGCGGGCAGGAGATGCGCAACGCCGAATGGGCCGAGGCGCGGACGCACTACGATGTCGGGCCGGGGGTGCGATCGGAGGCGGACATCGCGGCCCTGCTCGGCTTCTTCCGCGCGCGGATGGGGCCGGCGCGGGGGTTCCGGCTGCGCGACCCGTTCGACTTCGAGGGCGCGGACGAGGCGATCGGCACCGGCGACGGCACGACGGCGTGCTTCGCGCTGGTCAAGCATTATGGCGAGGTCACGCGGCGGATCACGCGGCCGGTGGCGGCGACGGTGCGCGTGAAGGTGAGCGGGTTCGAGACCGAGGATTTCAGCTTGGACGCGGGCGGGATGGTGACGCTCGGCACGCCGCCGGCGGCGGGCGCGGCGGTGACGGCGAGCTTCGTGTTCGACGTGCCGGTGCGCTTCGCCGAGGACCGGCTGAGCGTGAGCCGCGCGACCTTCCTGGCGGGGATGGCGGCGAGCGTGCCGCTGGTGGAGATCCGCGAATGAGCGCGCTGACCACGCTCGCCTTGTGCTGGCGGATCGAGCGGCGCGACGGAGTGGCGATCGGGCTGACGGCGCACGACCGCGACCTCGAGATCGACGGGCTCGTCCATCGCGCGGCGCCGGGGATGACGCCGAGCGCGATCGAGCGCAGCGCCGGGCTCGACGCCGACAACATGGAAGTGGCGGGCGCGCTGACCAGCGCGGCGATCGGCGAGGCGGACCTGCTCGCGGGGCGCTGGGACGGGGCGCGGGTGACGGTGTTCGCGTGCGACTGGGCCGATCCGGCGAACCGGGTGGCGCTGGGCGAAGGCACGATCGGCGCGGTCGAGACGCGCGGGGGCACGCTCACCGCGGAGCTGCGCGGGCTGTCGGCGGCGCTCGAGCGGCCGGTGGTGGAGGAGACCTCGCCCGAATGCCGGGCCGAGCTGGGGGACAGGAGGTGCCGCGTCGCGATGGCGGGGCGGCGGCGCTTCGCGATCGTGACGGGGATTGCCGAGGCGGTGCTGACGCTCGATGCCGGGGAGCCGGCGGCCAATGCCTATGGCGGCGGGCGGCTGCGCTGGTTCGGCGGCGCCAATTCGGGGCTCGAGGACGCGATCCTCCGATCCGACGGCGCGACGGTGACGCTGCGGCGGCCGCCGCGTTTCCACGAGGGCGGGCGTGTCGAGCTGATCGAGGGGTGCGACAAGCGGCTCGCGACCTGCGCGGGGCGGTTCGGCAACGCGCTCAATGTCCGGGGCGAGCCCTATCTGCCGGGGATCGACCTGTTGACGCGCTATCCGGGCGGATGAGCGGCGGCGAGGCGGCGCTCGCGCGGGCGCGGGCGTGCATCGGCAGCCGGTTCCGCCCGCAGGGGCGCGACCCGGCGACCGGGCTCGACTGCGTGGGGCTGGCGGGCTGGGCCCATGGCGTGGCGGTGCCGGGGGGCTATGCCCTTCGCAGCGGCGACGCGGCGCGGGTGCGCGAGGGGATCGCGGCTGCGGGGCTCGCGGCGGCGGAAGGGCGGCGGCCGGGGGACCTGGTGCTGCTCCGGAG
>CBIFVW010000386.1:0-1747 GCA_966186155.1 uncultured Sphingomonas sp.
CCAGCTCCGACTAAGGCACTTCGTGCCTAAGTCTGCGCAACCCTCTCCCCTCCTCCGGAGGGGCGAGGGGGTAGGGATGAACGGCACCACATCCTAGGAAGCCATTTCGAGCAGTATCTTCCACTCCTCCTCGCGCACCGGCGTCACGCTGAGCCGCGACTGACGGAGCATCTCGAGCGCCTTCAGCCGCGGCTCGTCCTTGATCGCGGCGAGCGTCACCGGCGTGACGAGCCTGGCGAGCGGCTTCACCGCGACGCTCGCCCATTTGCCGTCGTCGCCGTCGGGCTGCCAGGCGCGGGTGATCTCCATGATGCCGACCGCCGCCTTCTCGGTGTTCGAATGGTAGAAGAGCGCTTGGTCGCCGGGCTGCATCTCCTTGAGGAAATTGCGCGCGGTGTAGTTGCGCACCCCGTTCCATTCGGTGGCACCGTCGCGGACGAGGTCGTCCCAGCCATAGGCATCGGGTTCGGAGCGGAGGATCCAGTATCGCATGGGCGACGCATCTACTCGCCTAAACCCATGCTTAACAGCCGATTCCGAACCAGTTCAGGCCGCGCGCGTTACGTCTTCGACCCCAGCGCCGCGATTCGTCCTCCTGGACTCTCCGGCGCCGCCAGAGAGGAGGAATTGATGACCAGTTTCGTGAAGAAGGCGCTGCTCGGCACCGCCCTCGGCGCGACCGTGCTCACCGCGGTGGCGCCGACCGCCGAGGCGCAGCGCTACCGCCGCTATCGCCACCATGACGATACCGGCACTGCGATCGTCGCGGGTATCGCCGGCCTCGCCATCGGCGCCGCGATCGCGAGCGGCGACCGCCGCTACGATTACGACCGCCGCTATTATCGCGACCACGGCTATTACCCGTATGACGGCTATTATTACCGCAACCACTATCCGCGCTATCGCAGCTATTGCCGGACGCGCTGGGTGTACGATCCCTATTATGACGAGCGGGTCCCGGTGCGTTACTGCCGATGACCCGGCCTCGGGGAGCGGCCCTCGCGCCGCTCCCCTCGCGCCGCTAGTCTGGCGCCATGGGCGATTCGCAGCAGCAACGGCTTGACCCCGACGATCCCTATGCGCGGGAGGCGCAGACCTTTCCGGTCCTGACCGAGGAAATGGCCGCGCGCGTCGCGGCGTTCGGTGCGATCGAGGAGCTGCCGGACGGCGCGACGCTGTTCGAGCGCGGCCAGCGCAGCGTCGATTTCTTCCTGGTGCTCGGCGGCGCGGTCGAGATCCTCGACGTCGACGCCGAGGGCGAGGAGCACAGCGTCCACATCCATCCCGAGCGCCAGTTCACCGGCGAGCTCGATCTGTTCAACGAGCGCAAGGTGCTCGTCACCGCCCGCGCCGCGCCGGGCACGCGCGTGGTTCGGATCAAGCGTCCCGAATTCCGCCGGATGATCGCCGCCGAGCCCGATATCGGCGAGATCGTGATGCGCGCGTTCATCCTGCGCCGCATCGGCATGCTCCGCCACGGCGAGGCGGGAGTCGCGCTGGTCGGGCCCGGCCATGCCGCCGACACCGTGCGGATCGAGAGCTTCCTCACCCGCAACGGCCTGCCGCACCGCCGGATCGACAGCGAGACCGATCCCGACGCGGGCGGCTTCCTCGAATGCTTCCAGCTGACCGAGGTCGACCTGCCGGTGGTGGCGGTGCGCGGCCAGGTGCTGCGGCGGCCGAGCAACGCGCAGGTCGCCGACGCGCTGGGGCTCACCGTCGAGCTCGACCCCGATCATGTCCATGA
>CBIFVW010000387.1:0-1743 GCA_966186155.1 uncultured Sphingomonas sp.
CCCCCGTCCCGCGCCCCGCGGCACCCCTTCGCTTCCACGAGGATACCCACGTGCACGATCTCGGCGTCATCGACCGCTTCATGCAGGCCTTCATCCGCTACATCGACAGCGGGTTCGGGCTGCTCGGCTGCGACGTTCGTTTCCTGACCGCGACGCTGATCGGCATCGACATCACCCTCGCCGGCCTGTTCTGGGCGATGGGCGGCGAGGACAATGTCATCGGACGGTTCCTCAAGAAGATCCTCTATATCGGCGCGTTCGCGTTCATCCTGAACAGCTTCTCGACCCTCGCCGACATCATCTTCCGGTCCTTCGCGCAGGCTGGGCTGACCGCCGGCGGCGGCTCGCTCTCGGCCGACGACCTCCTGCGGCCCGGCAAGGTCGCCTCGACCGGCTTCTCCGCGGCCTGGCCGCTGCTCGAGCAGGCCTCGGACATGATGGGGTTCACCAGCTTCTTCGACAATTTCCTGACGATCGTCGTGCTGCTGTTCGCGTGGCTGGTGGTGATCCTCGCCTTCTTCATCCTCGCGGTGCAGATGTTCGTCACGATCATCGAGTTCAAGCTGACCAGCCTGGCCGGCTTCATCCTCGTGCCGTTCGCGCTGTGGAACCGCACGAGCTTCCTCGCCGAGCGCGTGCTCGGCAATGTCGTGAGCTCGGGCATCAAGGTCATGGTGCTCGCCGTCATCGTCGGCATCGGTGCCAACTTCTTCGCCGAGTTCACCGCGTCGATGCAGGGCCAGGAGCCCGACCTCGGCGCGGCGATGAGCCTGGTGCTCGGCGCCCTTGCGCTGTTCGGCCTCGGCATCTTCGGCCCCGGCATCGCCTCCGGCCTCGTCGCCGGCGCGCCGCAACTCGGTGCCGGCGCGGCGCTGGGAACCGCTGCCGGCGCGGCCGCCGTGCCGATGCTGGCGGGCGGCGCCGCGATCGGTGCGGCGCGCGCGGCGGGCGGCGCGGCGCTCGGCACGGTGCGCGCCGGCACGTCGATGGGATCGGCCGCTTCCACTGCGTACACGCTCGGCAAGGAGACGGCGGCCAAGCCTTCCGTTGCCGCCGGACTCGGCGGCGTGGCGCAGGCCGCCGGAAATGCGATGCGGTCGCGCGCGTCGAACGCCTCCGGCTTGAAGGAAGCCGCCGCCAGCGGCCGTCAGGCCGCATGGGATGCGCTCAACCGGAACAGCGCGCCCCCGGCATCGGCTGCCGATACGCAGGGTGCCGCGCCGGCCTGGGCCCAGGCGATGCGCGCCCAGCAGACCGCCCGCCATCATCGCCAAGCCGCGCTGCACACGCTGCAGCAGGGCGACCGCGGCGGCGCCGGCGCCACTCCGGACATCAAGGAAAGGGACGACTGATGATCTTCAAACGCGCCGTCCAGCGCTATGGACGGACTCCCGAACCCGAGACGCCGTACCAGCGTGCCGGCCAGCTATGGGACGAACGGATCGGCTCGGCGCGTGTCCAGGCGCGCAACTGGCGCCTGATGGCGTTCGGTTGCCTCATGCTCGCGGGCGGCCTCGGCGGCGGCGTGCTCTGGCAATCGGTGCAAAGCCGGGTCGTGCCCTATGTGGTCGAGGTCGACCGGCTGGGCGAGGCCCGCGCGGTGACCGAGGCGGAGGCGGCGTTCCGGCCGACCGATCCGCAGGTCGCGTGGCATCTCGCCCGCTTCATCCGCAACGTGCGCGGCGTCTCGCTCGATCCTGTCGTGATGCGCCAGGACTGGCTCGAGGCCTATGCGTTCGCGAC
>CBIFVW010000388.1:0-1732 GCA_966186155.1 uncultured Sphingomonas sp.
CCCTTGATGGGGGAGGGTTGGGTGGGGTGACCTTTCCTCCAGGCGATGTGGCTCGCGGACAACTCGCCCTCATCCTCCCACGCCCTTCGCGCGCGGGCCCCTCCTTCTCCCATCAAGGGAGAAGGATGTTCGGGATGACGATCAGCCCAGCCACCCCCCGGTGAATCCCGCCAGCTTCAGCCCCTTTCGCACCGGCGCGCATTGGCGAATCCGCTTCCACACGAAGTCGTTCCGGTAGTTCGCCGCCTGGAGCAGGATCGGGCCCTGGTCGATGCCGATATAGTCGGTGTCGTACCAGCCCTTCACCGAGTCGACCCGGCCCTTCTCGAGCCGTTCGCCCTGCCAGCGGAAGCTGGGGTTGAAGGCGTCGTAGAAGCCGTATTTGCCGTAGAGCAGATCGCCGTGTTCGCGTCGCATAGCCTCGGCTGTGGGAATCACGAATTCGGGCGCGAAGGGGAGCGAGCCGAGCGCGGCGCTGGGCGTGATCGTGCCGTCGTCGCGGCCGTCCGGCTCCCCGATCGGGCCGCGCGCGGCATATCCGTAGAAATTGCGGTTCTCGCCCTTGAACCGCTTGGTGAAATTGCCTGGACCATCGCAGGCGGCGAGGCCCCAGCTCTCGGGACCATAGCCGTCCCAGCCCATCGGATTGGCAATGCAATAGGCGCGGTTGGCGAGCGTCTCGCGACGGTTGTTCTCGAAATAGTCGAAGCCGGCGTCGCGCATCGCTGCGTCGCGAATGCCGCGAAAGTCGATCCAGATATGGCTGTAGTGAAGGGGGAACAGCGGCGCGAAGGCGAGGTGGCGCATCGCGCCCTCGCCGCGCCAGAGGCCGTCATATGGCGCCGTCCACGCCGCCCAGCTGTCCGCCGGCAGCGCATGCTCGGGCGCGCCCAGCCCGAGGATGTAGACGAACATCCCTTCGTTGTAGCCGGTCCAGCTGGCCGGGATCAGCCCGCGCTCGGGATGCCAGCCCATCGACACCGCCTTGCGCCCGTCCGCGCGGAAGAAATTCCAGTCGGCACGGGCATAGAGCTTGTGCGCGAGGTCCCGGATCTCCCGCTCCTTCGCGTGCGCGCCGTCATAATATTGGCCGGCGAAGAGCACGCCCATCAGCAGGATCGTCGTGTCGACGCTCGAGAGCTCGACGTCGCGGTAGCGCTCGCCGGTGATCATGTCGATGAAGTGGTAGAAGAAGCCCTTGTGGCCGATCCTGCCGGTCGGCTCCGGCCCCTGGGGCGATTCCCAGAAGAAGCGCAGCGTCGTGAGCGTCAGGTCGCGCGCCTCGGCACGCGTGATCCAGCCGCGCTCGACGCCGATCGGATAGGCGGTGAGCGCGAAGCCGACCGAGGCGATCGAGCAGAAGGACCAGCTGGGATAACGATCCGGCACCAGCCCGTTGTCGCGCCGCGCGGTCTCCCAGAACCAGCGGAAGGTGCGCTCCTCGATATCGGCATAGAAGGCAGGAAGCGTGCGCGTGCCGGCTGCCTTGCGTGCCTGGGCGGCGGCAGTGCCCGGCATCGCCGAGGCGGCGAGCAGCAGCGAAGACCGCGAGAGAAGCGCGCGCCGGTCGATCATGATCGGATCCTTATACAACGAAAATGGAGACAGTTGCGGCCTCACCCCAAAAAATTGGGGGCGGCGCGTGCAGTGCCGCCCCCGAGGGGGGGTGTTAACAGGGATGGCCAGGAGGAGGTCACGGGTACAGTCGCAACCGTGAAAGCTGGCGCCGGCC
>CBIFVW010000389.1:0-1713 GCA_966186155.1 uncultured Sphingomonas sp.
CTGCCGCCGGTGGTGGGCGAGTTCGACGGCAAGCAGGGCGAGTTCTACGACCAGGAAGTGTGGAAGGGCCGCGCGATCCTGGTGCGCTATCAATGGTTCGATCTCGGGCCCAAGGCAGCGCGGATGGAGCAGGCCTTCTCGGCCGACGGCGGCAAGAGCTGGGAGGTCAACTGGATCTGCGAGTTCAGCCGCTGAGCGTTTTTGGGGTTTGACAGGACTCGCGCGGCGGGGCTTTGCTCCGCCGCGATGAAGCGGATCCTCCTCGCCGTGCTCGCGCTCGCCGTCCTCGCGGCGGGCGCCTGGTTCTTCTTCCTGCGCTCGGCAGGCATCCCGGTTTACGCCGTCGCCGTCACCGCGACGCATCCGCACGACCCGCAGGCCTTCACCGAGGGGCTCTTCTTCCAGGGCGGGCTGCTCTACGAAGGCACCGGCGAGGTCGGCACATCTTATGTGCGCAAGGTCAAGCCCGAGACCGGCGAAGTGGTCCAGCAGGTCGAACTGCCCGCCCCCTATTTCGGCGAGGGCATCGTCGCCTGGAAGGACCGGCTCTATCAGGTCACCTGGCAGGACAAGACGGGCTTCACCTACAATCTCAACGACTTCGCCCTGCGCGATACGTTCGCCTATACCGGCGAGGGCTGGGGGATGACCCAGAACGGCAAGAACATCATCCTTTCCGACGGCACCTCGACCCTGCGCTTCCTCGACCCCGAGACGATGCAGCCGGTGTCGACGCTCAAGGTGACCGCAAACGGCTGCCCGGTCGAGAAGCTCAACGAGCTCGAATGGGTCGACGGCGAGATCCTCGCGAACATCTGGCAGACCAATCTGATCGCGCGGATCGATCCCGCGAGCGGCAAGGTGAAGAGCTTCCTCGACGTGAGCGCGCTCGGGCCCAAGAACCGCGACATCGACGACGTGCCCAACGGCATCGCCTATGACGCGCAGGGCAAGCGGCTGTTCGTCGTCGGCAAGCGCTGGCCGCAACTGTACGAAATCAAGCAGGGTGCGGCGGCCAACGACAATGCCGAAGCGGTGCAGCTGACGACCTGCAAATAGCTCATTCCGCCTCCTTCACACGCGTCATCGCCAGGGCCGCGACGGCCAGCGTCGCGGCTGCGAAGGCCATGGTCCAGATCGGCTCGCCCGGGAAGAAGCGCTTCATGATCGAGCCCATCGCAGTGGCGACGAGCAACTGCGGCACGACGACGAAGACGTTGAACAGCCCCATATAGATGCCGAGCTTCTTCTGCGGCAGTGCCGAGGCAAGGATCGCATAGGGCATGGCGAGGATCGACGCCCAGGCGATGCCGATCCCGACCTCGCTCAGCACCAGCCACTGCCGGTCCGGCACGAGGAAGAAGCTCGCATAGCCCGCCGCGCCGCAGAGCAGCCCGACGATGTGCGTGCGCGCCTTGCCGATCCGCGCCGAGAGGAAGGGGAACAAGGTCAGCGCCGCCACCGCGGCGACGCCGTTGTAGGTGGCGAACAGCACGTCGACCCATTGCGCGCCCTGCTGGTAGAGCGGGCTCGCCGCATCGGGCGCCCCGTAGAAGACCTGGGCGACGATCGGCGTGGTGTTGATCCACATGATGAACAGCGCCGACCAGCTGCAGAACTGAACGAGCGCGAGCCGCTTCATGACCGCGGGCATGCCCGAGAAGTCGCCGACGATGCTGCTCAGCATGTTGTTCGTCGAGCCCGCCCTGGCGA
>CBIFVW010000390.1:0-1678 GCA_966186155.1 uncultured Sphingomonas sp.
TCGTCGGATCCGCCGATATGCTTGCCGTCGATGAATATCTGCGGGACGGTGGTGCCGCCCTGGGCGCGGTCGATCATCTCCTGGCGGCGCGGGCCGCCCATGGTGATGTCGATCTCCTCGTAATCGGCGTGCTTGCGGTCGAGCAGCGCCTTGGCGCGATAGCAATAGGGGCAGAACGCCTTGGTGTAGATTTCGATCTTGGCCATTGGTCCCAACACCTGTGGTCGCGGGGTTCGCTTGTCAATCCGCGCCTTCCTCCGCATCGAGAACGCGCGCCCAGCACAGAAGGATCACCCTTGCCGCCCCGCCGCGCTTGAGCACGCGCGCGCAGGCGGTGGCGGTGGCGCCGCTGGTGTGGATGTCGTCGACCAGCACGATCGTCCGCCCCGCCAGCCGCGCCTTCGCGCCGGGCGCCAGCGCGAACGCGCCCGCCACCGCCTTGGCCCTTCCCCCCACGCCGAGCCCGCGCAGCACCGGAGTCGCCTTGACGCGGCGGACCAGGTCGAGCGCGACGGGCACGCCGCCCGCCCTGCCCAGCGACCGCGCGATCAGCGCCGCCTGGTTGAAACCGCGCGACCAGATCCGCCACCGGTGGAGCGGCACGGGGACCAGCAGGTCGGCATCGGCGGGCAGCAGCCGCGCCATCGCCTGCGCCATCGTCTCGGCGCAGGCGAGCCGGCCCGAATATTTGAGCTTGAGCGCCACTTCGCGCGCGACCTCGCCATAGGCGACCGCGGCGCGCACCCCGTCGTGCGGCGGCGGCTCGACGAGGCATTCGGCGCATTGCGCGCCTTCGCCCCGGTCGAACTCGAACGGCGCCTGGCAAGTGGCGCACCAGGGCGGCCCCAGGAAGCGCAGGCTGGCCCAGCACGCGCCGCAGAAGCGATGATCCGCCGCGACGATCTCGCCGCAGCCGGGGCAGCGCGGCGGCAGCGCCAGATCGGCGATCCGGACGAGGGGCGCGGTCCATTGCACGGCTTCTTGTCCCTCGCCTCGGCTCGGCGCACAAGCGCGCCCGATGTCCGACTCCGAGATCTTCGACCGCACGCTCCGCCGCAAGCGCCGCGACCGCGCCGCCCGCAGCTATGAGGGCTTCGTCCGCGACCATATGCTCGAAGGGATCGCCGAGCGGCTCGAGGGCGTGAAGCGGGAATTCCGCGACGTGCTCGACCTGGGCAGCTTCGCGGGCGGGTTCGCGCTGCCCGGCGCGGCGATCACGCGGCTCGACGCGGGGCGCGCCTTCGCCGAAGCCGCGGGCGGGATCCAGGCCGACGAGGACCGGCACCCCTTCCCGGAGGGATCGTTCGACCTGGTGGTGAGCGCGGGCGTGCTCGACCAGGTCAACGACGTGCCCGGCGCGCTGACGCTCGCACGGCGTGCGCTCCGGCCCGACGGGCTGTTCCTCGGCGCGTTCCTCGGCGCCGGCACGCTCGCGACGCTGCGCGCGGCGTTCCGCGAGGCCGAGGGCGAGCGGCCGGTGGCGCGTTTCCACCCGCAGATCGACGTGCGCGCCGCCGGCGACCTGCTCACCCGCGCCGGCTTCGCGCTGCCGGTATCGGACACCGAGACGCTGACGGTGCGCTATGCGAGCGTCTTCAACCTGTTCCGCGACTTGCGCGGCATGGCGGCGACCAACTTGCTCCCGGGCACGCCGCCGCTCACGCGCGCCACGCTCGCC
>CBIFVW010000391.1:0-1658 GCA_966186155.1 uncultured Sphingomonas sp.
GTTCAAGGGCGCGCCCTACCACGCCCCGCGCCGGCGCCTGGACGAGACCGGCGCCGCCCGCAAGCCGGTGCTGCGCTGGACGCCCGAGGCGCCGCTGGCCCAGGCGGCGGAGTGAGGAGCCGGCACCGGGCCCTCCCCCGAAGGGAGGGCCCAGGGAGCACACCCTTGCCAGAGCCATCTTCGCGCATTAGCGCTCGAAGATGACTCTCGCATCCGACATCGTCGCCGATCTCGAGCGCCTCTACGGCGCTTCGGTCGATCGCCTCCAGACCGCCCTCAACCGCTATCTCACCGACGGCACGCCGCCCGATCCCGAAAGCCGGATCGACGGCAGCTTCGCCTATCCCGAGCTTCGCCTCACCTATCGCGGCGGCCGCGACCGTCCGGCGCCGCGCCGCTCCTTCGGCCGGCTCGTCGAGGAAGGCGAATATCGCATCACGGTCACCAAGCCCGCGATGTTCGCCAACTATCTCACCGAGCAGCTGACCTTCCTGATCGAGGATTATGACGTCGAGGTCCACGCCGTCACCGGACGGCAGGAGATCCCCTTCCCCTATGTCCTCGATCCCGGCCACATCCAGAACATGGACCAGGTCTCGGTCACCGAGCTGGCCCGCCACTTCCCGGCGACCGAGCTCGCGCATATCGGCGACGAGATCGCCGACGGGCTGTGGATCTCGACCGACGACACGCGGCCGCTGGCCTTGTTCGACGCGCTGCGCACCGATTTCTCGCTCGCGCGCCTCAGGCACTATACCGGCACGCCGGTCGAGCATTTCCAGCAGTACATCCTGTTCACCAACTATCACCGCTATGTCGACGAGTTCGTCCGCTGGGCGGTCGAGCAGCTCGGCGAAGGGAGCCGCTTCACCGGCGTCTCGGGCGCGGGCGGCATCCTGGTCGAGGCCGGCGACAGCACCGATCGGCTGCTCAACGACAGCTCGGCATGGCGCCGCCACCAGATGCCCGCCTATCACCTGATGGCCAAGGACGGATCGGGCATCACGCTGGTGAACATCGGCGTCGGCCCGTCCAACGCCAAGACGATCACCGATCATCTCGCGGTGCTGCGGCCCGAGGCATGGCTGATGATCGGCCATTGCGGCGGCCTTCGTCCCAGCCAGCGGATCGGCGATTATGTGCTCGCCCACGCATATCTGCGCGACGATCACATCATGGACGACGTGCTGCCCCCCGAGATCCCGATCCCGGCGATCGCCGAGGTCCAGCTCGCGCTCGCCCGCGCCGCCGAGACGGTCTCGGGCCAGTCGGGCGAGGAGCTGAAGCAGCGGCTGCGCACCGGCACGATCGTCACCACCGACGATCGCAACTGGGAGCTGCGCTACTCGCAATCGGCGCTGCGCTTCTCGTTGAGCCGCGCGGTGGGAGTCGACATGGAATCCGCGACGCTCGCCGCGCAGGGCTATCGCTTCCGCGTGCCCTACGGGACCCTGCTCTGCGTCTCGGACAAGCCGCTCCATGGCGAATTGAAGCTGCCGGGCCAGGCCAACCGCTTCTACGAGCGCGCGATCGCCGAGCATCTCAAGATCGGCATCGAGACCGTCGAGGAGCTGCGCCGCGAGGGCGCCCGGCTGCACTCGCGCAAGCTTCGCGCGTTCAACGAACCGCCCTTCAGATGAGGAGAGAGGCGATGACCG
>CBIFVW010000392.1:0-1620 GCA_966186155.1 uncultured Sphingomonas sp.
GCCTTGGCGGTGCGCTTGCCCGAGCGCGTCTGGAGCATCCAGAGCTTGCCCTGCTGCACCGTGAACTCGATGTCCTGCATGTCGCGATAATGGCGCTCGAGCAGGTCGAAGACGCGGGCGAGCTCGGCATAGGTCTCGGGCATCGCCTCTTCCATCGAGGCGGGCTTTGCCCCTGCCTTCTCGCGCGCGGCGCGCGTGAGATATTGCGGCGTGCGGATGCCGGCGACGACGTCCTCGCCCTGGGCGTTGATCAGGAACTCGCCATAATAGGCCGCCTCGCCGGTCGATGGATCGCGCGTGAACGCCACCCCCGTCGCCGAGCTGTCGCCCATGTTGCCGAACACCATCGCCTGGACGTTGACCGCAGTGCCCCAGTCGCCGGGGATGTCGTTGAGGCGACGATAGACCTTGGCGCGCTCGGACTGCCACGATCCGAACACCGCGCCGATCGCGCCCCAGAGCTGGTCGTGCACGTCCTGCGGGAAGGGCCTGCCCCACAGCTCCTCGACCAGCGCCTTGTACTCGCCGACCAGCGCCTGCCAGTCTGCCGCGGAAAGCTCGGTGTCGAGATGGAAGCCGCGATCCTCCTTGGCGATCTCGAGCGCTTCCTCGAAGCGGCCGTGATCGAGCCCGAGCACCACGTCGGAATACATCTGGACGAAGCGGCGATAGCTGTCCCAGGCGAAGCGCGCGTCGCCGCTGGTGGCGGCGAGGCCCTCCACGGTCGCGTCGTTGAGGCCGAGGTTGAGCACGGTGTCCATCATGCCCGGCATCGACACCCGCGCGCCCGAGCGGACCGAGACGAGCAGCGGATCGGCCGCGTCGCCGAACCTCTTGCCCGTGATCCCCTCGATATGCGCGATGCCGTTCGCGACCTCGGCCTTCAGGCTTTCGGGGAAGCTCTCCCCCTCCTCGTAATAGCGCGCGCACATCTCGGTCGAGATGGTGAAGCCCGGGGGCACCGGCAGGCCGATCGAGGCCATCTCGGCGAGGTTCGCGCCCTTGCCGCCGAGCAGGTTCTTGTCGCCCTTGCCGCCGTCCGACACGCCTCCGCCGAAGCGGTACACATAGTGCGTCATTCGAGTCCCTTCTGCCGTGATGCGCTGTCCCGGGGAGGAAAGGGCGCTATCGCAGGTGCGAAGAGGGCGGAACCCTTGATACCGTTGTCAGGCTTCAACCCTCGATTCTGGAGAAATCCGCGACCTTGTGCACCGCGTCACGAATGCGCGCGAGCAGCGCGAGCCGGGCCGAGCGCTTGGCGGGATCGGCATCGTTGACGGTGACGTCGTCGAAGAACCGGTCGATCGGCGCGCGCAGCGAGGCGAGCGCGGCCATCGCGGCTTCGAAATCCTCCCGCCCCACCGCCTCGGCGGCACGCGGCTCGGCCGCGTCGAGCGCCTCGGCGAGCGCGGCCTCGGCGGGCTCCTTTTCGTAGATGCCGCCATCGGCGACTTCGCCGGGGACGTAATTCTCCTTCTTGAGGATGTTCGCAGCGCGCTTGTAGCCGGCGAGGAGGTTGGTCCCCTCCTCCGACGTGACGAAAGCCTGCAGCGCCTTCACCCGCGCGAGCAGCCGGACGAGATCGTCCTCACCCCCGAGCGCGAACACCGCGTCGATCAA
>CBIFVW010000393.1:0-1599 GCA_966186155.1 uncultured Sphingomonas sp.
GTGCGGCGGTGCGGCTGTCCGACATCGCCGATGTGATCGACGGCCCGGAGGACATCCGCACCATGGGCCTGTTCAACGGGCAGCGCGCGGTGCCCATCCTGATCAGCCGTCAGCCCGGCGCTAATATCGTCGAGACGGTCGACGCGCTGAAGGCGCAGCTGCCGGCGCTCCGTGCCGCCATGCCCGCGGACATCCACCTCTCGATCGCTTCCGACCGGACGCGCACGATCCGCGCATCGCTGACAGAGGTCGAGGTGACGCTGCTGATCGCGACTCTGCTGGTAGTGCTCGTCGTCAGCCTGTTCCTCAGGAGTTGGCGCGCGACCCTGATCCCGGCCGCCGCAGTGATCGCTTCGCTTCTCGGCACATTGGCGGTCATGTATCTGGCGGGCTTCTCTCTCGACAATCTTTCGCTGATGGCGCTCACCGTCGCGACTGGCTTCGTGGTGGACGACGCGATCGTGGTGGTCGAGAACATCAGCCGGCATGTCGAGGCCGGGATGACACCGCTCGAAGCCGCGCTGACCGGCGCGCGCGAAGTGGGGTTCACGGTGCTGTCGATCTCGTCGAGCCTGATCGCGGTGTTCGTGCCGCTGATCTTCATGGGCGGGCTGGTCGGGCGGCTATTCCGCGAATTCGCGCTCACCATGTCGGCAGCGGTCGCGATCAGCCTGGTCATCTCGCTCACCACGACGCCCATGCTGGCGTCGCGGCTGCTGCGCGGCGAGGAGCGCGAGGGCCGGGTCATGCGCGCCGCCCGCCGGGGCTTCGACTGGGCGCAGGCGCGATACGCGCACGCGCTCGACTGGGCGATCGCGCATCGCAGGACCGTCCTCCTGCTGCTCGCCGCCACCATCGCCCTCAACATCTATTTGATCGCGATCGCGCCCAAGGGCTTCTTCCCCCAGCAAGATACCGGCGGGCTGCTCGGCGGGATTCGCGCCGACCAGAGCATCTCGTTCACCGACATGCAGGCCAAGCTCACGCGTATCACGGGAATCGTACGGAGCGATCCGGCGGTCGCGTCGGTCGTGTCCTTCGCCGGCGGATCCCGGGCCGGCGGCGGGTTCTTGTTCGCGACACTGAAGCCCCGATCCGAGCGGCCGCCCGCGCCGGAAGTGATCGCGCGCCTGCGACCCAAGCTGGCTCAGGTCAGCGGCGTCAGCCTCTTCCTCAACCCCGTGCAGGACCTCCAGGTCGGCGGGCGCCAGACCAACAGCACCTATCAATATGTGCTCAAGGCCGACGATCCGGATGTTCTCAAGACGGCGGGGCGGAAGCTGGTCGACGCGCTCAAGCAACATGGCGACGTATTGACCGACGTCGATATCGACCAGCAGGAAGCCGGTGCCGACGCGTTCGTCGACGTGGACCGCGATGCCGCCGCCCGGCTCGGCGTGCCGATGCAGACGATCGACGCGACGCTCTACGACGCCTTCGGCCAGCGCCAGGTCGCCAACATCTATTCGGGCCTCAACCAATATCATGTCGTGATGGAAGCGGCGCGGCAGTTCAACGGATCGCCTGCATCGCTGGCGAACGTCTATGTGCCCGTGACGAGCCCATCGCCCGGCCCGTCCCCCTCGCCCACCCCCGTGC
>CBIFVW010000394.1:0-1562 GCA_966186155.1 uncultured Sphingomonas sp.
ATTTGCGCCGGCTCGACGGGTGCTCGAGCCCTTTTCCCTTGCCATTCCAGCGGGATCGGGGAGAATGTGTCCGTCGCGTTTCCGATCGACCCAGGCCGTGTCGTGCGAGGATCGGGCGGGAGGGGGATCGGGCGATGGGCAGGGCCCTGATGGATATCCGCTGGCTCGAACGGCTGCCGGTCCTGCGCGACCGGCCCGTCGTGCAGCTCCTGCTGGCCCTCGCGATCACCGGCGCCGCGCTGGCACTGCGGCTCGCGCTGCTTCCGCTGCTGCCCAAGGGGCTGCCCTTCATCACCTTCTTTCCCTCGGTCATCGCCGCGGCCTTCCTGCTCGGCGTGCGCGCGGGCGCGTTGGTGGCGGTGATCGGCGGACTGCTCGGCTGGGGATTCTTCCTCCTCGGAGATCCCGATGCGGCGCTGCTCGGCACCGTGCCCTCGGTCCTGCTCTACGCCGTCGCGGCGACGCTGGTGCTCGTGCCCTTCCACCTGATGCAGCTCGCCGCGGCGAACCTGATCCGCGAGCGCGAGCGGAGCCACCGCCTGGCCGAGACGCGCGCGCTCCTGTTCCACGAGCTCCAGCATCGCGTGTCGAACAACCTCCAGGTCGCGGCCGGGCTGCTCGCGCTCCAGAAGAAGCATGTCGGCGACGAGGCCGCCCGCACCGCGCTCGACGAGGCGGTGCGCCGGATCGGAACGATCGGCCGGATCAGCCGCCGGCTCTATCGCCCGACGGGCGAGGCCCAGGACGTGCGCGAGCTGCTCGAGCCGCTCTGCGCCGACCTGGTCGAGGCGAGCGGCAAGCGCGTGTCGGTGATGGTATCCGATCCCGACGGCCTGTCGCTCCCGCCCGACGCGGCGATACCGGTGGCGCTGATCGTCGCCGAGGCGGTCGCCAACGCGATCGAGCACGGCTTCGCCGACCGCGACGAAGGCGCGATCGCAGTCGAATGCCGGGCCGGAGGCGGGCCCGGCGGCTTCCGCATCGACGTGCGCGACGACGGGCGCGGGCTCAGCAAGGGTTTCGCGACCGGGCTCGGCCTGCACATCGCGACGACGCTCGCGACGCAGCTCGGCGCGCGCTTCGAGATGATCCCGGCCGAGCCGGGCACCGTGGCGCGGCTGATGCGCGCCTAGGGTCCAGGGCGTGTAGGCATTCAACGGGATCCTCCCCGGAGGGGGAGGATTGGGGGTGCTTGAATGTGGATCCGGTCTAGTGGAGCCGTTTCGGCGAGGGTCTCGGGCCGGGCCCCGCGGCGCGGCGGGTGCGGGTGCCGGCGACCGGCGTCGTCGCCTCGCGCTGGGGCAGGCGCGGCGGGCGCGAGCCTTCCGCGATCGTGGCGGTCGCGATCACGCCGAACGCGATGAGCGCCGTGACGCTGTGCGCCTGCCTGTCCACCTCCGCCCTCCCTTCGCGCGGGAATCCGCGCGCGGATCAGAGCGCAGGGCGAGGCGGCGCGAAATTCTGGAGTTCGCCGTTACGGGTTCGGCCGGTCGGGAATCCCCCGGAGAAGCGATTTAACTTCCGCTTCATCCGGGGCGACATGCCGGGGCGGATCTTCCTTC
>CBIFVW010000395.1:0-1553 GCA_966186155.1 uncultured Sphingomonas sp.
GGGTATGTCCGCGTGGACGTCGGGCTCGGTGAGACTCACTGGCCCCACCTCCAACCCCTCCCCTGAAGGGGAGGGGTTTTCCGGCGCCCTACTTCTTGCCCTTCGGCTCGGGTGCCTTTTCGCTGCCCATGTGGGTCGCGGCATAGGCTGCGCCGCCGACCGCGGCGGCGACCCCCGCGGCGATGCCCGCCGCGGCGATCGGGTGCTCCTTCACCGCAGTGACGGTCGCGTCGACGGCGTCGCCGATCGCTTCCTGTGCCTGGGCAATGAAGCTCTTGGTCTCCTCGGTCGTTGCGGGCATCGCGTCCGCGCTGTTCGTTTCGGCCATGACATTCCCTTTCTGGAAAGCTCGCCCCGAAACAACTCCAACGACTTGAGCGGGTTCCGTTACGGCCGCGTCGTTACAGCTTGCCGAGCATATATTCGGCCGAACTGACCTCGAACTGCCCCGGCGCCTCGACGTTGAGCTGCTCGACCACGCCGTCGTTCACCACCATCGAGAAGCGCTGGCCGCGCTGGCCCAGGCCGAACTTGGAGCCGTCCATCTCGAGCCCGACCGCCTTGGGGAAATCGCCATTGCCGTCGGCGAGCATCGTCACCTTGCCCTCGACTCCCGAAGCCTTGCCCCAGGCACCCATCACGAAGGGATCGTTGACCGCGGTGCATGCGATCTCGTCGATGCCCTTGGCCTTGAGCTCGTCGGCCTTCTCGACGAACCCGGGCAGATGCTTGGCCGAGCAGGTCGGCGTGAAGGCGCCGGGCACCGAGAAGAGCGCAACCTTGCGGCCTGCGAAATATTCGTCCGAATTCACCTGCTCGGGGCCGTTCTCGGTCATCTCGACGAACGTGGTGCTGGGGATGCGGTCGCCAACCTGGATGGTCATGTCACTCTCCTCTGGGTTCCTCCCGCGCGAGAAGCGCGAAAGACGAGTCGGGTTCCCAATCGGCGCACGCGAGGCCTTTTTCAAGCGTGGCGGAGCCGAAACGGTGCGGCTACGTTGATCGGCGATGGAATCGAGCAACTTCCTCACGGGCCAGTTCCTGCTGGCGATGCCCGGCATCGGCGATCCCCGCTTCGAGCGCGCTGTGATCGCGATGTGCGCGCACGACCGCGACGGCGCGCTGGGCATCGGCATCGGCGAGACGATCGAGGGCCTGGGCCTGCATGAGCTGTTCCGCCAGTTCGAGATCGATCCGGGCGAGGCGCCCGATACGCCGGTGCATTTCGGCGGCCCCGTCGAGCCGCGGCGCGGCTTCGTGCTCCATTCGCCAGACTGGGGCGGGCAGGACACGATCGACGTGGGCGGACGCTGGGCGCTCTCGGGCACGATCGACGTGCTGCGCGCGATCGCCGAGGGGAAGGGGCCGTCCAAATGGCTCGTCGCCTTGGGCTATGCCGGCTGGGGCGAGGGCCAGCTCGACGCCGAGATGACGCGGCACGGCTGGTTCAGCACCGCAGGCACGCCCGACCTCATCTACCATGTCGACGCCGAGGACCGCTGGGAAGTCGCCTTTGCGGGCGCGGGGATCGATCCGCGGCTGCTCGCGAGCCG
>CBIFVW010000396.1:0-1546 GCA_966186155.1 uncultured Sphingomonas sp.
CCGTGCCGAAGGCGATCATCAGCACCGGTGCGAACAGGAAGAGCAGGAAGGTGGGCGTGAACACCGTCGCGGTGAAGTCGCGCCGCGCGATGGTCAGCGCCTGGCGGAGGGTGCGCGCGAAACCGCTCATGCCGCTTCCTCCTGATCGGCCAGCGCCTCGGCGCCGACGATCTTGACGAACGCGTCGTGCAATCCCGGCCGCTCGATCGACAGGCCCGAGACGCCATAGCCGCCGTCGATCAGCCGGACGAGCAGCGCCTCGACGCCCTCCGCCGGCACGGTGAAGCGCCAGCTCCCGTTCTCGCGCTGGGCATCGGGCGGGAGCAGCGCGCCGGCGCTCTCGACATGGTGGTGCGGCGTGTAATGCGCCTGCATCGGCAGCGTCGCGCGGGCATCGTTGACCGTGCCTTCGAAGCGTACCTTGCCCCCGGCGATGATCGACAGCCGGTCGCACAGCCGCTCGGCATGCGCCATGACGTGCGTGGAGAAAAGGATCGTGGCGCCCCGGTCGCGCTCGGCGCGGATCAGCTTCTCGAGTTTCTCCTGGTTGACTGGGTCGAGGCCCGAAAAGGGCTCGTCGAGCACGAGCAGGTCGGGCTGGTGCACCACCGAGCCCAGGAGCTGGACGAGCTGCGCCATGCCCTTGGAGAGCTTGCGGATCTTCTCGTCGGCGGCATGGCCGAGCCCCGCATTCTCGAGCAGCTCGGCCGCGCGCTTGCGCCCCGTGGCCCAAGGCAGGCCGCGCAGCGCACCCATGAACGCGATCGCCTCGCGGCACTTCATGCCGGGATAGAGGCCGCGCTCCTCGGGGAGATAGCCGACTCGGTCGCTGGCGTCGCGCGGATGTGACCGGCCGAGCAGGGTGCGCTCGCCTTCGTCGGGCTCGATGATGCCGAGCAGCATGCGCAATGTCGTGGTCTTGCCGGCGCCGTTGGGACCCAGCACGCCGTAGACCAGGCCCGTGGGGACCGCGATGTCGACGCCGTCGACGACCCGGCGGTCGCCGAAATATTTGACGAGTCCCTTGGCGCTCACGGCCAAATCGCCGCTCAAATGGAATCCCTCCCTTGCCGCATCCGTGGTAGCGGGTCCGCGTGCAGCAAGACAAGCCATTGGAAGCGCTAATAAAGGCGAAAGCGGCCGAAATCGGGTTCGCGGCCTGCGGGATCGCACGTGCCGATGCCGCGCCGCGCGCCGGCGAGCGGCTGCGGCAATGGCTCGCCGAGGGGCGGCACGGCTCGATGCTCTGGATGGAGGAGCGCGCGCACCATCGCGAGAGCCCGGCGGGGCTGTGGCCCGAGGTCCGCTCGGTGATCGCACTCGGGATGAGCTATGCGCCCGGCGCCGATCCGCTCGCGCTGGCAAGGGAAGGGGAGATCGGGCGCATCTCGGTCTATGCGCAGGGCGCGGATTATCACGACCTGGTCAAGCGGCGGCTGAAGGAGCTCGGCCGCTGGCTGGTCGACGCCGCGCCCGGCGCGCTCAAGGTGTTCGTCGACACCGCCCCGGTGATGGAGAAGCCGCTCGCCGAGGCGGCGGGGCTGGG
>CBIFVW010000397.1:0-1527 GCA_966186155.1 uncultured Sphingomonas sp.
TCGCGGTCGGCATGGCCCGAGACCTGGTAGAGCTTCCATTCGGGCGTGATCTCGAAGCCCTTGCCGAACAGCCCCGTATAGGGCGCGGCGCTGAGCTGGAGCTGGCCGGTGGCGATCTTCGCCGTGGTGGCGCCATTCTCGCCCTTCTCGAGCCGGGCGTAGAAGGCGACCAGGATCTTGTCCCCCTTCTTCACCGGCTTGAGCAGCGGCGAATTGACGCCGACGCTCCACGCATTGGCGCCGCCCGGCGTGTCGATGCGGATTGCCTTGCCGAACTGGACCTTGGCGTCCTTGATCGGCTTGGGCTTGGCGCCGCCGGGCAGGCCATAGACCTGCAGCGCCTCGGGATTGGGGTTGTTGAGGATCTCGGGATCCGCTTCCGCCGTCTGAGCGGACAGAGGCGCCAGCGCGATCCCCGCGGGAATCGCCAGCGCGGCGGCGAGCGCCAGTCGAACCAACATGATTTGCCTCCCCTGTTTTCGGAAAGGCTATGCCTCGGCCGCGAGGCTTTCAACGGGAAATGTTAGCGCTATCCGTCAGAACAGCCGGCCGCCGTCGGGGACCGGCACGCTCGGGCGGACCAGCACCACCTTGCCATCGGCATCGGGGAAGCCGAGCGTCAGCACCTCGGACATCACCGGCCCGATCTGGCGCGGCGGGAAGTTGACCACCGCGGCGACCTGCGTGCCCGGCAGCTCCTCGAGCGTATAATGCTCGGTGATCTGGGCCGAGGAGCGCTTCCGCCCGATCACCGGGCCGAAGTCGATCAGCAGCTTGTAGGCGGGCTTGCGCGCCTCTGGGAAAGGCAGCGCCTCGACGATCGTGCCGACGCGGATGTCGACGGCGAGGAACCGGTCGAAGCCGATCGTCTCGGCGGCCACAGCGGCGGGATCGTGATTCATGTGCATGGCGCGCCAATGCCATCATCGTCCGGCCGCTGCCAGCGCCGCCTCGACCAGCGCCGGCCGCGCTTCGGCCTCGAGTTGCTCGAGCGTGCATTGGGCGGCCGCCTTGTCGGGCCGCCAGCGCAGGAAGGCGGTGCCGTGGCGGAAGCGGCGGCCGGTGACATGATCGTAGCGCACTTCGGCGACAAGCTCGGGACGGAGCGGCTCCCACGCCGCCGAGCGTTCGGTCGACCAGCGGCTCGGCCCGCCCGGCGCGTCGCCGGTGAAGCCGGGCGGCTCGACCAGTGCCTTGAGCCGCTGGGTCAGCGCCGGCCGGTCGGCGGCGGGGATCGCGGAAGTGAAGCCGACATGGTGGAGCAGGCCCGCCGAATCGTAGAGTCCCAGCAGCAGCGAGCCGACCTCGCGCTTGCCGGTCGCATAGCGGAAGCCGCCGACGACGCAGTCGGCGGTGCGCAGCCGCTTGACCTTGAGCATCGCGCGCTCGCCGGGCTGATAGGGCGCGTCGAGCCGCTTGGCGACGACTCCGTCGAGCGCGCCGCCCCCGCCCGCGAGCCAGCGCTGCGCGGTGCCGCGCTCGGCGGTGGCGGGAGAGAGGCGCAACGCCTCCGACCGATGGGCGCGG